>CACZVX010000020.1:31919-66546 GCA_902784755.1 uncultured Prevotellaceae bacterium
GATGCTGTGGTGCGTGTAGTTCCTGGTGTAATTGGTGATGAGCAGAGCGCTTTGAGCGACTGTTTCCAAGATGATCTCCTGGCAGCTCCCATCTATACGCGACCCGCAGATTACAAAGGTTGGAAGGTCCCCGACATCCTGCTCTCTGGCCACGAGGCCAAAATCAAGCAATGGGAAATGGACGAGGCCCTGCGCCGCACCCGAGAATTGCGTCCCGACCTGTTGGGAAACGAAGAAAAGTAACTATTAAGCGAATAAATGTAAGTGCCCTACGGGCAGATATTCTACAAATCTTATCCAAAATCAAGCAATATATTTTTGATTATATTTGTAAGATTTCTCGCCGAAGGCGACTACAAAATTGATTCGAAGAATAATAACTGAGAAAAGAGATATTCTAAATTTCAATAACATGAACAAAATTACAGACAACATCTATTACATCGGAGCCGATGACCGCGAACTCGATTTGTTCGAAGGACAGTACGAGACGCCAGAAGGCATTTCGTATAACTCACATGTTATCATGGATGAGAAAATTGCTGTGCTCGACACCATCGATGAGCGGAAGACCGATGAATGGAAAGCAAATCTTGCAGAAGTACTTGGCGACCGCAAGCCCGACTATCTCATCGTGAGTCACATGGAACCCGACCACTCTTCTCTGGTTAAGGAAATGATCGACACCTATCCTGAAATGAAGGTCGTTTGTTCTATGTTGGCTGTAAAGATGATGACACGCTTTTTCGGTAAACCCGTTCCTGCAGACCGCCTCATCACCGTAAAAGACAATTCCACTTTGGAATTAGGTGAGCACACCCTTCAGTTCTTTACCGCAAGCATGGTTCATTGGCCGGAAGTGATTGTGGAATACGAACAGAAAGAAAAGATTCTGTTCTCCGCAGATGCATTCGGTAAGTTCGGTGCCTTGAGTTTCGACGATCCTGAGGGATGGGCATGCGAGGCACGCCGTTACTACTTTAATATTGTAGGCAAATACGGCGCTCAGGTACAGGCTCTGCTGAAGAAACTCAGCGGTCTGGAGATTAAGAAGATTTGTCCACTCCATGGTCCCGTACTCGATGAGAACTTGGAGTATTACCTCAACACTTATAACACCTGGAGTTCATATGAGCCAGAAGACAAAGGTATTTTCATCGCCTACTGTTCTCTGCATGGCAACACCGAAAAGGCTGCACAGAAACTCGCTGAGATCCTTAAGGAAAATAGCGATGTAAAGGTAAGCATCAGCGACCTTCGCCGTGATGACCTGCATGAGGCTGTAGAAGATGCTTTCCGCTACGACCGTCTGGTACTTGCAGCTCCCACTTATGATGCCGGCGTGATGCCCATTATGGAAGACTTCATCCACCACTTAGCCATCAAGAACTACCAGAAGCGCCGTGTGGCCATCATCGAAAATGGCTCGTGGGCTCCTGCAGCAGGTAAGAAGATGCGTGAAGCTATGGAGGCCATGAAGCAGATAACCATTGTAGAACCCATTGTTACCGTGGAATCCACCGTAAAGGCAGATACAATTGAAAAGCTGAAAACGCTTGCCAGCGAGCTTTTGAAATGAATAAAATGAAATAATGAGAAAATGAGAAATTGTTTGGTTTTGCACATCCAATTTCTCATTTCTCATTTTCTAAATCACTAAATTATTTAGATTTCTAAATTCCCACAGAACCTTTCTCCCAACTGAAACCCTTCTTCATAAAGTCGTTCGAGTTTTTCTAAGTCGCGTTCCACACGTCCTACCTCCATCGGACGTTCCGGACGAATCACCACGATTTCGCCCCAACGCTCCATACGCTCTATCATTTCCAATTGGTCATTGTAAGCCTCCACCCGATGACTCAAGGCTACACGCAGACGGGGATAGTCATCATAAACCACAGGCGGAACTTTAATATCATGTTCCTTCAAACGAAAACCTAAGTTACGGGTCGAAATGACCACATTGAAATCATGTCCACGTTCAATGGAGTGCAGCACAGGAATGCTGTCCACGATACCTCCGTCGAGCATTGGTGTGCCATCCACATCCACCATACTAGTCACATAAGGTATAGCCGAAGAAGCCATGATGATATCATTAAGGCGCTGCGGATTCTTATATTCCGAGAGATATTCCGTCCGACCTGTCTTGCAATTCGTCGTCACCACCTCAAACTCATCCCCGGTATTCACGTAAGTATCCCAGTCGAAAGGCACCAGTTTATTGGGGAAATCATCGTAAAGCAACTGACGGTCGAAGATACTTCCTTGAGTCACCAGATTCTTCAGCCCTATATAGCCGAAGTATCCCAGCATGTCGATATTGGCAATACGTGCACGCCTGATTTGGCGGCTCATATACGAAACGCCATTACAGGCTCCTGCCGATACCGCCACCACATAGTGGAAGTAAAGTCCATGCTTCATAAAAGCATCAAGTACCCCAGAGGTAAACACGCCTCGCATGCCACCTCCTTCGAGTACCAGACCCGTATTACGGTCTATCCTCATGTTTACAGATTATCCTCCAGCGACTTGGAAATGTCTATCTTGTCGAGCGTCTCGTTCAGTTTCGTACGGAAACGGATAGGACTGGCAATAAACTTATAGGTGTTCACCACTTCGCCCGTGGTAATTTTGATAGTTCCATAGTTGAACAACCGTCCCAGCATGCTCTGTTCCACCATCACACCCTCGCATTTCACCAGCCGGAGTTCTGAGGTATTGCGCTGAATGATACCCTTCTTCACAATCAGCCGCTTGCTGGTAATATAGTATTCTGTGTTCTTGCTCACCAGCCACACATAGCAATAACCCACCAGCAAAGCCAGGATGGTAACCACGACAAATGCCCAAATCTCAGGCGCGTTGAAGGCAAGAATCACCATAGCTACAGCCCACAGGGCAGCAATCAATACCAGACCACCGGCATAGGCAAACCAGTGCAGACGCCCTTTATGGACTATCTGCTCACTGTTTGTAAGATGTTGTTCAATAAAACCCATTTCAAATGCTATAAAAGTATTTGGTTGCAAAGATAGTAAAATCTTTTCACTCCACAAAATTAATTATTGTCATCTTCTACAATGCGGTGCATCTTTCGGTAGGCAGTTGGAGTGATGCCATAGGCCTGACGAAACAGGCGATAGAACGTGCGGTCGCTGCCGAAGCCCGATTTCGTGGCTACCACTTCCAGGATATCATCCGTATTCTCCACCAAATTGCGGGCATATTCCAATCTCATCTGCTGTAGCGTATCGGAAATGGAGAGGCCCGTCACTTCCTGAAACGCCAGATTCAGCGCATATTTCTTCACACCTAATTCTTTCTCCAATGCACTTGTCGAAAACTTAGGATCACGGAACCGTTCCTCTTCCTTCATATAATCAGTCAGCACCTGGGCAAGATACTCCTTTTCATTCTCAGGTACTTCTTTGGGCGGAAGGGGCTGTTGCTTCACCGACTCTTTCACTCGTTCAAAAAGATACTTGTTGTCGGAGAGGCGTTTCCTATACCTCTTTATAATAAAGTACAACAGAATAAGCAGCAGCAGGATCAAAGCAGAAGCCACAGCCATATAGGTATAATTTCGAAAGCGTTCCAGCCGCACTCGTGCATCAGCCTCCACCTGTGTCACCGTACGGAAACTCTCATCAATTTCTTGGTTGGAGATAGCCCAGTCACGTTTGCGCAAACGCTCCGAGATGTTCAGATAGCGCAAAGTAAGAGAGTCCATATTTTCCTTGTCACCACATGCCATCTTCGAGCGAAGGACGAGTTCCAGTGCATCCCGTGCATCATGCGAGACCATTTTTCTATCAAGCATAGGACTCAGCATTCCCGTCACTTCTGCCGCTCTTCCGCTCTCAGCAAGATAGTGAGCGAGGTAAATTCGCTGATGCGGGACATACGGGTAACGCTCCAGCATTTCCAAAGCTTCATTGTAGTATCTCTCGCCCTCATCCATTTTCAGTAGTCGCTGACAGATACGGCTTTGCCCTGTAGTAGCCACCAGCAACATGGCATTGACATAATCATTCTTCTTCCCCGCTCCATTTTGCAGAGCGTTTCGGAGACCGCCAATCAGTTTCTGTCCTTCTTCATAGGCCCGCCTATACTCGCCGCCTTCAAAAAGAAAACGTTGTCTTACCAATCCTATTTCTGTATGAATATGCTGAGCCATCTGCCCTGTGGCTTCCTTTCGGGTTATACTGTCAGCATCTTCCAGTAGTTTCAGGCATCTTTTCAGGTTCCGGGGTCCTTTGTTTGAAGACGCCTCAAATAATTTGGCAATCGCTAAAAAGTAGCGGTAATCTTTTGAACGCGAGGCAATCCGGTTCATCAGTCCACCGTTACGCCGCATCAAGGATTCATAACCCATGCGCTCATCCACGTTGCACATCACGAGCAAAGCCTCCAGCCGATTCTTTGTGTTGTTCTCTTTGCGCGCATAATCGTAGGCACGATAGACATGGCGCACACACCCCACCTCATTATCCATATAGATACAGATGCGGCTGCACAACAGTTCATAATCCGAACGTGCACATCCTTCCCAGTCGTTAGCTTCCAACCGACGACCCAGACTGTCAATGCGTTCCCAAGCCGTTGGCGCATCCGTGATATAGAGATTTCGAATAGAATCAAGATGATAGACATCAGCCTTGGCTGTTGCGGTCAACAGCAGCAGCAAGCCTAAAAGTTTGGTCCATAGAGGAAGTCTGGTTGTTTTGTTTGTGTCCATATATTTAGTGGTAAAGAAATATGTCCTACATTATTTTCTGCAAAAATATGGAATAATTTGGAAACTGACAAGAAAACCGACAAAAAAAATTATTCATTCAACTGAAAATTTTACATTTCATTCAGAACTAGCTGTCTTTCAGCTTGTTGAGAATTCTGTCATAAGGATATATTTAATAGTCACCACAGGTATCTGATTAAATAGAAATAGAGAAAGAGCTATATGTCTTTCGTTATCGGCCGATGAATGAATGTCAACTGCAGCGACAGCGAAAGTTGAGGCGGATCTTTACTTCTGACGTGTTTCTTGATAACAGGAACGAATTTTTACAAATAATTTGAAGAATAAACCGATGAAACGGTCATTTTTGTTTTCGTCGTAGAAAACATTCATTATGACTTCTGAAAGCTCATTTTGACATAAAAAATCAGTATTGTGGAAATACGAAAAATCAAATAAGAAATATCAAAAATATTTACAGTTTTTATACACATTTATTGCACACCTCATTAAACTTATTGATTTTCAGTGTTTTAAAAAATTTGTCGGAAATAAAATTAGATAACATCAGAAATTTCTCCATATGGAATAATTATAATTCTCCCATCTTATGTAAATTTGCATATAGATAAACTAAATATAAATAAGGACACAGTAAGATAGTTTTACAAAACAAATAAACAAGAACAATATTTCAATAAAAAAAATTAAATTAATTATGAAGCATTTTAAACTCTTTATGATGCTTGCCCTTCTGGTGATGGGAGTGAGCAATGTGTCTGCCGAAAAGGTATGGGTTGATACACAAAAGACAACGTGGTATGACACGGAACTTGGTCTCGAGTTCTCAACTAAGTACAATAGAACGGGAAGTTCTACAGAGGCTGCACCTAATGGTGGTGTTGCTGTGAGACTGTATTTGGGCCAGACAAAGCAAGTGACTGATACCGTTTCATACGAAGCTAGTTGGGGGGGGTCTGTTTATAATGGTGCAAACGCCCAATTGACAACTACTACAAATCGTACAACAAACAATGTAAGTGATGATGATAATGATGGTGCTGGTACAAGAGCAAACTATAAGTGTTTGGGACGTCTGGACTATCATGGTTATGGTGCGGTAAATGTAACAGTCACTACTGACCCAGAGTACACGTATTTCTATGAACGCACACATACGATAAAATACTCAGAAAGAACTTCAGTCGTAATCCCTGCAACAGCTGAAGACCCTGATGGTAATGAGCATGATGTGACTGCCATCCAAAAGTGGGGAATGTGCTATGCAAAGACTGCTCAGAATGATTTGGATTATTGTTCAACTAATAACGTTAGTGCGGGGGGCGAACCAACCCACTCTACTCCAGTTATCGTTCATAACAACATCAACAGCCATCGTAATGAATATCTTGCAGAAGTTACTTTTGCCGAAGACTGCAATATCGCTTCAATTGGCGATTATGCTTTTATGAGTTGCGATGCATTAAGTGAAATCCAGATACCCTGGACTGTTTCGTATCTGGGACAGGGTACCTTCGAGTGTTGTATGAACCTGATTGACGTAGAGCTTCAGGAGTGCCCTGACCATAACAGTACGGAATTTGGAACTACGAGAATACGCACCATAGAGGACTTTACTTTCTGGTTCTGCCGCAGGCTTGAAAATGTGTATCTTGCAGACGGTATCACACGCATCGAGGGTAAGAGCTATGGCTCGCCTTTCCAGTACATGGATGCCTTGAGCTATGTTCGTCTGCCCAATACCTTGCTGTATATTGGCCCGCACTTCCTATGTAGTTGTACTGGAATTCAGAAACTGACCATTCCGGCTTCAGTCACTTATATCGACGGTGCTTGCTTCCATGGTTGCGAGAGTTTGGAAGAAGTTTATGTTCTTGGTGAGCCTGCCGACTTGCAGGGCTTGGATGGTAACTCGAAGACTTTTGACGCCAACAAGACAAACTGCGGTAGCCATGTGAATAATGCCAAATTCTATGTAGCCTCGACTCAATTGAATGCATATAAAAGCCATAACGTTTGGAAAGAGTTGGATGCAAACAATAATAATTATGGCAATGAATTGCTCCCAATTCCTGAGATACCAACAATCTTCACTGCAGGTAAATGGTCAACCGTGATCTTCCCGAAGCGTATTTCAAATACAACTAATTATATAGCAACAACACAGGCTCAGATTAATGACCTTTTCGGTGAGGGAGCCAAGATTGCCAGACTGAGCGAAGTGAGATTGAACGGAGGCACATTCCACCTGAAGTTCACGCAAATCTCAGAGATTCCTTGCGGTGTACCTTTGATGATTAAGCCAGCTGTTTCCACAGATGAAGATGGTAATACCATAAATGAATACACATACGAAATGTATGGTGCTGATGATGAGGCAGACCGTAACTTCCGTATAGATATGACAGATGATCACGACCTTAGCATAAAGTGCTCTAACAGTGAAGATGTCGTCACCATGAAAGGACAGTATATGAAGGTGGATCCGCTGAAGAAGTATGACTTCATCTTCAAGTCTGAGAAGAAGGCCGACAATACTTATAACTATACCTTCAGAAAGTTTGTGAATGGTAATGCTTATGTTAATCCATTTAGATGCTGGTGGCGCGTAACGCTGAACGGTTATTCAATGACATCACCATCATCGCAGCAGAGCAAGTTTGCTACATTCGATGACTTTGATACAACAGGCATCAACAGTGCTGTGGCCGAACCTAAGATTGTCATCGACGGTGTTTATGACCTGCAGGGCCGCCGCATCGACGTCGACGAGAAGCAACTTCCGAGTGGTATGTACATTGTGAATGGTAAGAAAGTGATTAAGAAATAATTTTGGAGGACAGATAAGATGATGAAAAAGTTATATATAAAGCCCACAACTGACACAACGAAGTTGGCTTCTGAACTGATGGTTACCGCATGGTCGATGAAGATGGATGGTGAGTTGCCTGGCGATAATATCGGAGTTGGTTCAGACACTGGAGAAGGTGAGGATGTAGGTGGCGATGCCAAGTCATTCAATGTCTGGGATGTCTGGGCAGAAGAAGGTGAAGAGGAAGAATAATTATTCCTAATATTTCAAAGAAAGGGCGCTCACTGAAAAGTGGGCGCCTTTTCTTAAAGCCTCACCCCAGCCCCATTTAAGAGCCTCACCCCAACCCTCCCCTGAAGGGAAGGGAGTGACGAAAAACGAAAAACGAAGGACTATGACCTTGGTAAGGGTTTAAGCACTGCTTCGCAGCTGTTTAAAATAGCCTACCCCTGGCCCTTCTGCATAGGGGGATTTGAAAACTTATAGTTTTCGTGAGCGATTAGGGCCTAATCACTGACGAAAAGTTAAAGATTCGGGGAGTGATTAGGGCCTAATTATGACCTTATTTATATATAAGGGGGGTGGTAAGGGTTTAAGCGCTCTACGGGCTGTTTAAGCGCCTTTGGCTGTTTAAGCGCTGTTTCGCAGCTGTTTAATGGTAAGGGTTTAAGCGTCGCAAAACGACTGTTTAAGCGCTTCGGAAGGTGAATGATGTATGTTGACGATAACCACTTATCACTCATCACTTTTAACTCAACACTCAACACCTCACAAAATCGTCTGGAACCCCAGTGTTTAAAGGAGTTCCAGCGGGTGAGGTGTTTGCAAAACACCTCATCAGCATCTCACCAACACCTCACCATGTCGTTTTTGAAAGAAAAAACATTAAACAGCCTGAAGTGCGCTTAAACTGCCGAAGGCGCTTAAACTTTTACTAATATATGGTGAGATGTTGGTGAGGTGTTTGGAGAACACCTCACCCGCTGAAACCCTAGTAAATAAAGGGGGTCTGGAAGATTTGGTGAGGTGTGGGGTTGTTTTTTGTTTCACATCATATTGGTACACAGAGACGCGGAGACACAGAGTTTTTATGCGATATTAGGGTCACCCATTGTAGTGAATCTGAAAGTAATACCCGTTATTACCACAATTATTTAACAACGCCATTCACGAAAGCTTTTTATAAAATCTTATGTTCCTTTTGTCTTTAAATAGTTTTCGTCTTAGTCATTGATCATCGTTTTTCTGGCCCTTTTGTCTCTTTGCGGTGGAAGCCTTGTTTAAATACCGTGGAAGCAATGTAAGAATGCCATTTAAGCAACGTAAGAATGCCGTGGAAGCAAGGCTTCTGATTCATTCTTACAATAAGCCTCACCCGTGCCCCATCCCTCAATAAGGGGTTAATAGGTTAAGCGCCCTTCGGGCTGTTTATGCGCTGCTTCGCAGCTGTTTAATGGTAAGGACTATTAAAATGACAATGACGGGAGTAATAAAATCTCTAGTGATAGTCAAAGCCCTAAAAGCAAGACTCCCGTTATCGATTGATAACGGGAGTATTTATTTTATTCGTCTATGGATGAATCCCAGAAAAAGTCGTCGTCCTTAGCGGATGGTTCGTGAGTTCCCTCCTCGTCTACACCTCCATAATCAATACCATTATTTGATTTCACATCTTTACTTGCAGACGCAAGCACCGATTCTATATAAATAATGCGTGTTTTGATCGCTGGGGCTATATATGCTGTTTTCTTCATAATCTTATTCTTTTAATTTAATCCTATAATCATTACTTTACAGTCACTTTCTTACCGTCCACAATGTAGACACCCTTCGGCAGACGAGAGAGGTCATCACCTTCGAGTTTAATCTTGCGACCACTCAGGTCGTAAATGCCTTCTGCGGGTGCAATCGTATGCAAGTCTTCAATTCCCGCAGCTACGCCGTCCACGCAGAAGCCAATCTTAGCAGATCCAATTTCTTTATTAAGAATAGCATCCAATACAAACCATCCACGGAAACCTTTAATATTTGTCTTTCCAACAGAATAATAGAATTTTCCATTACTAATAAACAAGCCATTTTCAGGTACAACCGTCTTTACAAATGAACCTGTGAACACACCTTTTTGCTTATACAATTCATCATAAGCTGGTATATTGTCTACTTCTTTAACAAGAGTAACATTATCTACCTCAAATGTCTCGATACTTTTAGATGTCTTTATTAGATATGGAGTTCCGGCAGCCAGCCCTAAAAGAGCAGCCTTATAAGTTGCAAAATTAATCTCTATAGCTTCTGGAATTATATCCTCGTCTTCGTCAATTACCTTCCAAGAATTAAATGTAGCTACTTCGGCATCAGATCCAAAGATACTGGCAAAATCACCCTTAGATAGCTTAAATGGCAAAACGATTGTGTTCCACTTGCCTGCCTCAATATTGCGATTAACAATCACTTTAGCAGTTGCATTAGCCTCATAACCTGGCAGTTCAGTCGCAGTTTCATTAAATACAAGGCAATCGGTTATTGTAAGAGTAGTAGTTATTTCATTAGAAATCACTGCACTTGCTTCACCTGTTTTAACGCCAGTGTCAGGATCCATAAATCCATCAATTGTGGTATTTTTAATGATTAAAGGATATTCTCCTGCTTCTAGTCCACTTATATCAATTGTCACATAACTATAAACATCATCGCCAGAAGCATAACCTCTGTCACATGTTCCTGTACCAATTATTCTATATGAACCGTCCGACTGTTGATTATACTCATACACATCACTACCTGATGTCTTTTCGTATCTCCTACGACTTTGTTCTATGCCATTAAGGTCTTTAACAGTTGCACCATCTGGTAAGACCAAAGAAAAATCAACAGCTGTAAAATTTTGATGGCTTTTAACATAAATTGGCAAATTAAAACTTGCCGTTCCTCTTAAAACTGTGGAACTATTAGCATAAATGACATCATCAAATGTAGTCAAATCTGTAGGAGTTACACCATCAGCCCATGCTGAACCAATAACAAGCATGGAAATTAATGATAAGAGTAATCTTTTCATTTTTATATTTTTGTTTATATTATTCGTTTTATAGTTGATTGCTTTTTAGCAAACTATTCTGCATTTTATCTTGCAAAATTAAATAAAAATAATATTATGAGAAAACTTTTTGTTTGTTTTTTTACAAAAAAGTTTTGATTTGGAGTTATTTTCTGAATATAACGACAAAAACGTAAGAAAATGCTTTATAAGCGACTCATGTATTTGGATATAATACTCGCTCTCCCATTTTTTTCATTCTCTCAACTTCATAGAGATTCCTTTATATATTACACCTTAATTAATAATTAATATTTGGTTTTATGCAGAATATTTTCTAACTTTGTGGCCGCAATCTATAACAAATTGTCAAAATGTTCCAAAAAGAAGTATATATTGAGCGCCGTCAGGAGCTGCGGCGGCACATGGAGAGTGGCATAATCCTGCTCTTCGGCAACAATGAGGCTCCATGCAACTACCCCGGCAATGCTTACTATCCTTTCCGCCAGGACTCTTCGTTCCTGTACTACTTCGGACAGCAGCGCGACGGTCTGGTGGGCGTGATTGATATCGATAATGCCACGGAGACGCTGGTGGGCGACGACATCGACATTGAGGATATCGTTTGGTTCGGTTCGGTGGATTCCGTCAGGGATATGGCTGATCAGGTGGGCGTGGCTGAAACGGCTCCTATGAAGCAGTTGCAGGTAATCTGCAACGACGCATTGCGACTGAAGCGCAAGATTCATTTCCTGCCACCTTACCGTTATGACACCAAGATACAAATCTTCGACCTGCTCGGCATTCATCCTGCCCAACAGAAGGAATCGGCTTCCGTGGAGCTCATCATGGCCATTGTGCATATGCGTGAGGTGAAATCGGAACTGGAGATAGCGGAGATTGAAAAAGCGTGTGCCGTGGGCTATCAGATGCACACGACGGCTATGAAACTTACCCGTCCGGGCATGACGGAGAAATATATTGGCGGACAAGTGGACGGTATGGCCCATTCGCTGGGCATGCACGAGAGTTTTGCCACCATTTTCACCCAGCATGGCGAGATTATGCATGGCAATCCTTCATTTAACAAACTGGAGGAAGGCCGTTTGGCACTCTGTGATGCTGGTGCAGAGAATGCAGAGTTCTATTGCTCGGATAATACCCGAACCTATCCTGTCAGCGGAAAATTCACCCAGCGACAACTGGAAATCTACAGTATCGTTGAAGCATGTCACGACTATGTGCTCGATGTAGCCAAGCCTGGTATCAAGTGGTATGACGTACACATGGAAGTCTGCCGCATGATGACACGCAAGTTGAAGGAGTTAGGACTGATGAAAGGTGACGTGGAAGAGGCCGTTCAGGCTGGCGCCCATGCCATGTTCCTACCTCACGGACTGGGTCACATGATGGGTATGGACGTTCACGACATGGAAGGTCTGGGACAGAACTACGTGGGTTTTGATGATGAGATTCAGCCCAGCACACAGTTTGGAACGAATGCTTTGCGTTGCGGCAAACGACTGAAGGAAGGTTTCGTGATGACCGATGAGCCAGGCATCTACTTCATTCCCGCGTTGATTGACGACTGGCGCTCACAAGGTCTGCATAAGGACTTCATCAACTACGACTTGCTGGAGACCTACAAGGACTTCGGTGGTATCCGTATTGAGGACGACATCCTCATTACAAAGGATGGCTGCCGTTTCCTCGGAGAAGAGCGCATTCCGTATCATCCTGCAGATATGGAGGAGTTTAGAAATTGAGTAATTGAAGAAATAAAAATAGAACACAGAATTCACAAAAGCCATGCCGCTGAAAAGGCATAAAAACGAAATGCTCAGAAACTAATGTCAGATTTTGTGAATTTTGTGTTCAGTAAATATCGAAAATCATATTATCAAATAAAAGTATTATTATGAAGAAAATCATGACATTAGCACTCGTGGCTATGCTGGCTACCGGTGCTCAGGCTCAAGACAAGAAGGATGCTGAGAATCCTAACAAGCCTGTTTTCACAACCATCAAGGAGATGCCTATCACCAGTATTAAGAACCAGAACCGTTCAGGTACGTGCTGGGCTTACTCTACCCTCTCCTTCTTCGAGAGCGAAATCCTGAAGAAGAGTGGCAAAACCTATGATTTGGCTGAGATGTACATCGCCAACAAGGACTACATGGATCGCGCATGGCTGACCGTTCGTATGCATGGTGACAGCCAGTTCTCACAGGGCGGAAGCGCCGGCGACGTGCTTGTACTTCTCCGTGAAAAAGGTGTTGTTCCTGAAAGTGCCATGGCTGCTCCCGGCAGTCTGACCGGAGATTCACTTGCAAACTTCAACGAGTTCTTCTCCGTGATGGAGCCCTATGTGGCTGCTGTCTCTAAGAGTACTGCCAAGAAGATGTCAAGTCAGTGGGCTGTAGGTCTGCAGGGTATCCTCGATGCTTATCTGGGCAAGTGCCCTGAGGAGTTCACCTACGAAGGCAAGAAATATACGCCACTGAGCTTTGCACAGAGCCTCGGCCTCAACTGGGATGATTATGTAAGCATCACTTCTTTCACCCATCATCCTTTCTACACCGACTTCGCCGTAGAAGTTCAGGACAACTGGCGCTGGGAGCGCAGCTATAATGTTCCTATGGACGAGATGATGCGCATCATTGACAACGCACTTGCCAATGGCTACACCGTAGCCTGGGGTGGTGACGTGAGTAGCGACGGCTTCACCCGCGACGGACTGGGTATCGCCGTTGACGACAAGGCCACACAGAGTCTGGCAGGAAGTGATCAGGCTAAATGGACCAAAATGACTCCCGCCAAAAAGAAGAGCGTGATTGATTCTCTGGGTGTGAAGGCTCCCGAGATAGTTCCCACACAGGAACTCCGTCAGCAGGAATTCGACAACTGGACCCTGACAGACGACCACGGTATGCACATCTACGGTCTGGCAAAAGATCAGAACGGCAAGGAATATTATATGGTGAAGAATTCTTGGGGTGAGACTGGCGATTACAAGGGAATCTGGTATATGACCAAAGCCTTTGTAGCAGCCAACACCATGGACTTCCTCGTTAACAAGAACGCCGTTCCTAAGGATATCCGTAAGAAGTTGGGGATATAAAGAGATCCACCCTTAGCCTCTCCCTGCTTAGGGAGAGGAAAACTGGCGCTGCCCAGACTAACTATCCCTGCCCCCTAATGCAGCTTGCTTAACCATCCCTGCCCCTCCTTCAAAAGGAGGGGAGATTGGAGGGAAGAATGGAGGGGAACTTAGGGAGGGAAAGAATTTCTAAAAGTTAAAAAAGACGTGGTTTTTGATTTTTTTTTTCAAAAACCACGTCTTTCTCGTTTTTATTTTTTAACTTTGAAGCGCATTATGTACATACGTGTACAAACCTACCATATATCCGTTTCAACAGCGGCACCCTACATGAAAGAAAATAAAAACGATATAAATGCATTTCAAATGGAATTACGAAGCACCTACACCACAACAGACTCAGGCGGCTGAAGACCTCGGCAGCAAGTTGGGTATAAGCCCCTTGCTGGCGCAGATATTACTGCGTAGAGGCATTACCACAGAGTCGGCGGCAAAGCGTTACTTCCGTCCGCAGCTTAACGACCTCATTAATCCCTTCTTGATGAAGGATATGGACGTGGCCGTGGATCGTCTGAATGACGCAATGGGACGTAAAGAGCGTATCATGGTGTACGGCGACTACGATGTAGATGGATGCACAGCTGTTGCGCTGGTGTACAAATTCCTGCAACGGTTCTATTCTAACATTGAATACTATATCCCCGACCGTTATGAAGAGGGATATGGCGTAAGTAAGAAAGGAATAGACTATGCTAAGCAGGCTGGTGTTAAACTGATCATTATCCTCGATTGCGGTATCAAGGCCATCGAGGAGATAGCCTATGCCAAGGAACAAGGCATCGACTTTATTATCTGCGATCATCATGTGCCCGACGAGGTGATGCCTCCGGCAGTGGCCATCCTCAATCCCAAGCGCGAGGATGACCCCTACCCCTTCAAGCATCTCTGTGGTTGTGGTGTCGGCTTCAAGTTCATGCAAGCCTTCGCCAAGAACAATGGCATACCTTTCTCGCAACTCATCCCATTGCTCGACTTTGTAGCAGTAGCTATCTCGGCAGATATTGTACCGGTAACAGACGAGAACCGCATCCTGGCTTATCATGGTCTGAAACAACTGAACCAGAATCCGACCATTGGTCTGAAGTCAATCATTGACATCTGCGGACTTTCCGGGCGCGACATTTCCATGAGTGACATCGTGTTCAAGATAGGACCGCGCATCAATGCCTCAGGACGTATGGAGAACGGTAAGGAGAGCGTGGACCTGCTGGTAGAAAAAGACTACAATTCCGCACTCGAGAAAGCCAAGCATATCAATGAATATAACGAGCAACGCCGCGATATTGATAAGCAGATGACCGAGGAGGCCAACCAGATTGTGGCCCGCATCGAAAGCCAGTATAAGCGGAAGAGTATCGTGCTCTATGATGAAAACTGGAAGAAAGGCGTCATCGGAATCGTGGCTTCACGTCTAACGGAAATCTACTATCGTCCAACGGTGGTAATCACCCGCGATGGAGATTTTGCTACAGGATCAGCCCGCAGTATTGCGGGGTTTGATGTCTATAGTGCCATCAAGAGTTGTCGCGACCTTCTGGTAAACTTCGGCGGCCACACCTATGCGGCCGGTATAACCCTGCTATGGAAAGATGTGCCTGAGTTCCGCAACCGTTTTCTGAAGTATGTGGAAGAGCATATTATGCCTCAGCAGACAGAAGCCTCACTCGATATCGACGTGGTAATCGACTTCAAGGATATCACCCGTAAACTCCATAACGACCTGAAGCGTTTCGGCCCCTTTGGTCCTGAGAATGAAAAGCCTATCTTCTGCACCAACAACGTCTATGATTTCGGCACCTCCAAGGTGGTAGGTCGCGACCAGGAGCATATCAAACTGGAACTCGTGGATTCGAAATCGAACAACGTGATGAATGGCATTGCTTTCGGTCAGAGTGCTTCAGCCCGCTACATTAAGAGTAAACGTGCTTTCGATATTGCCTATACCATCGAGGACAATATCTATAAGCACGGTGACGTTCAGCTGCAGATTGAGGATATCAGAGCTGCAGAAAATGAAGAGTGACGCTCGCAAAATGCAGAATGTAGATTGTAGAATGGAGAATATTGATAACTTTCCAAATCCAGAATCTGCAGATCATATTGCAGATGAGAGTAATCATAATTCTACATCCTACACTCTACATTCTCAATTCATAAATCTATTACAGACTTACTGGGGCTACGAAGACTTCCGCGGCATTCAGCGGGAGATTATTGAGAGCATCGCCAGTGGACATGACACTTTAGGTCTGATGCCCACGGGCGGCGGTAAGAGTATCACTTTCCAAGTTCCGGCATTGGCTATGCATGGGGTCTGCATCGTCATTACGCCTCTCATTGCCCTGATGAAAGACCAGGTAACACATTTGCGTCACATTGGTATTCAGGCTGCTGCCATTTACAGCAGTATGAGCCGTGAGGAAATCATTGTAACCCTTGAGAATGCCATCTTTGGAGGAATAAAGATACTCTATGTTTCACCAGAACGACTCGGCAGTGAACTTTTCCAGAAAAAACTGAATCACATGCACGTGAGTTTCATCACCGTTGATGAAGCCCACTGCATCTCACAATGGGGTTACGATTTCCGTCCATCCTATCTGGAAATCAGGAAAATCCGGAAACTGAAACCAGAAGCTCCCGTTTTGGCATTGACGGCTACAGCCACACCCGAGGTGATCAAAGATATACAGGAAAAACTCCAGCACCCAAACGTCCAACCTCAATACCACCCGAAGGGAGGGAAGTTTGGTATGCATAACTCCCCAGATGGTAATCAAAATCCCTCCCCTCGGGAAGGACTTAGGGAGGGTTTCAATGTTTTCCGCATGAGCTATGAGCGGAAGAATCTGGCTTATATTGTGAGACGGGCTACTGACAAAGATGAGCAACTGCTCCATATACTGAAGATGGTAGAAGGTTGTGCCATTGTTTATGTGCGCAGCCGTAAGAGAACCAGAGAAATTGCAGACCTGTTGCTGAAGAACGGAATCAGCGCCCTGAACTATAATGCCGGTCTCGACGGTGAAGTGAGGGACGAACGACAGGAAATATGGCAAAACGACCAGGCACGGGTAATGGTGGCTACCAATGCTTTCGGTATGGGTATTGACAAACCAGATGTGCGCCTCGTTATCCACATGGATTGTCCCGATTCCTTAGAAGCCTACTTTCAGGAAGCAGGACGGGCTGGGCGCGACGGGAAAAAAAGTTATGCTGTTTTGCTCTATAACAACCACGACAAGGCAAAGCTATCCAAACGTATCGCAGATTCTTTCCCTGAGAAGGACTATATAAAAAAGGTATATGAACATCTGGCCTATTTCTATCAGTTGGCCATGGGTGACGGTTATGGCATAACCAAGGATTTTGACATAGACCTTTTCTGCCGCACTTACAATCATTTCCCCATTCAAGTTGACTCCGCTTTGAAGATACTCTCACGGGCCGGTTATATAGCCTATGATGAGAACAACGACTACAATGCACGCGTTCATTTTTTATTGAGTCGCAACCAATTGGACCGTTTGGATGACCTCAGCGAGAACCAGAGAAAAGTGATTACTTCCCTGCTGCGTACCTATGGCGGACTTTTTACCGACTTCTGCTTTATCGACGAAATGGCGATAGGTCATAAAACGGGACTTACACAGCCACAGATCTACATGATTCTGAAAAATCTCTCCGACCGTCATATCATTCATTTCATTCCCCATCGCAAGGTACCCAGCATCACCTATCTGCAACGCCGTGAGGAATTAGAGCGTCTTGTCATTCCGCCCAGTGTCTATGAAGAACGAAAGGAACAGTACAAGAAAAGGATTGAAGCCGTCATTCACTATGCTACGGATGAGCGTGTTTGCCGTTCCCGTCAGCTGCTAAATTATTTCGGCGAAAAGCACACACATGACTGTGGCCAATGCGATGTTTGCCTTTCCTTTCATGACAAAGACATGCCGGAAAAAAGATTTGCTCCCGCCAAAGAAAGCATTCTTGCGCTACTAAGCGACCATCAGCCGCATCTCATCACCGACATCAATACCATCATGCTTCCATCCTATCTACTGGATGCAGCCCTCAAATTTCTTGTCGATGAAGAAATCATCCATGTGGATGGCAGTTTCATAAGCCTTTCCTAAAAAAAAGAGCGCCAAGGCCGAAGCCCAGGCGCTCTCGCTTTCTATTATATAAAGTAGAAATTAGTTGTTCTCGGGACGAAGTTTGCGGACGGTCTCACCGGCACGCCACATCTCCTGGTTGCGCATAGCTTCCAGTTCTTTCTCCAAACCAGCACGATAGTCAGCCTTTGAGTTCGCATCAATGCTAATCTGAGCCTCATTACCCGTGATTACAGAATAGTAGAGCCATTCCATTACCGGCTTGATAGCATCGTGGAAACGGGGAGCCCAATCGAGGGCACCACGCTGAGCGGTGGTAGAACAGTTGGCATACATCCAATCCATACCTTTCTCACCAAACAACGGGCCTAAGCTCTGAGTGAGTTCCTCAACAGTCTCGTTGAAAGCCTCTGAGGGAGAATGTCCATGCTCACGAAGCACTTCATACTGTGCAAGCAAAAGGCCCTGAATAGCACCCATCAGAGAACCACGCTCACCAGTAAGGTCAGAAGTTGCCTCACGCTGGAAGGTAGTCTTGAACAGATAACCAGCACCGATACCAATACCAAAAGCTATCGTACGCTCCTCAGCCTTGCCTGTAGCATCCTGATAAACAGCATAAGAGCAGTTCAGACCACGACCTTCGCAGAACATAGTACGAAGAGAAGTGCCCGAACCCTTAGGAGCTACCATGATAACATCAACATCCTTGGGAGGTATCACACCCGTGCGATCGCTCCAATTGATAGCAAAACCATGAGAATAATAGAGGGCCTTACCAGGAGTAAGGTATTTCTTGATGGTAGGCCAAACCTGAATCTGACCAGCATCAGAAAGCAACATGCAGACGATTGTACCCTTTTCTGCAGCCTCTTCAATAGAGAAGAGAGTCTTACCTGGTACCCATCCGTCAGCAACGGCCTTTTCGTAGGTCTTTCCCTGACGCTGTCCAACAATAACGTTGAAACCATTGTCACGCAGGTTGCAAGCCTGACCAGGACCCTGGATACCATAACCGATCACGGCGATGGTTTCGTTCTTCAATACTTCACGTGCTTTCTCAAGAGAGAACTCTTTGCTGGTGACTACGGTTTCCATGACGCCACCAAAATTCATTTCTGCCATAAAAATGGAAATTTAAATTGTTATACTTATCCCTATGAAACGCGCCTGTTTACCCGAAACAGTCCTTTTGTAGCTCCATCCCCTCCCTACACGAGAGAGCGGCTCGGGGTTAACTAATGATTTTCGAGGTGCAAAGGTAACAAATTGTAATGTAAAAACCAAAATTTCTTTCAGTTTTTACATAATTTACCAAAATAATCGATAATTAATACTCCGTTTTGTCCTTCTTCTCATCCCAATCACGGAATACCTGAAGGGCACTGTCGAGAGGCAGATGGATAATGGGCGTATGGCGGTCAGCCATATTCTTCACTTCCAGTTCACGATAGATGAAATCATCATCGAAACCAATGCGGCCAGCATCTTTTCGGTTATTGGCATAGTAGATACGGTCGATATGTGCCCAATAGATAGCACCCAGACACATCGGACAAGGTTCGCATGAAGTGTAGATGACACTTCCACTCAGGTCGTAGGTTCCAAGTTTACTACAAGCTTCACGGATACAGTTCACTTCAGCATGAGCCGTTGGATCGTTGTCGAGCGTCACAGAATTGGACCTGGCGGCAATCACTTTACCGTCCTTTACGATAACAGCACCAAAGGGACCACCACCCTTATGAATACTTTCGGCAGAGAGCCGTACAGCCTCTTCCATCCACTCTTGATCCTGAGGAGTCAATACCTGTTCCTCATTTTTCTTTTTTTCAGTTTTTTCTTCCATCATACTAAGATTTAGCGGTTATATAAAAGTTGCCTTACTTCTCACCACTTCCGTACCATCATCCTTACAAATGCGTACGCAGAAGACATTCTCGTCCACCTGTTCACGATACAGATTCAGTCGATCACCCTGATGACTTTCAGCCACATAGGCAATGTCGAAACGCTTCAAAGGATGCTCTTTGTACCAGTCGAGGGGAAAAAGGTCAAGCACATGTTCAATATATTTCACGGAGTTGATATGGCCATTAATATCTACATCATTATAATAGGTGTCGATGGTACGAACCAATTCTGCCTTATCATCCATCTGTACGCGGGTCAGTTTGGCCATAGGATTCTCCTTCTCCTTTTCTACCCAGTTCAGGATAGCCCCGTTATCAATATCAAAGATATTTGTAGGCTGACGTGTTTCAGTATCAATCATCGCCCAAATGCTGCGACCATAGCCATAAACTTTAGGATTGGTCTCATCTGCAGAAACCACACGGAAATTACGATTGGTGAAATAGCGCATAGCACTCTCCACCCATGTTTCCACATAGAATTTATCATACTGGGCAGGCATTTCCTCCATTTCTATAGCAAGCCGTGAAAGCACCCATGTCTTATTGATGTTGTTCAGAAAATCCATGCCAAAACCACGGTCACGACTATGAAAGTCGGCTGCATTGAGCATGTGATTACCCAAATGTCCCATAAACAAGCGATGACTGAAATCGCAATGGAACGGCTCTGCCATCTCTAAATATTTTCCTACTTTATCCATTTTAAATAATTGTTCCTTGTCTTAAATATAAGCGTTAGAATGTGAAATTGAAGAAGAAGCGTACTCCATGCTTCTTAGCCGTGGGTAAATCGGTGTAATTCATGCGATGCACATACTCCACACGGAAAATCTTAAAGATGTTGTGGATACCGACAGCCCACTCCATATAAGGCTTCTTGGAGTCCAGCACATAAGAACCGTTGGGAAGATATTGCCCATTTTTACTGGTCAGTGTTCCCCACATCACCTTATAGCCCACATACTCACGCCATTTCAGCTTACGGAGCAAAGGTACACGATTGAAAATCTTACCCTTGAGGTCCCAGTCCATCTGGAAAGATGCATAGCGGTCACTAAGGAACTCCATGTTGTTAACCATATTGAATGTTCCGGGAGCTGAGATATAGGAGAGGTTGGCCTCTGGCATAATAAGCAGAAGGAAAGGCACCTTATTCCACTGAATACCGCCGCGGAGGTAGAGTTCCATTTTTCCCCATGAGTTAAGCCACAAACGATAGTACGCCGTGGCCTCGGTGTAGTTGTAATTATAGTCACCACCCAGAAAGTCCTTGATACCCGTCGTATGACTCAAGACAAAGATTGGCGCGTCCTGATTAACCTTCACACGGCGCTGCTTGGTGTTCATGTATTTCTCTCCAGGCGCATAACGTAACTTCGCAGTAAACTCCGTAGTACGGAATTTCTTGATCTCACCAAAGGGAACGTCTGAACCTTCGGGATTCATCTTGGTGAAGTCGTAACCCAAAGCCGTCATATTGCCAGCAGCTTCGTTTTCTTCCATCTTCAGAGAAGTCGTGAAGGCAAAGTTATAATCCGTCTCATACTCAAACTGAATGGTCTGACGGTTATAGAACATCATCTTATCGACAGTTGTCCAATGGAAAGAAGTGAAAACATTATCCTTATCCGTCAGCAAAAATTTATCAGAAGGACTCATCACGTCGTAGGTACTCTCCAATGTGATATTACGGCGCGGGAACTCCTCATACGTATAGTTCTTACGGTTTAAGGAATACACAAACGTTCCTTTATAATAATTCTTCTTGCTCCCCCATCCCCGGGCATAGTAGCCCTTGAAGAACAGATGCGGATTCAGATTGGCTGTAGTCTGTGCGGAAAGACGCGTACGCCAACCGTCAATAAAGTTTCGTGTCACTACCGTATTGATTGGTCCTATGTCCACCTTGGAAGGATGCTTATCAGAACCCGTCTCCACGAAATTCTCCACAGAGATCTTGAAGAGCGTGAGGGCCGCCTTATACCAAGGTCGTTCCTTCATGCTGTCAATGAAACCACTCATACGCCTTTCGCTTCGAGTCAGATCCACAGAACGGTATTTATCCCAGAAATCATCCTTGCGCATGGCTGCATCAGGCTGCACCCGAAGCGGAGCCCTTCCGCGGAACAATTTTTTATCGATGGGAGTGAAGGCATAGTCACTTTTCCGGGTTGTACGGATGGCAATAGCTTTCTGAAGTCTTTTGCTTAATGAGAGTTCCACAATCATGTCATCAGTAGTAAGTACCCACTCACCATTGTCCAACTGAGTGTATTCCTGCTCCACCCAAAGATTCTCCACAAAGTTCACATCAGAACTTTTAGGAAGTGTCATATTGCAACGCTTTACATGAAGCGTTGTATCTTTCAACACATAAAGATCTCCGCGGAAACCAAGGTCCTGCTGATTATTGGGAATGAAAGTCAGATGAATGCACGAATCACTCCCCACCTGTAACGTATCGACAATATAATAACGATAGAAGGAAATAGCATCCTTGCCTATGGGCGACGTGAAATAATGGCGCAACAGACGCACCTGATCTTCATAGATATCCACGTCCGTAAAGGCATCACGCATCACCACATTCAGCACATCACCTGTTTGGATAATCTGATTCACACCCTGCGTCTTCTGTCCGACGATAATATCCTTTTCCGAATGAGGCGACTTCCGGTAGATCTTCTGTGTTACGGTCTCATCCACACTGACAGGAAGAATCAGCTTGTTGTTGTATTTGCAAGGTTCCACCTGATTGACGAGCCACTGATTTTTCACGCCAAAAGAACTGGTGAGATCCGATGGCATGATATCATTGATGGCTAGTGTCAATTTCTGGTAGTTGTAGTACTCATAATAAGGATGATTTCCAAGGTCGGTACGCTTCTTGGCCGCTATCACACGCCGCATCAGTTCAACAGCTGGATTATCCTTACGACGATAGTGATGACGCTTACTTTTCACGGTAACTTCATTCAGCTCATGGGCATCGGGGCGCAGACGTATCGTCAAATGAGATGGCGTATTCTCAGTAATCTCCACGCTTTCACTCTTATAACCCACAGAAGAAAATGTCAGTTTCCATCCCACATGACGCTCTATGGAGAATCTACCGGCATAATTGGAAGCCATGGATATCTTATGACCACGATAGCGAAGGGCGGCAAAAGGAATGCTGTCGCCTGTCTGGCTATCGAAAATCTGCCCTGTGATATTCTGTGCTTGTACTATTATTGCCAGAAAGGCAAGCCACAGGAAAAGTCCTGCTCTTTTCATTTCTTAATCGTTAATCAATTCTGTGATGTCGGTGATGACTCGGTCAGCTTCAGCTGGATGCTGTGGAATTTCCTCTGCAGTTTCACTGTCCCAAGGTTCACCTTTCAACCAAACCGTCTGGCAACCTAACAGGTGCGCAGGTCGGATGTCATTTTTCAGACTATCGCCTACCACCACGATATCAGCGGCAACTTCTTTCCCTCCTAGTGATTTCAAGGCCAACTCATAGATGGCAGCATCAGGTTTACGGACACCTACCGCAGCACTCTCCACCACATCCTGGAAGATATTATCGAGCTGGAACTCCTTGAGTACTGCATTGAGATTTCCATAGAAATTACTACAGAGTACCAAAGGATATTGCGGTTTCAGTTTCAGAAGCATTTCGCGGCCTCTGGCCACCAACTCACTCACACGTCCGTAAAGATCATTCAGTACAGCAGCATGAAGGCGCTCTATTTCAAGCGGAGAACAATACCAATAGCCCTGCGACACCAGCCATTCCATCTCCAGACGCAGCTTCACGTCCAATGTATGAAAGAAAGTATCTGTCGGCTGGATAATTGGATTTTTCCCCAGCATCCTTTCGGCATGGATATATGCTTCACGAAATTGTCCCCAATTCACGGGTACGCAGGAGCGCTCGTATGCATGCCAGATAAACTTTCCCCAATGGCAGCCGTTGGTATCAATAGTACCCCCAAAATCAAATATATAGCCTTTCATACGGATTCTTAAGATTTAATGTCTTCCATTTTTGCAAGAAGTCTTCCGCACAAACGCTCATGACTATGATGCATGTGGATGTAGAAACTGGTCAGCACGATTATCTCGAAAAGCAGGAAAACCCACGGACAATTGAGCAACGCGGTGATGTAAAGTGCTATGGCACGACTGTTGAAAGTAAGCAGGTTGGTATAGGCCATCAATGGGCGACTGCCTTCCAACAACTCTTTCTCAACATCTGGAATACGGGGATCAGCCTGCACTTTCAATTCTTTATACTTTTCGAAAAAACGCTGGAAATTGGGCGTACGCTTCTCCTGATTGTGGCAATAATTACCATAGAGCGAGTGGAACAAACGGTCGAACCATTTCTCTTTGGGAAGATTCTTCACAATCTCCCGCTGAGCAGCACTGTTGTCTAGTTCACTGCCCTCCTTGCCCAAAAGGAAAAAGAGATGAATCTGACGGTAATAATCAGATAACGAAGCCTGTGTAGAGTGGCATAAAATACCAGAAATGAATGCCAGTATCCAAATGAATATCCCCCAATGATAATTTGTGAACGGAATCATTTGACCCTGCATACGAATGGCAAGAGCCGCATAGATTGCGAAAAACCAGACATCACCAGAGACGCCATCAAGCGCTCTTCCCAGAAGTGATTTCTGGTTGGTCAAACGCGCCAGCTGCCCATCGGTGGAATCTCCGAAATTAGCAAACATAAGCAGGATGACTCCCATGATATTATGCACCAGGTCGGTATAACTGAACATTACACCGGCGGCTACGCCCAGGAAGATACTAAGAATGGTAATGGTATTCGGTTTGATACCCAGTTTGGCCGATGCAAGTGCAAAGGCAAGGCCTATAGGACGGTTAAAATGAACGTCAAGCCACTCTTCGGTATCTTCGGATTTCAGGGAAGCCTGAAGAAGTTCGTTAAATCTTTCTTTGTTCATATGAGGTTACAAATTGCGGCGGCAGCTTCTTCCCGGCATGCGGAGAAACTGGGCCAGTCATTAAAATCTATTATGGCGAATGTGCCATCACTACGCACAATAGCATCGCCTCCATAAATTTGAATTCCAATTAAACGAGCCAGACGGGCAGCAGCCTTTCCTACTTCCACAAAATCAGCAGGGGAAAAGAAATAGTCGGCCACGCCGTAGAATTTTACGGATGTGCCTTCCACATGAGCCGTGAGCAAAGGATTATCCACCTGTTGCTTGAAAGCCAACATTTCCTCCTCGTTAGCTGCAAAACGCACATCATGGCCTGTGTCTGCCTTTATCCAGCCAGCACCCTGTTGATAATAGGGAGCCGTAGGGATGTGATTGCTGCGCATAAGACTATCAACGGCCCTTCGACTGTTGCAGATGTCTATACTGCGCACATTATTGATGACTATTACGCCTTCAGCTTCGGCATGCTGGAGTGCAGACAGAGCCTTTTCCGAACGGGCCATCGAGAAGATAACCCCTACCCGATCGTCCAATTTCCACTGCTTGTTTTCCAGAAGTTCTTCCTTCACGTAGTTCACGCTGGCCCCCCGTTCGAGCAGACTGTCCCCGACAGCTTGCAGAATAGCGAGGTCTTTCTCCACGGCATTTGGGGAAAAACGCTCGGCACGCTGTACCATCAATATTTGGGGGAGTATTATGGGCATGGGCTTATGAATGAAGGAATTGTTCAGCCTTCTTGATATCGGCCACATGGTCGATGTCCAGTACTTTAGAAAAAGGGAAAGCTTTGATTTTGAGTCCGTCGGCTATCAGGGCACGCTGGAAATTACGCATCCGACTCTCCCCCCGCAGTATACAGCCTTTTAAAGTTTCGATAGCTGCAGGCAGCAAGCCATAGATGCCGGCTGAAATATAGCGATAGTGATTGTCAACATCAAAGAAGCCCGTGATATTCATCTTTTCATCGGTTCCCACATAAAGGGGTTTTTCATCGTCAATGAAATCAGTAACAGGGAAAGTCTGGATACCCGCACTTTGAAAAGCCTTGACATAAGCCGCAAACTCATCCTCACGGAAAATGGTATCCACGGTCGTCATCACAAAGGGACCATCAGTAAGAAACTGACTGATCTCAAAAAAACTGTGCATGCTGCTGGGTGTGCTTTTCACTACAAAACGCAGAGGAACGGGACGACCTTTCAGTCCGTCTCGCTGTAATTCCACTAAATGGCTGGCTACCAAAGTTGTCAGGTCATTGCAGATAATGACAATTTCCTCAGCATCGTTCTGCATAAAAATGCGGATAAGCCGGTCTATCAAATATTCGCCATTGACTTCCACCAAAGGCTTTGGAACCGTTATCCCTTCTGCTGCCAACCGTGAACCTTCACCAGCAGCAATAATAGCATATTTCATCCCGTTATTATCTAATTCTGTGCAAAATTACACATTATAAATAATAACGGGATGATTTTTAGAGTTTATTTTAATTTGTTATAAGTTCTGAAGTGTCAACTGTTCCACTTCCCGCAATTTTCGAGTCAAAATGTTCCGTTTTACCTTTTAGCTTGATGTCACCACTGCCGGCAATCTTCGCCAACACAGAACCACATTTCAGGAAATTCATCGCCATATCACCGCTGCCAGCGATTGACAACTGTGCTTTTCCCGTAGTTATGTTGTTAATCTTGATTTCGCCGGATCCCGCAATGTCGCAAGATATATTATCACATATTACATTCTCCAGTTCAATATCTCCTGAACCAGCAACTTTCAACTTAAGATTATCGGTATCCAACGGAGTATTCATCATGAAATTACAACCACCGGCAATCTTCACTTCAACGAGATCTGTGGATGATACAATAATCTTTACATCCTCATCGTCACCAAACACATTGAAATGATTATCTCTCGGAGCGATGCGAAGAGTCTCTCCTTTAACATCAATAGCATAATGTTTCAAAGAAGATTCGGGACCTTGGAAATTCACAAAATTACGCGTGCCCTGAGTATAGACAACATCTACCCCACCGGCCATACTAATCGTATTAAAATATTTTACACCGATTTCTTTATTGGCAGCGGGTAACGGACGCACCTTTTCGTTCGAATGATACCTCACAACACATGAACTGACCAGAAGGGCCGCAAGGGCGATAACTACATTTTTTTTCATAATTATATTTGGTTTTTATTTCTATTTTTCGAGATTTATTTGTCTATTAGACGAATCCACTGTTTAAAAAGTTGCAACGGTATCCAATTTTTTATTCTTTTATTTTTTTATTTTTTGATTTTTCCTTATCTTTGCACCGAATTTATTGACACATCAAGATGAGCACTGATAATTTGACTCAGATTCTGACAACAACCGTTGAGGAACTTTCCTCACCAGAATCTCTGAAGGGGCTGTTTCACCAACATCGCGAGGGCGATCCACTGCCATCGAGCAAAGCACTCGGAGAAATTATCGAATTGTCACGCTCCATCCTTTTTCCTGGTTATTTTGGAAAATCCACGGTCAACACACAAACCCTCAAGTATCATATCGGCGTCAATGTGGAGAGGCTTCGCAAGTTGCTCACCGACCAGATTATGGCCGGACTCTGCTTCAACCGCAGCGAATGCGATCTGAGCGAAGACCTCACAGAATGCAACCGCTCGGCATCTGTGATTGCCACCCAACTGATATCAAGATTACCAAAAATACGTAGTGTGCTGGCTACCGATGTGGAAGCAGCCTACAATGGCGACCCTGCCGCAGAGAGTTTCGGCGAGATCATTTCGTGCTACCCCGTCATTAAGGCCCTTACCAACTACCGCATTGCCCACGAACTGATAGAACTTGGCGTGCCGCTCATTCCCCGTATCATAACAGAGATGGCGCACTCCGAGACAGGTATCGACATCCATCCTGCAGCCACCATTGGCCATCATTTCACCATTGATCACGGCACAGGTGTGGTGATTGGAGCCACCTGTATCATCGGCGACAACGTAAAACTCTACCAAGGTGTAACCCTCGGAGCCAAGAGCTTCCCACTCGATGAAGACGGCAATCCCATCAAGGGCATCCCACGCCATCCCATTCTGGAGGATGATGTGATTGTCTATGCCAATGCTACTATCTTAGGGCGCATCACCATCGGCCGCGGTTCGGTGATCGGCGCGAATGTATGGGTGACCGAAGATATGCAACCCAATTCAAAGAAATACATCAAAGCATAACTTTGAAATTTGAAATCTGAAATTTGTAATTTATAACATTATATGGAATTCGAACTCATTGCCAAAACGTTCATGGGCCTGGAACCCGTGCTGGCAGAAGAGCTCACTAATTTAGGAGCAAACAACGTTGAAATTGGTCGTCGCATGGTGTCGTTCACCGGCGACAAGGAAATGATGTATCGCGCTAATTTCCAGCTGCATACCGCTATCCGCATCCTCAAGCCCATCAAGCATTTCAAGGCACAAAGCGCCGATGATGTTTACGAGGAGGTAAAGAGCATCGACTGGACTCAATATTTGGACAACAAGAAAACATTTGCTGTGGACTCCGTGGTTTTCTCCGAGGAGTTCCGTCACTCAAAATTCGTAGCCTACAAGGTGAAGGATGCCATCGTTGACCAGTTCCGCGAGCAGACGGGCACACGTCCGAATGTATCGGTTACCAATCCCGACCTGCGACTGCATATCCACATCGCCGAAGACAACGCCACGCTCTGCCTCGACTCTTCTGGTGAGAGCCTTCACCGCCGCGGCTACCGCCAGGAATCCGTTGAAGCTCCGCTGAATGAAGTGCTGGCTGCCGGCATGATTCTGATGAGTGGATGGAAAGGCGACTCTGACTTCATCGACCCCATGTGCGGCTCGGGAACGTTGCTTATTGAGGCTGCACTCATTGCACATAACATGTCACCTGGTATTTTCCGCAAGGAATTTGCCTTTGAGAAATGGCCCGACTTCGACAAAGACCTTTTCGATGAAATCTATAACGACGATTCCCAGGAAAAGGAGTTCGACCATCATATCTATGGCTATGACATCGACATGAAGGCAGTTAATACCGCCCGCCTCAATGTAAAAGCAGCTGGACTGACCAAATCCATCACCGTTGAACAACAGGACTTTAAGGACTTCAAAAAACCTGCCGGGCCAGCCATCATCATTACCAATCCGCCTTATGGTGAGCGTATTTCCACACCGAACCTGCTGGCCACCTACAAGATGATTGGCGAGAAGCTGAAGCATGAATTCCAGGGCAACGAGGCTTGGGTGCTCAGTTACCGTGAGGAATGCTTTGATGCCATCGGACTGAAGCCTAGTATCAAGATTCCCGTCTTCAACGGCTCTTTGGAGTGTGAGTTCCGCAGATACCAGATGTTTGAGGGCAAACTTCGCGAGTTCCGTTCTGAAGGCGGTGTGGTGAAGACCGACGACGAAAAGAAAGCCATGGCAGAGAAACGCCGCTTCAAGCAGAACCGTGAGTTCAAGAAACGACTCGAAGAAGAAGAAGAAAACGAAGAGGGTGACATCCGTTCCTTTGTTTTCCATAAGCATCACCCCGCTTTCAAGGAAGCGAGGAGCAATGATCAGGAAAGAAACTTCTCTGATGGTGAGCGCAGTTCCGGGCGCGAGCGCAGAGCTGCTCGTGCCCGTGGGGAGTTCAAGAAAGACCGCCGGGGTAACGACCGCGACTTCAAGGGCGGCAGAGGTGACTTCAAGGGAGGACGACGCGACTTCAAAGGCGGTAAAAGTGATTTCAAAGGCGGTAAAAGTGATTTCAAGGGCGGCAAACGCGGCGACTTCAAGCGCGGCGGCCGTGATTTCAAACGTAAAAACGATGATTTCAATGATGAAGATTAAGCTAACAGCGCTTGCTCTCCTGTCTATCATGCTCTCCGCACAACCCTCACAGCTTAACGCCCAACAACTGAAGCAGTTTACCCTAGAAGACCTGAATTTCGGCGGTACGAACTACAAACAAATGACACCTGCCACGAAGGATTACAGATGGTGGGGCGATGAATTGCTGCGGATAGACAAGGAAGACATCTGGCTTGTCGACAAGAAAACCCACAAGGAAGTGCTGCTCACCGACAAACAGAAAGAGCAGTATGAGGAATGGAAGAAAGAGCAACAACCCATTGCTGAAATCAAAGACCACAACCTTTTCGTGGGTGAACATCAACTCACTATCGACGGTTCCCGTGAAATTGTCTATGGCGAGGCCGTCCATCGCAATGAGTTCGGCATCATGGAAGGATTGTTCTGGAGTCCCGACCATAAGCGGTTGGCTTTCTATCGCATGGACCAAAGCATGGTCAGCGACTATCCGCAAGTGAACATCTTCAAGCGTAGCGCTGCCTATGAGCCCGACAAATATCCCATGGCTGGAGAAGAGACGCACTTCGTTAACATCGGCATTTACGACGTAGAGAAAGACGAGACCATCTACCTGATCACACCTAATGTCATTCCAGGAGGCAACGCAAAAAGTCCTTTTTATTTCCCTAATCCGTCAACATCTAAAAAGGATTCTGTTGTCTATTTCACAAATATTTCTTGGGCACCAGACTCTAAAACGTTGTACGTGCAAGAGCTTAACCGGGATCAAAATGACTGCAGACTCGTAAGCTACGATGCGATGACAGGTTTGTTCATAGCTGAACTTAACCGCGAGACCTCCGACAAATACGTGGAGCCCCTCCACCCTATCCAGTTCCTTCCCTGGGATGCATCCAAATTCATTATGCAGAGCCAGAAGGACGGCTACAACCACCTTTATCTGTTTAATAAGGATGGCAAACAGCTGAAACAACTGACCAGCGGTCCTTGGGTGGTACTGGATGTGCTCGGCTTCAATGCTAAAAAGAAGAGCGTGATTATCTCCAGCAATGAGGCTTCACCCATTCAGCAAAATCTCTATGCGGTCAACGTGGCAACCGGCAAGCGCACGCCTCTTGACAACCAGCGCGGGTGGCATCGCGGCATGCTCAGTGAGAGTGGCCAGTGGCTCATCGACAACTACTCAGAACCCGATATTCCCCGCGTTATCAGTCTGATTAATACGACTGCCAAGCCCTCAAAGACGCCCCTTTTCGAAGCCCCAAATCCATGGGAAGGCTATCAGATTCCCACGTATGAATGTGGCACCATCAAGGCTGCAGACGACCAGACCGACCTGTACTACCGCATGGTGAAACCCGCTGATTTCAACCCCTCAAAGAAATATCCAACCGTTATCTATGTCTATGGCGGCCCCCACGCCCACAATGTAGATGCACGCTGGCATTACAGCAGCCGCTCGTGGGAAACCTACATGGCACAGAAAGGCTACGTGCTCTTCATCCTCGACAACCGCGGATCAGAAAACCGCGGCCTCGCCTTTGAGCAGGCTACCTTCCGTCAGCTTGGACAGATTGAGATGCAAGACCAGATGAAGGGAGTGGAGTTTCTGCGCACGCTGCCCTATGTGGATATGAACCGCCTTGGCGTTCACGGGTGGAGTTTCGGTGGCTTTATGACTATCTCGCTAATGACCAACTATCCCGACGTGTTCAAAGTGGGTGTTGCTGGTGGTCCAGTTATCGACTGGAAATGGTATGAGGTGATGTATGGCGAACGCTATATGGACACGCCGCAGAGCAATCCGGAGGGCTACGAGAAAACTTCTCTCCTCTCCAAGGCCAAAGACCTGAAGGGCAAGCTGCAGATCATCACGGGCTACAACGATGCTACCGTAGTACCGCAGCACTGCCTGTCGTTCCTAGCCGAATGTATCAAGGCCGGCACCCAGCCCGATTTCTTCGCATATCCCGGAGAGCCCCACAACATGCGAGGCCATCAGAGCGTTCATCTGCACGAACGCATCACTCAATACTTCGAAGATTATCTGAAATAGAGATTAAGGTTATGAGGTTATAAGGTGATCACCTTATAACCTCATAACCTCAAAACCTCTTCATTTTTTATTCGCCCGGAACTGCCTGATGACATCACACTTAGAGATGTAGGCGGGCAGCTTCGAAGCATTCTTGCTGGCAAAATCACTGAGTTCCGCCAAGGCCTGATACTGGTGGGATTCAGGATGAAGCGTCACCGTCACCTTATCCGTTGACCAGTCCATCTCTTCCTCGGCCCATGGGCCGTCGTAGGCTATGAAAGCCTGACCAAAAAGACTGTTTGCTCGCAGGTTCAGATCAGCTGACTTCTTACTCTCCCCGAGATACAGGGATGCCAATTTCTCGAAATCAGCCCGACAGGGAAGCAGTTCCGTATAAGCCGACCATCCATAGTCCGTAAGGTACCAGCAGTCGCCGCAATGGGATGCCTGATCGTAGCGCACCGCCAAGTCGTATGCCACCTCCGCACGATGGGCTTCATTGGCGAGCGGCAACTCATTCTGCAACTGAAGCACCTCGCGGCAGAACTTCAGTTTCTTGTTCTCTTTCACATCGCCTGTATGAGGACCTTCGGGACCTCCTATTCCCTTGTTCTGGCGCTTCAGCCAGCGGGCTACTGACCAATCGCGGTTGGCTGCATAGTAGCTGATATTCTGATTATTAAAGAAACTCACGGGCACCTTCTCCAGCCAGTCAACGGCTTCCATCAGCCGGTTCTCTGCCATCAGACGGGTACCTATCAGATCGTTGAAATAATCGGCATCTCGCATTGAATGTTCGACCACATAAGCCTCGAAGGCATCCTTATGCCTTTCTGAAATAAACCGATAATAACCCATCAGCTGGTCCGCAGTAAGACTGTCGAGCGCCATGATGGACTCGCCGCTGTAGTTCCCGTTCCAGCTTTCAGCTGAAAACTCCGTGGTGCGTGGTGTCCAATCAGCTCCCATCACGGCAAGTGCCATGTTCTGGTTACCTGCCTGTTTATATTTATTATAAAGTACGCGATGCATAATACGGTCACGTGCATTACTGAAGCAGTAGTCCTCTTCTTTCTCGTTGAGCACCTTGCCGTCGAGCCATTCCATCTCCTTGCGAAGTTTCTTTCCCTTGACACTTTTACTGCCAGCCATCACCAGCAGACGCACACAGCGGGCATTATCCTTTGTACGCTCGGCACCGCTAAGTTTCATGGCCTCCTCAATGGCCTTAGTAGCCTGCTTTTCATTACCAATGAGCCAACTTGTCAGGGCTGAGGCCGTTTTCCACAGACAACGATCTTTCACATGTTTGTTTTTGGCAACCTCATCGGCAAAGGCCACGAACTGGGAGGCTTCGCTCATCGGCAGCTGCACGCGGTCAATGTTCTTGATCCAATCGGCATCATCGGTGTCGATACTCTCTTGCACATTATTAACAAAGTCCTGTACCAGATAGTAGAGTGTCGGGGCATTGGGATTCTCCCTATAAATGCTCTGTATGCCCGCCAGATTACGGTATTTGCGCATGGTCCAGCGAATACTGGTCTGGTCGCCCTGTTCGGCAAAGATGTCGAAAGCAGCTTTCTGCTGGCCCGTATGATAGAGGGCACCGGCATAGATGTTGCGCATCAGATCCTTGTAGACACTTGCGGGCAGATCTTGCTGCTTCTCCTTCCAATAGGTGATGTTGGCCTCATGGTCCTTCAGCAGCATGTTCGCACGCATGGCCAGCAGCGCGTACTGTCCGTACAAACGAGTGCCCTTATAACTCGCAGCAGCTTTCTTCATGTCCTGCAACATCTGAGTGCGGGAAGCCAACTGCTCCTTGGTGGGATAGCTCCACGACTCGCCAAGCTGATCAGAAATGTCGAGATAGTTGTTCAGATGTTCCAGATAGGCTACCATCTCGCGGTCACGCTTTTGCCGGGCGGTCTCCATGATTTCCTCCCGATACCAGCGGTAACTGATATGCTCATTGTCCATGTAGGTTTTCCAATACTGATTGAAACGCTCTTCCAGATTGAGGAGGTTCACATTTCGGGGTGCTACGTCCATCATGTAGTAGTTGTGAGTAGGATACTCTCCCGAACAGGCCCAGCCCTGAGCAAAACCTAACAGGACCACCAATTTAGTCAGCAAGAATCTTTTCATAATCATTATGGGTGTATTTTTTTATGTTTTGTTCGTTCAACTCATATAGAATCACTTCGTGATGGATGTCCTCACGCCGCTTTCTGAGCATATCTCGGGCCTTCATGATTTCCGAAAGGCTGACATCGCGCGTGACTACCATATCCGAGGAAAGCATGGGATATTCATCTTCGCTATGGACAATGCCTATAAACTTTTCTCCCCGGAAGAGAATCCGCCAACTGAAGATGGGATAGGCAGCGGAAAGGGGCAGCGGATAGCTGGCGAGGTCTTTCAGATAGGGTCCGACAGCCTGCACGTCGAGAATGGGCTTCTCACAATGGAGGTCGGTGAAGTCGCCTGTGTTATATACCATCAGCACACCCCTGTCGGCAGGAGGAGCCTTTTGCGAGAGTTGGTGAAGGCGGATGGTCGACGAGAGTCCGATGCCCTTGGCCTTCAGTTCGCTCCTCAGAGAATCCATGAATGCGAAGAAATGCTGCTCCGTGCGTTGGGTCCAGTCACAGTCTATCTGCACTTCCCTGACGTTGGCGACGTCGTGCGTCTCGTTCATCTGCAGGATGCGTGCGGCAATCTTAAGCGCCAGTCCCGGAGTCTCTTGGGCCATACATTCGTTGAGGATAAAGACCGTAGGCACTATCTCCAGATTCCGCGGGAATGTGTCCTTGAACTGGATGGTGGCATTGGGCATAGGTTCTCCCTCCTGCCCCATTACCACGTCGAAATAGCGAACGTAGAGGCGCTGGATGGTATGGTCGCGGATGAAGGACCGTTGAACATCGCTGAGCTTGAAAACGGTACTCCAATAGTAG
>CACZVX010000021.1 GCA_902784755.1 uncultured Prevotellaceae bacterium
TCCTCACCACTGTGAGATTTTCGCCAACAAGCCCCGTTCCTATAAGGATCTGCCCCTTCGTATTGCTGAGTTTGGTACGGTTTATCGTTATGAAAAGAGCGGCGAGCTTCACGGACTCACACGAGTGCGCTCATTCACGCAGGATGATGCCCACATCTTCTGCCGTCCCGATCAGATCAAGACCGAGTTCATGCGCGTGATGGACATCATCAAGACCGTGTTCTCAACCTTTAATTTCGACAACTTCGAGGCTCAGATTTCACTCCGTGATCCTAACGACCACGAGAAGTATATCGGCAGCGATGAGGTTTGGGCCGAGGCTGAGCAGGCCATCATTGATGCCTGTAAGGAGAAGGGGCTCGAAGCCAAGGTGGAATTGGGTGAGGCTGCCTTCTACGGACCAAAACTCGACTTCATGGTGAAGGATGCCATCGGTCGCCGTTGGCAGTTGGGTACTATTCAGGTGGATTACAATCTTCCTGTCCGTTTCAAATTGGAATACACTGCTGAGGATAACACCAAGAAGACGCCTGTTATGATTCACCGAGCACCTTTCGGTTCTATGGAGCGTTTCACTGCAGTGCTTATCGAGCATACTGCTGGACATTTTCCACTGTGGCTCACTCCTGATCAGGTGGTTATCCTGCCTATTTCGGAGAAGTTTAACACTATGCAAATGAGGTGCAGAACTATCTTGGTCAACAAGGTATCCGTGCCAGTGTGGATAGCCGCAATGAGAAGATAGGACGAAAGATTCGCGACAACGAACTGAAGCGTATTCCTTATATGCTTGTAGTAGGAGAAAAAGAACAGGCCGAAGGTCTGGTTAGTGTACGCAAGCAGGGTGGTGGCGATCAGGGTCAGATGAAGAAGGAAGACTTTGCCGGTAAACTGAACGCTGAGGTTGCAGATATGCTGAAAGCTACGGATATCCGTCCGAAGGACTGATGAAAATGAGTAGTTGAGAAAATGAGAGAATGAGAAATTATTGGGTAAAGCCATTATTAATGGTTAAAAAAACATAAAACCCTTCATTTCTCATTTTCTCATTTTCTCATTCTCTCAATTTCTTAGTACCTTTGCAGCCGATTTCGAAATAATACTCTAGAGTAAGAACTTTTAAAACAGTTAATGAAGCAAGACAAAAAAGGTAATCAATACCGAATAAACGAGCAGATTCGTGTTCGTGAGGTAAGAATTGTGGGTGATAATGGTTCCACGGTAGTACCTACCCGTCAGGCATTGGATATGGCCCACGATCAAGGTGTGGATCTTGTAGAGATCTCTCCCAATGCCAATCCTCCTGTTTGCCGCCTCATTGACTATAGCAAGTTCTTATATCAGCAGAAGAAGCGTGCTAAGGAAATGAAGCAAAAGCAGGTGAAGCAGGAAGTAAAGGAAATCCGCTTCGGACCTCAGACCGATGAGCACGACTACAACTTTAAACTGAAACACGCCAAGGAGTTCCTCGAAGAGGGCAATAAGGTTCGTGCCTATGTGTTCTTCCGTGGTAGAAGCATCCTTTTCAAGGAACAAGGTGAAGTCCTGTTACTCAGATTCGCCAATGATTTGGAGGAATACGGAAAAGTAGACCAGATGCCGAGTCTGGAAGGCAAGAAAATGTTCCTCTATATGAGTCCTAAGAAAGCCGGTGTGGCGAAAAAGAGCCAACAAAAACGCGACCGAGAGCAGGCAGAAGCCGAAGCCAAGGAAGCAAACAGGCAGCAGAAAGAAATTGATGCAGAGGCTCCAGCTAATGGCGGAATGTTCGCCAATATAAAGAACGGTGAGGACATCCTGGCAAAACTGCAATCGAAAAACGAAGAATAGAGCATAATTGCTTTTTTTGTTATCGTTATCGTCAGAAGAACCCGAGTGCGCGTAACGTCTTGGTAATACGTTGCCGCCTCATATTAATAAACAATTAAATAAAAAGAAAAATGCCAAAAGTAAAGACAAACTCCGGTGCCAAGAAGCGCTTCAGCTTCACCGGAACAGGCAAGATTAAGCGTCACCACGCTTATCACAGCCACATCTTAACCAAGAAGACCAAGAAACAGAAGAGAAACCTGGTACACCAGGCTATTGTGGACAACAGCAACTTGAAGCAGGTACGCGATCTGCTCTGCCTCCGTTAATTTAATCATTAAAGAAAGGAAAAGAACTATGCCAAGATCAGTAAACCATGTTGCTTCAAGAGCAAAAAGAAAGAGAATTCTGAAACTTACACGCGGTTACTTCGGCGCACGTAAGAATGTTTGGACCGTAGCCAAGAACACCTATGAGAAAGGTCTCACCTATGCATACCGCGACCGCCGTAACAAGAAGCGCAATTTCCGCGCTCTTTGGATACAGCGTATCAATGCCGCTGCACGTATTGAAGGTCTGAGCTATTCTCAGCTGATGGGTGCCCTTCATAAGGCAGGTATCGAGATTAACCGTAAAGTTCTCGCTGACCTCGCCATGAACAATCCTCAGGCATTCAAGGCCATCGTGGAGAAGGTGAAGTAAGAAATTAAATTCTTCGTAAAAAAGTTCCGCCCCGCAGGTTTTCTGTGGGGCGGAATTTTTATTGTCATTTCTTTACGTAATTCAAACATACTTTTTCATAAGTTATTTAAATACTTTTTGCTAAAAAAGTTTTGCCGAGTAAAAAATTATATCTAAATTTGTAACCGATAAAAAACGTTCATATCTGGACGATTATTATATTTGTTTTAGCTGATTATCAGAACGGGAATCTGGACAGTTCCATGTAACTATCTACACAGATAAAAGGCAAAACGACACGTCTTAGGCGTGGGGTTTGCTTGCTAAGTGTAGATGGTAGTCCAGAACCTCTCGTTGAATAGTTCGCAAAATCTCACGCCTTCTTTATAGTTTCTTTTTTGCTCAAAATTCTTTTGTTTTATCTCAAAAGCAATGTTTCGTCATGTATGAGACCTGGAATGAAGCTAATGAGACGTTAGGATTTGGAACGTTTCATTTTCCTCTGTATATTTGCAAATGAAAAGTGGAGGTGCAAATATTTCCTCCCCACTAAAGAAAGATTTTATCTGTTTTCATTGATGCATAGATATGTTTAGGTTATTATTAGATAGTTATTAGTTAATTCATTACACAACAGGACCCGTCGTGATGACGGGTCCTGTTGCGGTTATATGAATTTCAGGTTTTAAAGTCATTAAGGACTATAGGGATTATTCTTTTATTCAGATTCCTTTCATGGTTAGTGAGATTCGATTGCGGCGACGATCCACTTGCAGAACTTTTACACGAACATGCTGGTGAAGATGCACTACGTCGTTGGGGTCCTTCACGTAACGGTTGGTTAGTTGTGATATATGGACTAGCCCATCCTGATGGACACCGATGTCAACAAAAGCTCCAAAGTTTGTGATATTGGTGATAATACCTGGAAGAATCATCCCCTCTACCAAATCGTCAACCTCTTTTATGTTGGGGTCAAACTCAAATGCCTCTAGTTGTTCGCGTGGGTCACGGCCTGGTTTTTCCAATTCCTTCATAATATCAGTAAGGGTGGGGATACCAACCGTATCAGAAACATAACGACGGATATCCACTTGCTGGCGCAGTTGGCTATTGCTGATAAGATCTGCCACATGACATCCTTGATCCTTGGCCATTCGTTCTACGACCTCATAACTCTCAGGATGGACAGCGGAATTGTCGAGAGGATTTTTTGCTCCCGGAATACGGAGGAATCCTGCACACTGCTGATAGGCCACAGGTCCAAGGCGTGGAACCTTTTTCAATTGGGCACGTGAAGTGAAAGCCCCATTTTCGCGTCGGTAGTCAACGATATTCTTTGCCAATATGGGGCCGAGTCCACTAACATAGGTGAGAAGATGTTGGGAAGCCGTATTGAGATTGACTCCCACCTGATTGACACAACTTTCCACGATTTGATCTAGAGAGTGTTTCAGTTTTGTTTGGTCCACGTCGTGCTGATATTGTCCTACACCAATGCTCTTAGGATCAATTTTAACCAGTTCTGCCAAAGGATCCATCAGCCTTCTTCCTATGCTGACTGCACCACGAACGGTGACATCTTCATCAGGGAATTCCTCACGGGCAGTTTTAGAGGCAGAATAGACAGATGCGCCGTCTTCGCTTACTACGAAAACCTCAGGAGAGCGTAGGGTGGAATTGGTGAAGGTATGTGATTTCTTGTTCTCACGTTCTTCCGTTCCTTCATTTTCTTGTATCAGTTCCTTTATGAATTCTTTCGTCTCTCTTGAAGCGGTACCATTGCCAATAGCAATCGCCTCAATCTGATAGTCTTCTATCATCTGGAGCACATGCATGGTAGCCTGCATGCGATGATTGACAGGAGGGTGAGGAAAAATGGCCTCATGATGGAGTAGGTTACCTTGTGCATCCAGACACACTACCTTACATCCTGTACGGAATCCAGGGTCGATACCCATGACACGCTTTTGTCCCAATGGTGCGTCCATTAGCAACTGTCTTAAATTTTGCGTAAAGACATTGATGGCTTCTTCATCAGCCTTTTCTTTACTGGCTGCAGCCACTTCGGTTTCGATGCTGGGTTCTAAGAGTCTTTTGTATCCGTCCTCAACGGCCTCGCCGACAAGTTTCTGGCATTTCCCAAAGCCATGCACATAATGCCGTTGTAAGCGGCTGATACACTCTTCATCATCAGTCTCAATCTTCACGCGCAGAAATCCTTCGTTCTCACCTCTGCGCATAGCTAACAGCCGATGGCTGGAACACCGGTTCAGGGGTTCTTCCCAATCAAAATAGTCGCTGTATTTTTGTGCTTCATCCTCATCCTTCTTCGCCTTTATGACTTTACTTATAATAAGGGCATCACGGTGAAACTGTTGTCGCACCAGATTACGAGACCTTTCATCCTCTGAAACTTGCTCGGCAATAATATCTTTTGCTCCTTGTATTGCCATTGCTACATCTTTCACATCGTCCTTTATAAACCGTTCCGCTACTTTCATGGGATTCTGCTCACGCTGCATCAATAAGATGGTAGCGAGAGGTTCCAGTCCTTGCTCACGGGCCACTTGGGCTCTTGTACGACGCTTGGGGCGGTAGGGCAAGTAGATGTCTTCCAATTCCGTTGCATTCCAACATTCATTTATGCGGCTCTTCAGCTCGGGAGTCAGTTTGCCGAGTTCTGAGATAGTCTTGAGGATAGTTTCCTTGCGTTTGGCCGTTTCTTTCAATTTCTCGTTGAGGTCACTGATTTGTGCTATCTGCACTTCATTTAATCCTCCAGTGCGTTCCTTTCGATAACGTGAGATGAATGGAATTGTACATCCTTCATCAAGCAGTTTCAGCGTATTATCAACACTGTCTTGTGGCAGTAAAAGTTGCTTGGCTATGATTTTTGTAAAGATGTTCATGGTCTGTTGCTTCTTTTCTGCAAAGATAATCAAAAGTTGCGACAAATGACTGAAAAAACATAATTAGTTTTGGATTTATATAGAAAATAAATTAACTTTGCACTCTAAATTATGATATCAGTTGAAGGACTTAAGGTAGAATTTGGTGTCAAGCCTCTATTTCACGATGCGAATTTCGTGATTAATCAGCGTGACCGTATTGCCTTGGTAGGCAAAAATGGTGCAGGGAAATCGACATTGCTCAAGATTCTCTGTGGCATGCAGAAAGCTACTGAGGGTGTGGTCAGTGTGCCCAACGACACCACGATGGGTTATCTGCCTCAGGTAATGAAACTGGTAGACGAAACGACCGTACGTGAAGAGGCGCGTAAGGCTTTTGCTGATCATACGAAGATGGCAGAACGCTTGGAACGTATGAACCGTGAATTGTCGGAGCGTACTGATTATGAAACGGAAGAATATATGGACCTCGTGCAGCGTTACACTGAGGCCCATGAGCGCTATCAGATGATGGGGGCTGAAGGTTATGAGGCAGAGATTGAACGAACACTTACAGGCTTAGGTTTCGAGCGTACTGATTTTGAGCGTCCTACGAAAGAGTTCTCAGGTGGTTGGCGCATGCGTATCGAATTGGCAAAGATTCTTCTGCGTAAGCCTGATGTGCTGTTGCTTGACGAGCCGACTAACCATCTTGATATTGAAAGTATCCAATGGTTGGAACAGTTTCTTGCAACGAGTGGTAGCGCAGTGGTGTTGGTAAGCCATGATCGTGCCTTTATTAACAATGTGACGAATCGCACCATGGAAATCTCCTGCGGACAGATTATCGACTATCGGGTGAAATATGATGAGTATGTAGTGTTGCGCAAAGAGCGTCGCGAACAGCAGATTCGTGCCTATGAGAATCAGCAGAAAGAGATAGCAGACATCCGTCAGTTCGTGGACCGTTTCCGCTATCAGGCAACCAAGGCCATACAGGTACAGCAGCGTCTTCGTCAATTGGAGAAGATTGTCCCAATAGAAATTGATGAAGTGGATAATTCTACTTTACGCCTGAAATTCCCTCCATGTCTGAGAAGTGGTGACTATCCCGTCATTTGCGATGAAGTTGGGAAAAGCTATGGTGAGCATACTGTGTTTTCCCATGTTAATATGACAATAAAGCGTGGTGAGAAAGTTGCTTTTGTAGGAAAGAACGGAGAAGGAAAGTCAACACTGGTGAAATGCATCATGGGTGAAATTCCTTTTACCGGATATTTGAAAATTGGCCATAACGTGCAGATAGGCTATTTTGCACAAAACCAGGCACAGTTACTCGATGAGTCGCTAACTGTCTTTGACACGATAGACCGTGTGGCTACTGGGGATGTACGTCTACGCATCAATGATATTCTGGGTGCCTTTATGTTTGGCGGTGAGGAATCGGAGAAACGTGTAAGGGTGTTGAGTGGTGGTGAGCGTAGCCGTTTGGCCATGATAAAACTACTTTTGGAACCTGTAAACCTTCTCATTCTCGACGAGCCTACCAATCATTTGGATATGCCTTCCAAGGATGTGTTGAAGGAAGCGATTCGCGCATTCGATGGTACTGCTATCATTGTAAGTCACGACCGTGAATTCCTCGATGGACTTGTTTCCAAAGTCTATGAGTTTGGTGGTGGTAAGGTGCGTGAACATCTGGGTGGTATTTATGATTGGATAAATGCCCGTCCTCAATCCCTCCCGAAGGAAGGGAAGCCTGATATATCCCCAGCTCAGGAAAACATTGTGGGAAAGCAGTTGTCTAAAAGTAATAAAGGCACCATCCCTTCGGAAGGGCAGGGGGCTGGTTCCTACGCTGAGCGTAAAGAACGCTTGAAAAAGAAGTCCCGTTTGGAGAAAAGCATCAAGGAAATAGAGAAAAAGATAGAAACTCTTGAAAACCGGATTGCTGAGCTTGATGCTATTCTTTGTACACCCGAAGGTGCCTCAGATATGACTATAGTTACCGAATACACTTCAACGAAGAAAGTTATTGATCAAGAAACTGACCGATGGGCTCAGCTTTCTGAGGAATTAGAAGGTATTCAACTCTGAGTAGAAATCAAGAAAACCATGATACATTTTTTAAACATTAAAATTATGAATTTTAAGACAATTATGACAACCGTACTGTTTGCATCGGTAGCTCTCGGCGCTGGTGCTCAGGATTTGAAGTCGGGTTTGAAAATGTCAAACCTTGACCAGAATGTTCGTCCACAGGATGATTTCTATGAGTATGCTTGTGGTGGTTGGATGAAAAACAATCCCTTGCCAGCAGCATATTCTCGTTATGGAAGTTTTGACCAGTTGCAGGAAGACAATGACAAGCGAATCAACGGAATTCTCGATGAGTTGAAAAATGGCACCTATACCCAAGGTACCATTGAGCAGAAACTCTCTGATTTTTACAAGCTTGCTATGGATCAGAAGCGTCGCAACAAGGAAGGTGTACAGCCTGTAATGCCTATTATCATGAGGATGGAGGCAGCTCAGACTAAAGAGGAACTCTTTAAGATTCAGCAGGACCTGATGATCTACGGTGATCAGCAGTTTATGTATATGGGTTTCGGTGCAGACGACAAGAATGCCTCTCAGAATATCTTGAATATTTATCAGGGTGGACTTACTCTTGGACAAAAGGAGTACTATCTCGACAATGATGAGGCTACAGCAAAGATCCGTGAAGCTTACAAGCAGCATGTGGTGAAGATGTTCCAGCTCTTTGGTTTCAAGAAGGGTATAGCTCAGAAGAAGATGGAACAGGTTCTGAAAATTGAGACTGCACTTGCCAAGGTTAGCAAGAACCGTACTGAGTTACGCGACGTGGAGGCCAATTATAACAAGATGACCTTGAAAGATTTTGAGCAGAAATACCCCCATATTCAGCTTTCCAAGCTGGCTCAGGCCGAAGGTGTTGATCTTAAACTTATTCAGGATATGGTTGTTGGTCAGCCTGATTTTGTAGCTGGTGCTGATAAGATGATTGCCGAAATGACTGCCGACGAATACCGTGCCTATATGGAGTGGGGCGAGATTACTGGGGCTGCTAGTTATCTGAGCGATAAAGTGGTTGCAGAAAGCTTCAATTTCTTTGGTAAGGTAATGCGTGGCCGTAAGGAGAACTTCCCCCTTTGGAAACGAGCTACAAGTCAGGTGGAAAGCCAGATGGGTGAGGCCCTCGGCCGTATCTATTGTGAACGCTATTTCCCCGCAACTTCCAAGGCCCGTATGGAGCGTCTTGTGAAGAATCTGCAGCTCTCTCTTGCAGAGCGCATTATGGCACAGGATTGGATGGAGACCGACACCAAGCTGAATGCTCTTTCCAAGCTCTCTACATTCTATGTGAAGATAGGTTATCCCGATAAGTGGAAGGACCTCTCATCGCTTTCCATTGATCCTTCAAAGAGTTTCTATGAGAATGTGCTCGAATGCAACAAGTATCAGACCAAGCGTCATATTGAGGAGAAGGCCGGCAAGCCTGTTGACCGTGATGAATGGCACATGACCCCTCAGACTGTCAATGCCTATTATAATCCCACAACCAATGAGATTTGTTTCCCCGCAGGTATTCTGCAGTATCCTTTCTTCGATCCTACAGCTGACGATGCCTTTAATTACGGTGCCATTGGTGTGGTTATCGGCCACGAAATGACTCACGGATTCGACGATCAGGGTCGTCATTATGATAAAGTTGGTAACATGACTGACTGGTGGACTGAGAGTGATGGTAAGAACTTTGAGGCTCGTACTGGTAAGTATGCTGACTTCTTCTCCGGCATTGAGGTACTTCCTGGACTTAATGCGAATGGTAAGTTTACCCTTGGTGAGAATCTCGCTGACCACGGTGGTCTGCAGGTCGCTTATTACGCTTTCAAGAATGCCACGAAGAATGCTCCTCTGAAGACTCTCGACGGACTGACTCCTGAGCAGCGCTTCTTCATTGCCTATGCGGGTGTATGGGCAGGTAATATCACTGAGGCTGAAATCCGTAACCGCACCAAGAGCGATCCGCATGCCCTTGGCCGCTGGCGTGTAAATGGTGCTCTGCCCCATATTGATATGTGGTATGAAGCCTTTGGCGTGAATCAAAACGACAAGATGTTCATTCCTAAGAGCGAACGCCTGCAGCTCTGGTAATCCAGAACTTTTATTCATTGTATGAAGAAAGGATGCTAAAACATTGATTTTGGCATCCTTTCTTGCATTTTCTGCAAAATAGTTGTAACTTTGCATCCAAATTCACGGATTCACTGCTCGTGAAGTTGTAAATAGTTAACGGTCAAACAGTAAAATACTTAGATGCCTTTAAGAATACCTGACAAACTGCCCGCTATTGACATCTTGAAGAAAGAGAACATCTTCGTGATGGATGATACCCGTGCCCACACACAGGATATCCGTCCGTTGAAAATTGTCGTTCTGAATTTGATGCCATTGAAGATTACGACAGAGACCGACTTGATCAGACTGTTGTCGAATACACCGCTACAGTTGGACATCACGTTTATGAAACTGAAGAGCCATACGCCCAAGAATACGCCGATTGAACATATGATGATGTTCTATAAGGATTTCGAGGTGCTTCGCTCGCAGAAGTTTGATGGTATGATTATTACGGGTGCTCCGGTAGAATCCTTCGAATATGAGGACGTATTCTATTGGGATGAAATGAAGTGCATTTTCGATTGGGCAAAGACCCATGTGCAGAGTACGCTCTATATCTGCTGGGCAGCGCAGGCGGGGCTCTATTATTATTATGGTATTCCCAAATATCCTTTGGAGAAGAAGAAGTTCGGCATTTTCCGACAGCATGTGCTACAGCCCCAACTGCCTATTTTCCGTGGCTTCGATGATTTCTTCTATATGCCTCACAGCCGTCATACGGAGATTCGCCGTGAAGACATAGATGCGAGTGAATATCTTTCCATTTTAGCAGAAGGAGAGGAGAGTGGCGTAAGTATGGTAGTAGCCCGCGGAGGCCGAGAGTTCTTTGTGACTGGTCACTTGGAGTATGCACCGAACACGCTTGATAAGGAATACCGACGCGATATAGGCAAGCGTGATGATGTAGAGCTCCCTAAGTATTACTATCTCGATGACAATCCTGATAAGGGACCTGTCGTGAAATGGAGAGCTCATGCCAATCTCTTTTTCCAGAATTGGGTAAACTACTATGTTTATCAGCAGACTCCTTACGACATTAATCTCATTGGATAAAGCCCCTCTAAATACCCCTGCATAGGGGAACTTCTTGATTAAAGTTCGTAAACTCGATATTTTTGTGAAACAAACCATAGAACTGTTGGCTCCTGCCAAAAATCTTGCATGCGGCATCGCGGCTATCGACCACGGTGCTGATGCCGTATATATAGGGGCACAACGGTTTGGAGCTCGTGTGGCTGCAGGAAACCCTGTGGAGGATATCGCTGAACTTTGTCATTATGCTCATCAGTATGGTGCCAAAGTCTATGTTACTGTAAATACGATTATCTACGACAATGAACTGGAGGATATCCAGCAGCTGCTGAAAAAAATTGAAAAAGCAGGTGCCGATGCCATATTGGTACAGGATTCTTCACTCTTCACTCTTCACTCTTCACTACCTCTTCATGCTTCTACTCAGACAGATAATCGCACGCCTGAAAAGGTGAGATGGCTTCGTTCCATGGGATTCAAGCGTGTCGTGCTAGCCCGTGAGCTCTCCGTTGAAGAGATTCGTAAGATTCATCAGGAAGTCCCAGATGTAGAACTGGAAGTGTTTGTGCATGGTGCCCTTTGTGTGAGTTACAGCGGACAGTGTTATGCCTCGCAGTATTGTTTCGGACGCAGCGCCAACCGTGGCGCTTGTGCTCAGTTCTGCCGTCTGCCATTTGATTTGGTAGATAGTGAAGGACGCATGATAGAGCGCGGACGTCATCTGTTGTCCCTGAAAGACCTTTGCCAGATAGACCATCTGGAGGAACTGATGGAAGCAGGAGCCGTTTCGTTCAAAATAGAGGGACGCCTTAAGGACGTTGACTATGTGAAGAATGTGACTGCAGCCTACAGTCAGCGGCTCAATCAGATTATTGCCCGTCATCCTGAACGTTATCAGCGAGCCTCAAAAGGGCGCATTACTTACACTTTTGAGCCGAATCTGAAAAAGACTTTCAATCGCGGCTTTACCACTTATTTCCTGCATGGACGTCAGCCGAACATATTCTCTCCCGATACGCCTAAAGCCTTAGGGGAGTATGTTGGGAAGGTGAAGGAGATTCGGCGTGACTCTTTCAATGTGGCCGGAACAGCCAGTTTTGCCAATGGTGATGGACTCTGCTTCTTTAACGCGAAAGAACTGGTTGGTTTCCGTGTGAACCGTGCTGAAGGCAACAGGCTTTATCCTTTCAAGATGCCCGTTGGACTGAAGCCCGGTATAGTGCTCTATCGGAATAATGATATGGAGTTCGAACGCTTGATGGCCGGACAGACTGCGGAGCGAAAGATCCCCATAACGATGACACTTGAAGCCGTTGATGGTGGATTTACATTGAATGGAAAGTTCTTTGCTGCTGAACACCAACAAGCGCAGAAACCTCAACGTGAGAATATCGTGAGACAACTGTCGAAACTTGGCAGAACGCCTTATGTCTGCGAGCAAGTGAATCTGCTACCGGACGATTTCAACTATTTCATTCCGAGCAGCATGCTGGCGGAGTGGAGAAGGACAGTAATTGAGAATGCAGAATGTAGAATGGAGAATAATGAATACAATTTGAGGGACGATTCTGCATTTGATTCTGAAAAAGGTAATCATCATTCTACAATCTCCGATCTCCGATCTCCATTAAATACTCGTTTCCCTTACCTCTATAACGTATCCAATGCCAAGGCGCGCGCTTTCTATGCGGCTCAGGGCGTTCCCAATGCTACTTCCCTAGAATCCCCTATTACCACGGTTGAGAAAAAGGAAGAACCACTTCTTATGCAATGTCGTCATTGCTTAAGATATTCTTTTGGATATTGTGTGAAGAACGGCGGGGAAAGACCCGCATGGAAGGAACCGCTCTATCTCGTTTCTGATGACGGTCGCCGGTTCCGTCTGGAGTTTGATTGCAGAAACTGTCAGATGAACGTTTATGGCACTTCGATAAAAGACAAATGATAAAGGATTAATGAGATATGAGGAAGATTCTTTTAGTGTTTTACCTTTTTACTTCTTTACTTTTACTGACGGGTTGCTATCGCAACAAGGCGCGTGAACTGCCTTCGGCAGATACCACTGCCGTGAAGTACGTGGCTCCGCAGATTGATACTGTGGCACTGAAACAGAAACGCGACTCACTGCTTTTTCTTGCCCAGCACCATTACACGGAGAATTTTAACTTTGTCGTGCGTGCTGATTCTCTGCCTCTTTTCAAGCAGCAGCCTGAGGAAATAATCAGTCAGATGGCAACCGATTCGTTCTATGTCTATAAGAATGAACCGCTCGTTGTAGCCGACATTCGGGTAATGTCTATTGATCCTGTGGATTCTGTTTGGGTGCAATTGGCACGTGACCAGGTTACATTTGGATGGATTCACGAGTCAGAACTGCTCCCCAATGTAGATCCCAACGACCCCATTTCTCAGTTTATCACCACTTTTTCCAACAGCCATCTGCTCATCTTCCTGGTGGTATTCATTTTCATTGGCGTTGCCTATACGGGCCGCATAGCCATCAAACGCAATGCCAAGATTGTCCATTTCAATGATATCCCCACACCTTATCCGATGTCTCTGGCGCTGACTGTGGCTACCTCTGCCACGCTTTATGCCACTATCCAGAACTTTACCCCACAGTTATGGCGTCATTTCTATTTCCATCCCACAATGAACCCATTGCTGGCTCCCTTCCTGATAGCTGTGTTTCTAGTTTCAGTATGGGCCATCATTATCGTCGGTTTGGCAGCTGTGGACGAAGTGCGCAGGAATCTTCCGCTTGATGAAGCTGTGCTTTATCTCTTCGGTCTGGCGGGCGTCTGTGCGGTTGATTATATTGTCTTTACCTTCACTACCATATATTATATTGGCTATCCTTTGCTGGTTGCCTATTTCTGGTTTGCCATTAATAGGTATCGAAAATCCACATAAATATGGATTGCGAGGATGCGATGATCAGTAATCCATATTTAAATCAAAACAAGTTTCCTCCTAAGTCAACACGCTTAGGGGGATTTTTTGTTTGTTGTCCGTATCTGCCTTGTCAGCTTTCTATGTTCTTCTGCCATGCTTCTACGCCTCAGAAGCATTGTAAGAAAGCCCCAGAAGTATTGTAATAATGCTCCAGAGACATTGTAAGAATGCCCCAGAGACATTGTAAGAATGCTCCAGAGGCATTGTAAGAATGCGCTGGAAACAACGCTTCCACTACATTTAGGCAACTCTTCTATTTGTGGTTAGGCTACATGAAAGTGTCGAAGTGTCCACAAGACACTTCGACACTTATATATTTTATAACACTTTTTCTGTTCGATAGTGGAATAAAAAAGAAGGGGCATGCCTTAACAGGCACACCCCAAGTGTGGAAAGCAAACTGCTTTGTCTGCTTAGAATACGTGTAGGCCGAGGAAGACCATCAGACCGTTCATCAAAATCCAGAAGATTGCGAACGGCAGCGTCTTACGCATGATTTCGCCATCCTGGCCTTCCATGTCGCAGGCTGCCGTAGCAATGGCAATACTCTGAGGTGATAGCAGTTTACCGCCCTCAGAACCTGCACAGTTGGCTGCTGCCAGCCAGTTGGTCTCGTTTCCGGAAACACCAAAGAAGGTGGCATCGTTGACAAGCCCTAATTGTCCGGCCGCTGCTGCCTGCAGCTTACCGAAGAGGATGTTAGCTGAGGTGGCACTACCTGTGACGAAAGTACCGATAGATCCGATGAGTGGTGCAAAGAACGGGAAAGCAGAGCCTGTGAGGGCTACGAGTCCCGTTGCGATAGCCAGCGTCATACCCGTGTTGTTCATCAGCATGGCAAGCGCAACCAAGCAGCATATGGTAAGTGCGGTCTTCTGCAGGTTAATCGTTGTCTTTGCCAGCATCCTCATCAGTTTGCCGAAACTCAGACCCTGAATCATACCACCGATAACAGCACCGAGGAAAATCATCAGACCGGCATTCGACAACCAGCCGAACGAGAACGTATTGCCAACTACCGGCATGTTGAACTTCGTTACCAAGGTTGACTTAAGCAGTTCATTCATAGGAGGAATGATTTTGCTCGAAACCAGGATGAAGAAGATGATCAAGCCGTACACACTCCAGGCCTTAAGGGTCTTGGCGGTACCAAATTTCTTTTTCTCAACAATCACTTCGTCGGAAGGATTTTCATCATGGATGAATAGCTTGTTGTAGATAAGCATGGCGATGATGGCTGCTACGGAGCCTAAAATAGCTGGAGTCTCCGGACCCAGGAAGTGGGCGCAGAGGAACTGCGTAATGATGGAAAATGTACCTACGAAGAGGGCAATGGCAATGTTCTTCATAACTTTCTTGCGGTCGGTCATCATCAAGATGAGGAACGGAGTGATGTAGAACATCAGGGAAAGCTGAATAATAATAAAGGTTGCAACCTCGCAGAGCATCTCATGAGAGGCTCCATCAACGGCTACTTGGTTAGCCAGTGTAGTGGCAGGCAGACCCACAGCTCCGAAACCTACGGCCACCGTGTTAGCTATCAAGCAGATGACAGCTGAGAACATAGGCTTGAATCCCAGTCCAATCAAAATAGCTGCAGGAATAGCCACAGCTGTTCCGAAACCAGCCATACCTTCAAGCACACCACCGAAGCCCCACGTAAGCAGGAGCACGAGCAGTCCCTTGTCGGCTGTAAGCTGGATGAACTGCGTCTTGATGGTCTCAATCTCCTTAGTCTCACAAAGGACATTGTAACTGAAGATTGCACAGATAACAATAAGGATGATGGGGAAGCATGCCTTGAGGAGACCTTCAATTACCGACCAGAAGGTAACGCCATAAATGGATGCTTCCGCATACTTCTCGGGAATGATTCCCATAGCCGGTGCTGCGAACAATGCCAATAGGATGGTAACGCCAAGTGTGATCAGCGCACTTTTGTAGCCAGGTACTTTGAAGCCCATCATGAGGATGAACAACAGCAGAATCGGAATGATTGAAACTAATGCGGACATAAATGTTTTTGTTTAAATTGTTATGATTATGTTATATAAGTTAGCTAATACAGATAGATTTGGCGTCAAATTTAAGAAAAAGTTTCCAAACGGGCGTAAATTTTTTTCAAAACTTTTATAATTAGAGATAAATTTTCGATTTTTGAACAGAAATGACCACGGTAGGACTTAGACGTACATCAAATCGGACATCACACTGTCGCTGACAAACAATCCTTTACGTGTCAGTCTCAGATAATTGTTTTCCATTGTGAGGCGTCCTTCCTGTAGATGGGGGAGGGCATTGGTCATCAGGTATTCTTTCAGTTCCTGTCCGAATGAAGTTTCAACATCCTTGAGATACAGACCGCGTGAGGTTCTGAGAGCAGTCATTACAGCATCATCGTAGCGCGTGGTCTTGCTGAGAATCTCCTTTTCCTCGATGGGACTCTCACCTTGCTGGATACGGCGGATGTATTCCCTGACATCACTGATGTTCCACCAACGGCTGTCAATATCGTAGCTATGAGCAGCTGCTCCCAGTCCGAGGTAAGGCGTCCCGTCCCAATAGCTGCTGTTGTGGCGCGAGCGGAAACCTGGACGGGCAAAGTTGGATATTTCATAGTGCTCGTAGCCAGCAGCTGTCAGTCGGTCGATGAGTGTCTCATACATTTTCAGGTAGAGTTCCTCATCTGTTTCCTTCACTTTGCCTTCTTCCCGTAGTTTGTAAAGACGTGTGCCCTCCTCGAACATCAGACTATAAGCCGAGATATGTTCCACCTGTAATTTTAGAGTCTCTTCAATGTCAGCCTCCCAGTCTTCGAGCGTTTCACCCGGGAAACCGAACATGAGGTCGATGCTGATATTCTGGAATCCAGCCTTTCTCAGTCTTTCTACCGCTTCATTTACCTGTCGTGCTTGATGACGACGGTGCAAGAAATGCAACCGCTCGTCAGAGAATGTCTGGGCTCCCATGGAGATACGGTTAATGGGAAGGTTGCTCAGAACTGTTACATATTCGTCAGTCAGATCGTCGGGATTACATTCCATGGTGATTTCAAGACCCTCCCCTTTACCCCTCCCTATAAGGCGGGGAATGATTTGAATTTCTTCAAGATGACTGAAAAGTCGGTGAAGCAGGGCAGGGGAAAGTTGTGAAGGAGTTCCACCACCAAGATATACTGTCGATATTTCTCCAAAAGACTTTATTCCCTCCCTATAGGGAGGGCAGAGGAGAGTCTCATTACACACCGCCTCTACATAGGCTTCTTTCAGTTCCGTCAGCGTGGTGGAATAGAAGCCGCAATAGATGCATCTGCTTTGGCAAAACGGGATGTGAATGTAGAGTCCGGCCATCGTGTATATTTATAAGGTGAAAAGTGATTCCAGATTGCAAAGATACTGATTTTTCTGCAAAATAACGTTAAACAAAACTTAAATCTTAAATCTTAATTCTTCATTCTTAATTTTAATGTGTAATTTTAGCCTCGATTTTTTTTATTACGCTAATATCAACAATTTAAACCTTAAAGATATGAAAGTATATCAGACAAATGAAATCAAGAACATTGCCTTGGTTGGCAGTGCGGGTAGCGGCAAGACTACTCTTGCCGAAAGTATGTTATTCGAAAGTGGCGTCATCAAGCGTCGTGGTACAGTAGAAGCCAAGAACACGGTGAGCGACTATTTCCCTGTTGAGCAGGAATATGGCTACTCAGTATTCCCAACAGTTTTCAACGTTGAGTGGAACAATAAAAAACTTAATATTATTGATTGCCCGGGTTCTGACGACTTCGTGGGAGGTGCTATTACAGCTCTCAACGTAACCGACCAGGCACTCGTGCTTGTCAATGGCCAGTATGGTCCTGAGGTAGGTACTCAGAACATTTTCCGTTACACCGAAAAACTGAAGAAACCGGTGATTTTCCTGGTGAATCAGCTTGACCGTGAGACTTGCGATTTCGACACCGTTCTTTCACAGATGAAGGAAATCTATGGTCCTAAGTGTGTGCCCGTTCAGTATCCCCTCAATGCAGGTAGTAATTTCAATGCACTTATCGACGTGCTGCTGATGAAGAAGTACTCTTGGAAACCCGAGGGTGGCGCTCCTATCATCGAGGACATTCCTGCAGAAGAAATGGATAAGGCTATGGAACTGCATCAGGCTCTCGTGGAGGCAGCAGCTGAAAACGACGAGGCTCTGATGGATAAATTCTTCGAGACAGAATCACTTACCGAAGACGAGATGCGTGAAGGTATCCGCAAGGGTCTGGTAACCCGCAGCATCTTCCCCGTGTTCTGTGTTTGTGGTGGCCGTTCTATGGGCGTTCGCCGTCTGATGGAATTCCTTGGTAATGTGGTTCCCTTCGTGAGCGAAATGCCAAAGATTCACAACACCCGCGGTGAGGAAGTCGATCCTAATCCTGATGGTCCTACCTCTCTCTATTTCTTCAAGACCGGTATGGAACCTCATATTGGTGAGGTGTCTTATTTCAAGGTAATGAGTGGTGCTGTGAAGGCTGGTGACGACCTGACGAATGCAGATCGTGGTTCTAAGGAGCGTCTTGCTCAGCTCTACACTTGTGCTGGTGCCAACCGTCAGCCTGTTGATCAGCTCAATGCTGGTGATATTGGTTGTACCGTGAAGCTGAAGGACGTGAAGACAGGCAATACCCTCAATGGTAAGGACTGTGAGAACCGTTTCGACTTTATCAAGTATCCTAACTCTAAGTATTCTCGTGCCGTGAAGGCTTTGAACGAGAGTGAGACTGAGAAGATGATGGCTGCCCTTACCAAGATGCGTCAGGAAGATCCCACATGGGTTGTCGAGCAATCTAAGGAGCTCCGCCAGATCATTGTTCACGGACAGGGTGAGTTCCACCTTCGCACATTGAAGTGGCGTATGGAGAACAACGAGAAGATTATGATCAGCTATGAAGAGCCTAAGATTCCATACCGTGAGACTATCACAAAGGCTGCACGTGCCGATTATCGTCACAAGAAGCAGTCGGGTGGTGCCGGTCAGTTCGGTGAGGTTCATCTGATTGTGGAGCCTTATGCAGAAGGAATGCCCGATCCTACACTTTATAAGTTTGGTGGACAGGAGTTCCGTATGAACATCAAATCGAAGGAAGAAATCGACCTCGAATGGGGTGGAAAGCTCGTGTTCATGAACTCTGTGGTGGGTGGTGCTATTGATGCACGCTTCATGCCCGCTATCCTGAAAGGTGTGATGGCTCGTATGGAGCAGGGACCTTTGACAGGTTCATATGCCCGTGACGTTCGCGTCATTGTTTACGATGGTAAGATGCACCCAGTTGACTCTAACGAACTTTCGTTTATGCTGGCTGCCCGCCAGGCATTTGCCGAGGCCTTTAAGAACGCAGGCCCGAAGATTCTGGAGCCTATCTTCGATCTCGAAGTATTCGTTCCTGCCGACTACATGGGTGATGTGATGAGCGACCTGCAAGGTCGTCGTGCACTCATCATGGGTATGGACAGCGAGGCTGGTTATCAGAAGCTTTCAGCCAAGATTCCTCAGAAAGAACTGGCTAACTACAGCATTACGCTGAGTTCCATCACCGGTGGACGTGCCAGCTTCACCACCAAGTTTGCTTCATATGAACTCGTTCCGACAGATGTTCAGAATGAGCTGATTAAGAAGCATGAGGCTGAAGCAGCTGAAGAGGATTAATCTTAACGTAAAGAATGAACTGCCCTTGTTGCTCTTAAGTATCAAGGGCAGTTTTTTTGTTTGAGACAGATTACCGGAAATTTGGTAATAGCTATTCTTTTTTAGAAAGAGAGATTGTGTTTTTTTTTATTTAACAATTATCAATTAAAAATATTTTTAATAGTTAACTGAACTAAATTTAACCAAATTATTTAACTAAATTCCTTTTTAAAACCAGGAAAAGCATTATCTTTGCCGACATGAAAAAGAAAACCATTGGTACAATCGCAATTGTGATGGGACTTTCGTTCCTTGCGCTGCTGTTCCTTCAGCTGAAATACATGGAATCCATGGTGAAGATGAAAAAGGAACAATTCGATGAGAGCGTAAACAAGGCACTCTACCAAACTTCCCGGAATCTGGAACTCAATGAGACATTGCGATTCCTGGAAAAGGATGTGAATGCCACGGAACGGAGGGCTGTCAAAGTTGATTCCATAGGTACGAGAACGGGTGAGCCTGACGGTTCGGTTCAGGAGTCTCACCAGTATTCAGTGGCTGGTCAGGATGGTACTATTTATTCTTCCTTTGAATTGAAAACCATAGCTACCAAGCCTGCCAATATGCCAAAGGCGATGATTCTGCGCAACGACAAGAACTCCATTGATCAGGCTGCGAAGTCGATGAAGGAAATAGTAAAGAATCGTTATGTCTATCAGAAGGCTCTCCTTGATGAGGTGGTTTACAGCATTCTTTATACTGCTTCTGAAAAACCTCTTCGCGAACGTATCAACTTCAAGTTGTTTGACTTGGATCTGAAGACAGAGCTGATGAACAACGGCATCAACATCCCTTACCATTTCACGGTATCTACTCAAGATGGGCGCGAGGTCTATCGGTGTCCTGACTATACTGAGGAGGGAGAGGAATACACTTATTCACAGGTGCTTTTCCGTAACGATCCGCAGAACAAAAGTGGGGTTGTGCGCATTCATTTCCCAGATATGAGTAGCTATATCTTCTCCTCCGTGCGCTTTATCATTCCTTCCATGGTGTTTACGCTGATTCTGCTCATTACGTTTATCATCACTTTGGTGCTCGTCTTCCGACAGAAGAAACTCACTGAAATCAAGAATGACTTCATCAATAATATGACGCATGAGCTGAAAACGCCTATCGCCAGCATTTCTCTGGCTGCTCAGATGCTCAACGATGAGTCTGTGAAGAAGAGCGAGGCTATGACGAAGCATCTTGGGGGCGTTATCAATGACGAGTCGAAGCGTCTGAGGTTCCTCGTAGAGAAAGTGCTGCAGATGTCTATGTTCGACCGTAAGAATGCGACATTCAAGAAGAAGATGCTCGACCTTAACGAGATGGTGGAGAACATCAGTCAGTCGTTTAGACTTCGCGTGGAGCACACGGGTGGAAAAATCTATACTGATATTGGAGCTGTTGATTCAGCCATTTATGTGGATGAGGTTCATTTCCAGAATGTTATCAATAATCTGATTGACAATGCCGTGAAGTATCGTAAACCTGATCAGCCTATAGACATCTGGCTTCGCACATGGAACGACAAGGAGAAACTTTACTTCTCAGTGCGCGATAATGGTATCGGCATCAAGAAAGAGAATCTGCGAAAGATATTCGATCAGTATTATCGAGTTCCTACAGGTAATAAGCATGATGTCAAGGGCTTTGGTCTTGGACTGGCCTATGTGAAGAAAATCGTGGAGCTCCATAAAGGTGAGATACGTGCGGATGTCAGCAAGGAAGACGGTGGTGGCACCAAGTTCACTATCTCACTACCTATTATCCATGATAGCGTGGAAGAATAAAAACTATAGAAATAAGAGTTAAAAAATAGAATTATAAACCATCTAAAGTAATAAGATTATGGACGACAAGTTGAAAATCCTTTTGTGCGAAGACGACGAAAACCTCGGTATGCTGCTTCGCGAGTACCTCCAGGCCAAGAATTTTGAGGCTGAGCTCTGTGTTGACGGTGAGGCTGGCTACAAAGCCTTCCTGAAGTCTAAGTTCGACATTTGTGTACTCGACGTGATGATGCCGAAGAAAGACGGCTTCACACTGGCACAGGAAATCCGTCAGGCTAACCCTGACATGCCTATTATTTTCCTTACCGCAAAGGTGCTCAAGGAAGATATACTTGAGGGCTTCAAGATTGGCGCCGACGACTATATCACCAAACCCTTCTCTATGGAGGAGCTCGTTTTCCGTATTGAGGCTATTCTTCGCCGCGTAAAAGGAAAGAAGAGCAAGGAAAGTACACTGTATCACATTGGCCGCTTCACATTCGACACTCAGAAGCAGTTGCTCACCATTGGTGACAAGCAAACTAAGCTCACCACAAAGGAGAATGAACTGCTTGCCCTGCTCTGCAGCCATGCCAATGAGATTCTGCAGCGCGACTTTGCCCTGAAGACCATTTGGATTGATGACAACTACTTCAATGCCCGTTCTATGGATGTTTACATCACCAAACTCCGCAAGCATCTTAAGGACGATGACCAGATTGAAATAATTAATATCCACGGTAAGGGCTATAAGCTCATCGCTCCGGAGAACGATTGATTTCTTTGGATGTAGAATGAAGAGTGGAGAATGTAGAATTATGATTACTTTTTGCGGGTGTCAATTGGTGATAATCTGCAAGAAAGGTTAAAATCCTTTAAATCAAATCATAATTCTATATTCTCCATTCTCGATTCTCCATTAAAAGTAGTACCTTTGCAGCCGATTTCGCGATATTGCGGGTCATAATACATTATTTTATACAAATGAATCAATACGAAACCGTTTTCATTCTGACTCCCGTTTTGTCTGATGAACAGACAAAGGAAACGGTCGCTAAATTCAAGAAAATTCTGACCGATAATGGTGCAGAGATTCTGAACGAAGAGGCCTGGGGACTGAAGAAGATGGCTTATGCTATCGACAAGAAATCAACAGGTTTCTACAACCTCGTTGAGTTCAAGGCTGAGCCATCAGTAGTAAAAATTCTCGAAACTGGATTCCGCCGCGATGAGAAGGTAATCCGTTTCCTGACAGTTAAGCTCGACAAGTATGCAGCTGCTTATGCTGAGAAGCGTCGTGCTAAGTATGCAACTAAAAAAGAGGAGGCTTAAACCATGGCACAAGATTCTGAAATCCGCTATCTCAACGCTCCTTCTATCGACACGAAGAAGAAGAAGTATTGCCGCTTCAAGAAGAGTGGTATCAAGTACATTGACTACAAGGATCCCGAGTTCCTTAAGAAGTTCCTCAACGAGCAGGGTAAGATTCTTCCCCGTCGTATCACCGGTACTTCTTTGAAGTATCAGCGCCGTGTGGCTCAGGCCGTTAAGCGTGCCCGCCAGATTGCACTGCTTCCTTATGTAACTGACATGATGAAATAAAACTAGGAGGATTACATTATGGAGATTATACTGAAAGAAGATATTATCGGCTTGGGTTACAAGAACGATATCGTGAACGTAAAGAACGGCTATGGCCGTAACTATCTTATTCCTTCAGGTAAGGGTGTCATTGCTTCTGAATCTGCAAAGAAGGTACTCGCTGAGAACCTTAAACAGCAGGCTCACAAGCTGGCTGCTCAGAAGGCTGCTGCCGAGGAAAAGGCTGCTAAGCTCGAGGGCGTAGCTCTGACTATCGCTGCCAAGGTTTCAGCTACTGGTCAGCTCTATGGTTCAGTTAACGCTGCTACCGTTGCTGCAGAACTTGCTAAGCAGGGTATCGAGGTGGATCGCAAGATTATCACCATGCGCGATGCTAAGACTCTTGGTGATTTCGAGGCTACCGTACATTATCACAAGGAAGTTGAGGTGAAAGTTCCTGTGAAGGTTATCGCAGAGAATGAGCCTGCTCCTGCTCCCGTTGAAGAAGTTCCCGTTGAGGCTCCCGTAACAGAGGAAGAGGACTTTGAAGAGGAGTTGGAAGAAGCTACTGAGGCTTAATCCTCGGAGCAAACAGTACTGGCAATTTTCGCACTGTAAAGCACATTTAGATAAATCCTGACTGTCTTATGATAGTCGGGATTTTTCACTTTTTCAAAATCATAGTCATAGTCATCGTCATCGTCATCGTTTATTATGTCCAACTCCTATTTCTCATTCAAGCAATTCACAGTTCATCAGGAACGATGCGCTATGAAAGTCGGAACTGATGGAACCTTACTCGGTGCATGGGCGAGGGGAGGGACCCATATCCTTGATATTGGAACTGGTACGGGATTGATAGCTTTGATGATGGCCCAGCGTTTCCCCGAAGCCTCGGTGGATGCTATTGACATCGATGCCGATGCATGTGAACAGGCCCGACAGAATGTTGCCGCTTCGCCCTTTGCTGCTCGCATTCAAGTCCATGAATCCTCCTTGCAAAACTACAAACTCTATTGCCCTTCCGAAGATTCTTCACTCTCCTCTCTCCTCACTCCTCTCTCCTCTTATTACGATTCCATTGTCTCTAATCCACCTTATTTTGAACAATCATTGAAAGCCCCAGATGTCCAGCGTTCTTTGGCGCGTCATACCGATAGTCTTTCTTATCGTGATTTGTTGCAGGGAGTCGTAAGTCATCTGGAGAGTGGGGGAGAGTTTTCCGTTATTATTCCCTTTGATTGCCGTTCGCGTTTTGAAGCGGAAGCCATTATAGTAGGACTCTACCCCTCCAGGGTCTGTGCTGTGAAAACCACTAATCGCAAATCTCCCCGACGCTATCTTCTAGCTTTCCGCAAGCATCCGGGAGAAATAGAAACATCGGAACTCATAATGAATTCCGATGCCTATCATGATCTGGTGAAAGATTTCTATCTTAAAGGTTAACGCCTTTTCGTCATCGTCATTGTTTTCGTTTCCCTCAAGGTGTTCTCTCACCTCTTTCCTCTAAATGTTATTCAGTTTCCTGAGTATTTTTTTGTTTAGTGCCTGGATATTCCGGCTTTGTTTCGTGATGTCCCCGCGCACGATGTTAATATCATTGAATAGCTGACTGAAGGCCGTCTGCATTTTGTTTGGTAGACGCTTGTTTTTGTCAGCATCTGGGTTGACCACCATTTTGATTCCTCCAGGAATAAGCCTAATATCCACGTCGGCTTCTGTCATCACGGGGTCACCATCAAAATGAATTACGCCGGGTTTTTCGCGGTGGATACGAATATGCTGAGTACGGAAAGTCTTAATCTTCTGGTTCTTGTCAAGTGTTTTATTCAACAGTTCAATGGCCACCTGCGGAGCTTCCAATACATCGAAAGGCTCCATGATAATCACATCGAGCATACCATCACGCATCGAAGCTTGAGGGGCAATATAGGCGTTGTTTCCGTATTGTGACGCATTAGCACATGAAATTAAGAAAGCGCGATTAATGATGGTACCGTTTTCATCCTCAATGCGATAGGTCTCCGGCTTGTAGTTTAGTCCTTCTTTCAGCACGTTCTCCACATATGTGGCCAGTCCGCGTTTCCCTGCTTCTGCGAATTTCATGGAGATAAAAGCATCGAAACCCATTCCGCAAGTGCAGAAAAACGGATGTTCATTAATAATACCGTAGTCGAGATCATGAATCTCGCATTTGTTGAGAATATCGATATCCTTCTTTATATCCATCGGTAGCATCAGATGACGCCCAAGTCCGTTTCCACTTCCACAGGGAATAATACCTAGGGCCGTATTTGAATGTGTGATAGAACGGGCGACTTCATTCACCGTACCGTCACCTCCTACAGCTACTACCACGTCAACCCCTTGCTCCTTACATTCGGTCGCGATCTTTGCAGCATGTCCGGCATATAGCGTTTCCCTTATTTCATAGGAGAACTTTTTCTTATCCAGCATCTGATCAATAAGCTGCGGAATACCCGACTTACTAACAGTGCCCGATATGGGGTTGATTATGAACGTAATCTTCATCTTTTCTGTTATCATTATTTTGCAAATATACAAAATATCACTTATAAAACCGTTCAGTTTCTTCAAATATTTCTCAGAAAGAGAAGATTTCTCTAAAAATAGTGAAGAATTGCATATTTTTTTGTAACTTTGCAGCCTAAATATAAAAAAAGTAATTTTACCTCACTAAAATGGGACAGTTACAGGAAAGATATAAACATTATCGTGAGCCACAAAAGTATATGGAGGCTGACGTCTACCCGTACTTCCGCGCCATTGAAGGCAAGCAGGGTACAGAGGTGGAAATGGGTGGCCATAAAGTGCTAATGTTTGGTTCAAATGCCTATACCGGACTACCTGGTGACCAGCGTATTATTGATGCAGCCAAGAAGGCTCTCGACAAGTATGGATCAGGATGTGCAGGCAGCCGCTTCCTCAATGGAACGCTTGATTTGCATGTCCAGCTCGAAAAGGAAATTTCTGAATTTATTGGTAAAGATGATTGTCTTTGTTTCTCCACAGGCTTCTCTGTCAATCAGGGAGTACTTGCCATGGTGGTAGGAAAGGACGATTATATCATCTGCGATGATCGTGACCATGCTTCTATTGTGGACGGTCGTCGTCTTTCTTTTGCCAAGCAGCTTCATTACAAGCACAACGATATGGAAGACCTGGAGCGCGTTCTTCAGCGTCTGCCCCAGGAAGCTATTAAACTCATCGTTGTAGATGGCGTCTTCTCTATGGAAGGAGATTTGGCCAAGCTTCCTCAGATTGTGGAACTTAAGCATAAGTACAACTGTTCTATTATGGTTGACGAAGCTCATGGCATTGGCGTTTTCGGAAAACAAGGACGTGGCGTATGCGACTATTTCGGACTTACTGATGAGGTTGACCTGATCATGGGAACCTTCTCTAAATCACTTGCTAGTATTGGTGGATTCATAGCATCTGATTCTGACACGATTAACTTCCTACGCCATACGTGTCGCACCTATATCTTCTCTGCATCTAACACGCCCGCAGCCACTGCTGCCGCCATGGAAGCACTCCACATTATCCAGCAGGAGCCCGAGCGTATACAGTCGCTTTGGAATGTAACCAATTATGCTTTGAAGCGTTTCCGCGAAGAAGGATTCGAAATTGGTGACACCGAGAGTCCAATCATCCCACTCTATGTGCGCGATGTGGAAAAGACCTTCTTGGTGACAGCCCTTGCTTTTAAGGCTGGTGTGTTCATAAATCCTGTTATACCTCCTGCCTGTGCACCACAAGACACTCTTGTACGCTTTGCCCTGATGGCTACACATACCAACGAGCAGGTTGACCGCGCCGTGAAAGCTCTGAAGAAAATCTTTGTAGAGCAAGGTATCATAAAATAAATGCGGAATAATTTGCAAGGAACAAAAAAACTTTGTACCTTTGCATCCGCAAAATTCGAGGTGTAGCGCAGTTGGTAGCGTTCCTGGTTTGGGACCAGGCTGTCGCAGGTTCGAGTCCTGTCACCTCGACCACCTACTCAGGTTAATCCGCTGATTCATAAAGAATTAGCGGATTTCTTTTTGCTCCATACTGTTTGGAGATTCTGGTTATGCCCTGATCACCGAATAGGTGAATTGGGCGGAACGGATGGAGGGTTTCTTTATCGGTTTAGGAACGAAAATACGAATAAAATTTTGCTTTTCGTTCAGATTCATTTAATTTTGCACCATGAACCAAAATTTTGAAAAACAACTGCAGCAGGATCTTTATGAGTACCTGCTTTCAAAAAGTGAAGTTGACGAGCGCTTCCCTGATTGTCCTGACGTTGAAGGGAAATGGGAGGAAATTGCCAGGGCATATCTTCCAGATGGCGTGCGTGAGTTCTATGACTTTCCTACAGCCTCACTCGGTTGGATGATGTATATTGGTATGGCCGTGGCTAAATTCTGGGATGATGAATGGGAGATTTACGGTAACATTCCAGATCTGTACGGTTATCTTCGTAACAAGCGGGGATATGACAATCTCGATGATTATGTCCGTGAGGACGTCCTGCTGCTTCAAGGTGAAGAATCATCGGCATTGGAAAAATTGGCAGGTGACTGTGCATCAAGGGTATACAGTGCCTTGCGTCATCAGAACATTGAGCCGGGTACTACTGAGGCTTTCAAGGCATATGTGTCCTGCCTGCATGTGCTCTATCTTACCGGAGCTGCCATACAACTCAAGCGCATGGGATATCATATGGCAAAGATTAATTAGACCATGAGCCCCCAAACAATCGTAATTCTTTGCTGTCTGATAGCCATAAACGCTGTTACCTTCATTTTCTTTGGAATTGACAAATGGAAGGCTGTACATGGCAAGTGGCGGATCTCGGAGGCAATGCTTCTGGGACTGGCCGTCTTAGGTGGAAGCATAGGCGCATGGCTGGGTATGATGGCGTGGCGACATAAGACGAAGCACAAGATGTTCCAGTTAGGTGTACCAGTCATCATGATTATGCAGATAGCTTTGTTCGTCTATATCTATAGGTGATGGATAAGGAACGTAATAAGGCTGACAGCTACCGTGAAGCTGCATATAGCGGTGATGCCAAGGCGATGAATAACCTAGGTGTCTGCTATGAACGTGGGGTGGGGGTGAAGGTTAATCTCCAACAGGCTTTCGAGTGGTATATGAAGGCCGCTTTGGCCGATGATGTCTATGGGAGCTACAATGTGGGCGAATGCTACTATCACGGGAAAGGGGTGGAAAAGGATCTGGAGAAGGCTTTCTTCTGGTTCTTACGGGCCGCACAGAAAGGAGATATGCGTTCTCAGGTGAACGTGGCGAATGCCTATTATCTGGGACAAGGAACGACAGCCGACCATGAGAAAGCCTATAGGTGGTATCGCGAGGCGGCTTGGCAAGGTCATGTACTTGCACAGAAGAACGTGGGTGCTGCACATTGGAACGGTGACGGTGCGGAGAAGGATATCTCTGAGAGTGCCTTCTGGTATGAACTGGCTGCTCAGGCAGGTGATGCTCAGGCACAGTTTGCCATCGGCTGGTTCAATATGACAGGTACAGGTGTTCCTCAGAATGAGAAAAAGGGCTTACGATGGATTCACAAGGCAACAGCCCAAGGATATCAGCCAGCCATTGACTATTGCAAGGAACATGGGTATAAGGTTTACTGAATAGTATTTTAAAGAACCAACGCTGCTGGCTGACAAGTTTATCATTTATTATGGTATTAAGGAATTCACCACAAGTGGCATCCGCGCCACAGGTTCCACATCTCGCCCATACGATTATTTCAGTTTGCCGCTCAGTATCTTGCTTCTGACACCTTTGACGGCTGGTTTATAATAGTCTATTTCCATCGCTTCAAGTGTGCGCTTCAGTTCATCCATCAGCTCAGGGTAGAATTTGCACATGTGGAAGGCGAGTTTCATGCAAACAGACTGGATTCCCGGAAATTCCTCGATGCTGGCCATGTGCTCGAAACAAAAGTCCAGAAAATCCGTCCGCAGGTCTTCCTCTTCCATCCTCAGCCGTTCAATGATATTCAGTGTAAGCCGCCTCACAGATGAGTTCTCCGTCTGCATGGACAGATTGATCAGTTCATTGAGAATGCCATGTAGTTCCGACAGTTCTTTATCACAAGCTTTCGTCAGTCCCCACAGGGCACTTCTGGCCACTCTATAGTCATCATCAAAGACATACCGCTGGGCGAAGCCAAGATAATCTCCCTCTGACTTCACAGCCTGATAAATCTCCTGGGCACCGCCCTCGCTGAACGTCTGTCTCAGTCTCTCGCTCGTTATGGCCATACCTTTCTATTCTATGTTTTTTCCTAACTTATAAGCCTTGTTCAAGGCTTCAGTCTTTTCAATGTCACCCTTGTCTTTGACTCCGCGAACCAGTATATGGCCGATGTCCTCCAACCTGAAGAAATTCAGGCAGAGCTGATACTGGGTGAGGATGCTGTCGAACAGTTCTGGAAGCGAAGCAGCACCTACAAGCAGGAGTGCCGTCTTTTTGATACGGAACGTGTCCCTGATAGGATTGTGGCAGCGGTCGATGACGGCTTTCGACTGAGCACTCAGCCCGTAGAAGTACACTGGCGAAGCAATCACAAGCATATCCGAGACGAGCATCTTTTCATAGATACCGGCCATATCATCTTTCTGCACACAAGACTGGCTATCACTCTTGAAACAGGCATTACAGCCCATGCACGGATTGACCTTGTAATCATGTACCGATACGACCTCTACACAGTGGTTCGGCGAAGCACCTTTGACAAATGCCTCTACAAGCAGGTCTGTATTGCCGCCCTTTCTTGGGCTTCCCGATAGAATAAGTATGTTCATATCAAATCTGTTATTACTTTTTTGAATCTCGAAATTGTTTGTATGCTTGCCAAGATACCTGTACGTCTTCAGAAGAAAAATTTTCTACAAAGAACGTCGCCTGACATTCATCCTTGAAGGGTGACCAGTTGCCGCATATCTCTCCGTCGTAGGCGATGACAGGCTGGAAGATGCCGCTGTTGTTATGGGCATGGTGCCTGTGTTCAGGGGGAAGCGCGATGTCACGGCTTTTGTAACTGATAAGGTATTCATCGTAAGGAGGAATCAGAAGGAACCTGCCTCGTCGGAATCCACGGGTACGGCACTCGTCTGTCACGTAGAACTCTCGACCTTTCCACCTCTCCATATGGATTGAATCACGCAGGAGGGCTATACCCTTGCGACAGTCGCTGATGTTCAGTCCTGACCACCACACAAAATCCTCTAGTGTGGCAGGTTGACGGCTTTGGAAGTATTTGCGCGTAAGCACCATCAGGGCTTCGTCTCTGTCCAGTTTTTCCGTCTGCTTCACCTTATCGGCAGTAAGCGCGTATGTTGCTTTCATCGGCAACAGGTTTCCGCTACAGAGCGTTCCAGACATCTCAGCCATCCGAATATGATATGACAGACGATGGTCATCCATCCGCAAATCTCTCTCTGCCAAAGCACTTACAAAGTCTTCCTTCGTCACGCTCCCCTTGTCGGCAGCAGTCTGGGCAAGGATGTCCCTGACGTATATCAGTTCGTCATCAGGAATGGCAATCTTGTTGCTGCTCATCCATCCCTTGGTGACAGCAATCGCCTTGGGCGCACAGAGGTCTATCATCATCCAATAGTCCTCGGCAGACACCAGTTGCCATGTGCCTCGCATCAAGTGCAGACGGATAATCTGGCCCTCGTCAAAAGCTTTCTTGAATGCATAGTGTGAAGGCTTGTGTGTCCGCATCGCCACAGCCCATCGCATCATGCGATATTCCTGGGCTTGCATGGCACCCATGTAACTGACCACTTTTCCGGGCTGGCCGAATTGTGGCGCAACAAGCTGTTGATTGAGAAGTCGGATAGCTATTGGATTCATTTCCTAAATCTGTTGTTTCATGAATAACTGCTCGTAGGCTGAAAGCAAGAGAGTTACAGAGGCGAAAAGACCCCCGATCATCTTAAATCACCTCCATTTCTCTTGATACCTGGGTTTCACAAGCCCTCATGGCATCGAGTGTCTTTTGCAAAACCTCATCTAAGGGCCATCCCAGCATCTCTGCCCCTCGTTCAATCACTTCACGTGAGCATCCTGCGGCAAATCCTTTTGACTTGTACTTCTTTTTGAGGGACTTCAGCTCCATGTCCTGGACGCTCTTTGACGGGCGCATCAGTGCTGCTGCCCATATCAGTCCTGTCAGTTCGTCAGTGGCATAGAGCACCTTTTCCATCAGGTGTTCAGGCTTGACGTCCACGTGAAGGCCATATGCGTGGCTGCATATTGCATGAATCATTTCTTCACCCACGCCTCCATCGCGTAAAAGTTCAGGTGCCTTGATGCAATGCTCCTCTGGAAACATCTCAAAGTCGATGTCGTGCAGCAATCCAACCATTCCCCAGAAATCCACTTCGTTGGCAAAACCCAGTTTCATGGCATACCAACGCATGACACCTTCCACCGTCAGAGCGTGCTGCAGGTGAAACGAGTCTTTGTTGTACTCTCTCAGCAGTTCCCAAGCTGCCTCCCTTGTAATTTGACTTTCCATTTTTACGAACTTGATTTATTTTTATTCTTCCTTTATTTACCAAATCGCGACTTGTTCTCAACAGTATTCAGATGTACCAATATCCCTTTGGGGCTCAATTCACTTACAGTGCAGTATAGACAAGCCTACCACTGATCCGTTCCGATTTCATAACGGAGATTTCCTTTACGGTCATATTTGCGCTCTCAATGTCAATATCCAAAGGCATGTCAGATGGCTGTCGAACGAGGGTGATGTGAGGCTGAAACCTGCCTTTAGCATAATCAATCCCCCTTATATCAAGGTTCTTTCTCAGTTCTGCGGTAATCGCCTTCAACTTCTTCTCGCCGTCAATGCCAAGCCATATCACCTTACTGCGTCCGTTAAAGCAGCCAAGCCTGCCGGTTTTTATCTCAAAAGGTTCAAAGGCAACTTCTTTCACGGCAGCCTTGATGTCATCCACTCTGTCCGTTTCACCTATGAAAGCCAAAGTAAGGTGAAGATTCTCAGGCAGCGTGAAATTGCCTCTCACTCCGTTGTCACGCAGGGCATCCTGTGCCTCGAATATCGGTTCTTTGAATGCTTGCGTGAACCTAATTGCTATAAATACTCTCATAATTCAAAGTTAAATACCCATGTATAGGGAATCATATCCCTTACAATCATGGAGTTTAGATTAAACCAACTGGAACTTCTTAGTATCACAGGACCATCGGAACTGATAACATTCTCCTTATCAACAAATATCTGGTCTGGATTCATGTCGAGCTCTACCACCACTTTAAGATTGAAGTTCCGTGATATCTCCAGTATTAACTGTTTCAACGAGCCTGAGTTGGAAACGGGCTTATCAAGAATGAATGTCGCATTCCTTACATCGAGATTGGAAAGTGTCTGCAGAATCTGTTCTATAGCCTTTGCCGTCTTGTCTATAATGCGATAGGTGCCATGGAGCCCGGCAACATCACGCAAAACGCCATCGTCGCCACGCAGAACGAGGCTATGTGAAAGAGCTGTTTCCAACGTTATGATGATATTCAGACCATCTATCAATACTTCAGTACCTGGTTTTAGAATTTCCTTCTTAAGTCTTGTTGTCTTGTCCTCATCAGGAAGGATGCTTCTGAAAATTGCCATCCTTTGTCTTGAAGTGAGAAGATAGTGATTAGAGGTGAATGTAATGGCTGACTCAGCACTATAGCCACGATTCATCAGCCATCGAGCATCATTCGCGGCACTCAGAATCTTGGCTCTTTGGGAACCGCTGAACAATTCTTCGTCCTTATCTACGTAACCTCTTCTTATACTCTTCATATTTGGCTATACAATATTATACCGAGAAAAACAAATCTCCTTTTATCTTTCAGATAGAAGACGTTCCAAAGCCGCAGCGTCCAGTCGGTAAATTGTCCATTCCTTCATGGGCACGGCACCGAGCGACAGATAGAAGTCTATGCTGGGCTGGTTCCAGTTCAGACATGTCCATTCCATACGCCCACATTGATGCTCGCGTGCTATCTTAACTAGATGCAGCAGCAACGCTTTTCCGTAGCCCTTGCCACGGTCTTCAGGCCAAACGAACAAGTCTTCAAGATAGAGTCCCGAATGTCCGATGAACGTTGAGAAGTTGTAGAAGTAGAGCGCAAAGCC
>CACZVX010000022.1 GCA_902784755.1 uncultured Prevotellaceae bacterium
TTCCCGCTGTTCTGGCTGTCGCTGCACAACCTGCCGCTATGGCTGTATGAATGGCTGGTGAGGCGGACGCTGAAGCACGACGGTTACTTCGTGACGTACTTCCATCCATGGGAGTTCTACGACCTGAAGGAGCACCCGGAGCTGAAAATGCCGTTCATCATCAGGAACCACAGCGGAAGGGAGCACATGCAGCGCCTGGACCACGTGATTAAAATGCTGAAGAAGCGGGGCGAGGAGTTTGGGTTGTTCACGGAATTTGTAAAAGAAAACAGACCTACCCCAGGACCCTCCCTGTAAAAAGAAGAAGACTCTCCCCCAGCCCCTCCCTGTGAAAAGAAGGAGACTCTCCCCCAGCCCCTCCCTGTGAGGGAGGGGAGTAGATAGTAATCAAACCGCCACAGGCATGGCCTCCCCTCGGGGAGGTTTGGAGGGGGTTTCAATTAAAAACATATATATTTATATTATGATAAAACTGGCCACGGTGTCACCGTGTTATAATGAGGAAGAGGTGCTGGAACGCTCGGTGGAACGGCTGACACAACTCTTCAACCACATGATTGCTGAGGGGAAAATCAGCAACGACAGCATGATGGTGTTCGTGAACGACGGCTCGAAAGACCGCACATGGGAAATCATTGAGCAGCAGCACGCGGAGAACCGTTTCGTGAAAGGCATCAACCTAAGCCGTAACGTGGGCCACCAGAACGCCATCATGGCCGGCATGATGACCGCAAGGAATTGGGCAGATGCCGTGGTGACCATCGATGCTGACCTGCAGGACGATCTGGGAGCGCTGGAGAAAATGGTGGACGAGTGCAACGCTGGCTACGACATCGTGTATGGCGTGAAGGTGTCGCGAAAGGCTGATCCCCTGATGAAGCGCCTCTCGGCAGAGGCTTTCTACAAGATGCAGAAGTCGATGGGCGTGGAGAGCGTGTTCAACCATGCCGACTTCCGACTGATGAGCCGCCGTGCGCTGGACATGCTGGCAGGCTACCATGAGCGCAACCTGTACCTGAGGGGACTGGTGCCGATGGTGGGACTGAAGAGCACGACGGTGGACGACGTGATCAGCGAGCGCGAGGCGGGACAGTCGAAATATACGCTGAAGAAGATGCTGAACCTGGCCATGGACGGCATCACATCGTTCTCGGTGAAGCCGATATACATCATTCTGTATATGGGCATCCTGTTCATGGTGGTGACGCTGATGATAGCACTCTACGTGGTGCGTGCGCTGATACTGGGCACGGCCGTGAGCGGATGGGCATCGCTCATACTGAGCATCTGGTTCGTGGGGGGATTCATCCTTATCGCGCTGGGCATCGTGGGCCTTTACATCGGCAAAATCTACACCGAGGTGAAAGGGCGTCCGCTCTACAACATTCAGGAAGTCTTGGAATAATCCTTCGTCAGCATTTCGTAGCACAGTTGGAACCATACCAGCACGACGGGCAATGCCTTTAGTGCGTATGGCTGCACGTACTGTTTGCGGAGGAATGCGGGGAAGAGGTCGCTGGGCGACAGACTGCTCAGGATGAAGACAAAGACCATGAGGAAGATGTCCCAGCGGGTGCGCTGCCAGGGACAGGCGGTGTACCAGATGACCACGCCGACGAGGGCGATGATATAGCCGCTCGACTCGCTGCCCGTGGAGAACAGCACAACAAACATCAGTACTGAGGCCAGCAGCGTCTGACGGAATGCCTCATGCCTATACTGTGAAAAACGAAGATAGGGCAAAGCAAAAAGAATGAGCCCGGGAACGATGAGCCAGAGGTCGCTGAACTGGAGTCCGGTGGTGCGGTGTACAAGTCCCAAGAGGGAAATGTTCTGTGCGATGGATGCCAGGTTCTCGCCGTTCTTCTCCGTGAGACATACATACCACTCATGATACTGCTGAATCACATAGTCGGGACCGGCAAGGAGCATGGGTGCCACAAACATGATTGCTGCCCAGAAGACGAGGCCGGTAATGAGCTTGGCCTTATGTCTGGAAAAGAAGAAGAACGCCAAGCCCACAATTCCATAGAGTTTGACGAAGGTGCCCAGCATGATCCAGAAGGCCGCCATGAAGTCGCGTTCGCGCTCGATGCAATACCACGTGAGCAGGATGATGGCGGCAATGGCTATGTTGAACTGCTGCATATAGAGAGCTGTGAGCAGTTCGTGGGCGCAGAACCACAGGATGAACAGCTGCTGATAGTCGGTGAAACGGTTATGACGCACGGCGACATAGAGGAACAGCGACAGGCCTACGCACCAGAGCAGCAGTCCGACCCATTCGGGAACGACGGCAAAGGGGGCGATAAGAACCGAGAAGAAAGGTCCGTAGTGGTTGACGTCGAAATACTCCTGGGGATAAGCGGCATAGAGCGATGTGCCCTGCCACGTATGCCAGAAGACGCCGCGGAAGATGAGGAAGTTGTTGTCGCTATGGTATTTCATCACAGTGGCGAGAACGCCCAGCAGTATCCACAACCCCAGCAGCGTGCGGTAGTCGGTAAGGAATGATTTCAGTCGTGCCTTTTTCATCGGTTTTATATTTCTGATGCAAAGATACGATTAAGCGAGTACAAATGCAAATATAACTTGTTATAATTTGCTTTGTCGAGCGAAAGTATCTTATCGAAAGATACAACAATTCTGCCGATTTTAGCGAGAACAAAGAGCAAAACCGTTCACATTTTTCCAAGCGTTATTAAAATTCTTCATTCTTCATTCTTCATTCTTCATTTTAAATCGTATCTTTGCACAATATGAACGAAGCAAACAAAATATCGGTAGTCATCAACACCTATAATGCGGAGCAGCACCTGCAGCAGGTGCTTGATGCCGTGAAGGACTTCGACGAGGTGCTCATCTGTGACATGGAGAGCACGGACGGCACGGTGGAAATTGCCAAGAGGAACGGTTGCAAGATTGTGACCTTCCCAAAGGCAAATCATAAAAGTGCTGAGCCTGCCCGGACTTTTGCCATCCAGTCTGCAGCGAATCCGTGGGTACTGGTAGTGGATGCCGATGAGATTGTAACACCGGCACTAAGAGAGGAACTTTATCGGCACATAGCCCAAGAAGATTGCGCCAAGGGATTGTATATCCCCCGCATCAACCAGTTTATGGGGAAACCGCTGAAATGTGCCTATCCCGATTACCAGTTGAGGTTCTTTATCCGCGAGGGCACAGAATGGCCGCCGTATGTGCATACCTTCCCGAAAGTAAACGGTCGTCTCGACCATCTGCCGAAGCAACGCAGAGATCTGGCATTTGTACACCTTGCGAACGACAGTGTGCATTCCATCATGGAGAAGGACAACCGCTATAGCGATAACGACGTTGATAAGAAAGCCTATAAGAAGTGGGGAGCAGGTGCTTTGCTCTGGCGCCCGTTCTGGCGGTTCTTTAAGTGTTACGTGTTGGAGGGCGGTTGGAAGGATGGCACCCGAGGCTTTATTTACGCAAGTCTGAAAGGCGTATATCAGTTCCAGCTGGTGGCAAAGATGATTGAGAGGAGGTCTGCTAAAGAATGAAGGTACTGTATTACTTGATTTACGCTGTGCTCTGGTTGATATCCTTGCTGCCGATGAGGATACATTACCTGTTTTCCGACTTTCTCTATCTGCTGGTCTACTACGTGGTAAGGTACAGGGTAAAACTGGTGAGAAAGAATCTGGCTGACTGTTTTCCGGAGAAATCGGACGAAGAACTGCGAAAGACAGAAAAGGCTTTCTACCACTGGTTCTGCGACTATATCGTGGAAACCGTCAAACTGATTTCCATCAGCAAGAAGGAACTCCAGCGCCGCATGGTGTTCAAAGGCATGGAAATAGTGGACGAGATGATTGAAAACGGACAGTCATGCGCCATGTACCTGGGCCATTACTGCAATTGGGAATGGGTGTCTTCGTTCCCGCTCTGGGCTTCGCCGAAGGCAAAATGCGGACAGATATACCATCCGCTGGAAAACAAGGAGTTCGACAGTATGTTCCTGAAACTGCGCCAGCGCATGGGAGCCATCAGCATCCCCATGGCTGAGACCTTGCGCCGCATAGCCACCTTCAGGAAACAACAGCAGCCCATCGTCGTCGGATATATTGCCGACCAAGTGCCTTTCTGGAACAATATCCACCATTGGATTGACTTCCTGAACCACGACACCCCGGTGCTGACCGGTACGGAACGACTGGTGCGGAGTGCGGGACATGCCGTGATGTATATGGATATGACCAGACCGCGCCGCGGCTATTATGTTGGAGAAATCAAACTGATAACCCGCGACCCGAAGCAGACAAAAGACTACGAACTGACCGATGCCTATTTCCAGATGCTCGAGGAATCCATCCGCCGGGCTCCGCAATACTGGCTGTGGACGCATAACCGCTGGAAACGGACGCACGAGGAATTCAACATCCGCTACGATGAAGAAACGGGCCGCGTGAGTCTGGAACCGCTCGACGTCATCAAAAAAAGAAAAGGACTATTGTAGACGATATTATTAATACAAACTAATTCCCAAAAAATGAATATCCTTTATATTATTTTTGGAGAGAAAATGGTATACCATGTACAGGCGTATCTTTCGATTCTTACATTTAAAAAACAGCTCAAAGCTGATGACCATATCTTTGTGATTACCACACATCCGGAGTTTTACAATAACTGTGGTGTCAAGACCATCACCGTTACAAATGAGACAATCAAGGAGTGGAAGGGTGAAAAGGATTTTTTCTGGCGCGTTAAAATCAAGGCGATAGAATATATGGCTTTGCATTATCCCAACGACCATTTGATGTATCTGGATACAGACACCATTCTCTATGGATCGCTGAATACACTAAAGACCAGACTGAATGAGGGCTGTGGTATGATGCATCTAAACGAAGGCCATCCATCGAAGATGAAAACGAAGACACTTAAAATGTGGAAAAAAATTGAAGGTCATACGTATGGTGGGATAACGCTGGGAAAGCAGCACGACATGTACAATGCCGGAGTGGTGGCCATTCCCAAGGAGAAACTCACGGAAGTGAGCAGTCTGGCTCTAACACTCTGCGACGGAATGCTGGCCGATGATGCCGAACGAATTGTGATTGAACAATATTCACTCTCTATTGCGCTCTATGAGAAGACGAACCTGAAGGTGGCAGAGGACTTGATAGGTCACTACTGGGGTAACAAACCTGAGTGGGAGGCCATGGCCTACGAATTAATAGCAAATTCGTATATGAAGGGACAAACGGTGGATGAGACTGTAAAATCACTTGACGTGGCACAGCTATGCAAGACGCCCGTGTATATATACCACTCAAATACAGCTATGAGGCTGAGAAAAATCGTTTCTAAGTTGTTTAAGGACAAAGACTATCAATACCTTAAACTTGGGTAAAAATAATTATCAATAAAGTTATGATTTTCGTACACGACAAAGGCCGCATGGCAAACAATATCCTGCAATACGGGCATGTCTATGCCTGGGGACGGGAGCATGGCCGGAAGACCATGTCCATGCGTTTTGCCTACAAATATCCGTGGTTCCACATCTGCCACACGCCTCACCATAACTTCCCCACCTACCTTTTTGCCAAGTATGCCGCAAAGCTGGGACTGATTCCCACCGTACGATTCGATAAAGAGGGAGCCGACTACAGTCGTGAGGAACAGCAGATGCTGAAGCGGAAGATGATACTTGTGGGCGGATGGTTTGCACGCTGGCATGACTTGTTCGTGAAATACAAGCCGGAGATTCTGCAGCTTTTTGCCTTCGACGATGCCGTTGAGCAAAAGGTTTCCAAAACGATGGGAGCGAAAAGCGGACTTCGCCTTGGCGTCCATATCCGGCGCGGCGACTATGCCACCTTCCACGGCGGCCGCTTCTTCTATTCCGACGAGCAATATGCAGCGGTGATAAAACAGTTCCGAAAACTGCATCCCGACGAAACGCTGACGGTCTATATCTGCGGCAACGACCCCAAACTTGACCGCTCGTATTATCAGCAGCATCTCGAGGGCTGCAAGGTGGTATTCCCCGAGGGCAATCCTGCCGAAGACATCTGTCTGCTGTCGCATTGCGACTACCTTATCGGAGCCCCCAGCACCTTCTCGCTCGTTGCTGCCATGTACCGTGACCTTCCGCTTTACTGGATAGAAAATCCTAATACACCACTGACAAAAGAACAGTTCAAGTCTTTTAATGAACTATTCCGACACATTTATTGATTTCTATCCTTTCACCTCTTATCTCAAATTATGGTAAGAGACGATCTTCTGTCATGCGCTCCATGTATTGCTGGATGATGGCCTTCAGTTCGCGCTCCATCTTTGGAAGTGAAGAGTTAAGAGTGAAGAGTGAAGAATCTGCAGCTGCCTTTGTTTTTCCCAACAAATTCTGTTTCATCAGCGAGTCGGTAAGGGCATACAGGCCTACTGACTTTTGTCCGTCGAACTGCAGCACATGACCGTTCTTCACATATTGGTAGATGCCGTTCAGGTAGTTCACGGCCCAAGTGTCTTCCTTGGGAGTGTTCAGCAAGTCGATGCCAAAGGCAAAGTAAGGTTTCGGATAATGGAGCATACCCATCACGGTGGGCAGGATGTCAATCTGTTGGGCTATCTTGTCTTGCATCTCCCCTACCCCGGCTGACGGGTCGTAGATGACAATCGGCGAACAGAAACCACCGAGGTCGGTCTGATAGAACGCATGGTCGGAAAGGTTCGTATGGTCGCTGGTCAGCACAAAGATGGTGTTCTTAAACCATGGCTCACGACTGACGCGCTCGAAGAACTTGCCGATGGCCATGTCGGTATAGCGGATGCATTTATGAATAATGATGCCCTCCTCGGGATAGACATCCTTGTATTTATCAGGAACGACATAAGGATGGTGACTGCTGGCCGTGAAGACGGCAGTCATGAAAGGTTCTTTCATCTCCGACATCTTCGCGGCATAGTATTGCAGGAACGGTTCGTCCCAAATGGCCCACATGCCGTCGAAATCCTTGTCACCGCCGAAACGCTTGTCGTCGTTATAGTCCTCACGTCCGTAATATTCCTGGAAACCCGTGGCACGCGAGAAGGCCTGGAATCCCATCGAACCTCGCTGAGCACCGTGGAAGAAGGCCGTCTGGTAGCCTTCGCCCGAAAGCAGGGCAGCAATACCGCTCACCTGGTTCATCGAGGCCGGCGTCAAGAAGAAAGGTTCCACAAACATGGGGATACTGCTCAAGATTGAGGGCATGCCGTCGATACTCTTGCGCCCGTTGCAATAAGAATGGGTGAACGTGATACTCTTGGCAATGAGCGAATCCACGCACGGGGTATAACCTTTGTATCGACCATTTTCCAAAGTCTTATTGAGCGCCCCGATATACTCGCGCCCGAAGCTCTCCACAATGAGCACCACCACGTTCTTCCTAGTAAAACTAGAATCACTAGAAACACTAGGATAGTGAACAGGACTATAGATGCGCTCCATCTCCTGCTTGTCCTGATAATAGTCGGGCACGGTGAAGACAGCCTTGCCAATGGTCCGATATAACGAGAAGGGCGTATTAAGCACCAGGGCCGCCTCAACGGGACGATCCACATACTGGTTGGCATTCGAGATGGTGACGGGACGGACGGCAGTGGTGAAGCCACCGCGGATACCGGCCACTACAAACGGTGCCAACGCCGCTAATGAGAGCAGCATGGCCAAATCGTAGCGCCACCACTTTTTAACAGAAGAATGACTATAGTCCACATACAACCGATAGAGTGCCCACATAACCAGCAGGAAGAGCACAACCAGATAAATGTGGCGCAAGGTCTCGGTGAAGAACACCGACGACAGGTTGTTCTCGTTAGAAAACTCGCTGAACACGGTGGTGGTGGTGCGCCGCATGGTATAGCGGAAATACACGGCGTCGCAGAGATTCACGGCCAGGGCCAGTCCGTTGATAATCAGATAAACCCAGCGGCACAAAGAGTGATAAGCCTTTGTCTCCTTGCCATGCCATGGCAACAGCATCAGTACCACGTAGGAGATGTTGGTGACCAGTATGGCCGATGTGTCGAACACCAGTCCGCCACGGAACATCTCCATCAGATGACCGAACGAAAGATTCTGGGAAAAATAACTGTAGTTGACCAGCAGATAGGTGATACGCGCCAAGAAATAGACCACGTAGAGCAGCAACAGATTGCAAACCGTTGCCGCCAGCGGCGAGAGCAAACCTAAGCGCAGGATATTCTTTTTTTGCATTTCTTTCTTCATTTTTGTTGCCGGATATGTTCTGATGCCGTCTGCAGGATGGCCATTCCGCGGCGTATCAGTTTCTGGGCATCGGTGCTCTTGTCGACGATGATGCGGTTGACGTTCAGGTCGTAGACGGCAAAGCCCGTGCTGTCCTTCATGGTGATGCCGTTGTTATAGGTATGCACGACAAAAGGATAGGTATAGTTGCGGCTCATCACGTCGCGACTGAACAGATAGTCATCATGCGGCAGACCCATCTGGCCCAGCAGCGTTGCCGGCAGGTCGGTCTGATTGCAGAACTGCTCCACCCGTCGCGGTCCCCAGAGGGCACCTCCCAGCCACAGCATCGGCACATGGTCGTGTAGCTCGTGCGTCTCATCTACACCGAAATAAGAGTAGCCGTGGTCGGGCAGCAGGATGACGAGCAGGTTATCCCATTGGGGCGTCTGCTTCATCTTGTCGATGAAATTGCCCAGACACTCGTCCAGATAGTTGAACGCATTGGGGATTTCCTCGCTCAGCCTATGCGTGGGAACATCCCACGGCTCGTGACTGGAAAGTGTGGAATAGCCTATCAGCCGGTGGATGCCGTTGGCTTTGGGTGCGGTAATCTGGTCGTAGAGCGTGGCAAACGTGATATCGTCGCGCACGCCCCATTTGGATGTCCGCTGCTGTTCCATCGTGTAGTCCTTCATCCAGCAGAACTGGTCGAACCCGATGGTCACCAGATAACTGCGCATATTGGTAAAGTTAATGTCGCCGCCATAGATATAGCTGGTGTGGTAACCTTCTTTCAGCAGCGACTTGGCAATGCCGGGCAGGAAGCGTGTCTTGGCAGGCATCTTCATCAACGACGAACGGGGAAACGACGGATAGCCGCTCCATGTGCAGAGCGTGCCGCGATCGGTGCGATAGGAATTGGCATAGAAATTAGAAAAATACACGCCCTCGTCCACCAGTTTGTTGAAACGGGGCATGATGTCCTTACGTCCGCCGATATCCTCCGTAAAGATGCCTCCGCAGCTTTCCAGCAGTATTATGACAATGTCAGGACGGTTGGTGCGCAGAAGCGTGTCGGACTGTTCGCTTACCGTTGGGAAGACGTCGCGCATCAGCGCTGCCCGCTCGGGTTCCTCCATAAAATGGTATTCGGGAATGTCGCTGGCCGTCTTCTCCAGCGAAGAGAGGAAAGAGAACACGGGATTCACGGCCGAATGGTTGAGAAACTGGTTCTGCGAGAAATAAGCCTGTCCGATATTGGTGGTCGACTCGTGTATTCCGCCCCTGATGCCGATGATGACAAAGGGCAGCAACAGCAGGTAGAAGAGCGTGCGCAGCAGCTTCTTCGAAGCCGGACGCAGCCGGAACTCGGGATAACCTTTATAAATAATGAAAGCAACCAGCAGCCATACGATAAAGCGCACAACCATATAGCCGGTCGAAACGCTGGCCATGGCCTCGGTGGGCGTAGAAAGATACTGCAGGCATGAGGCATCGAGCTTGAATCCCCAGAAGGGATAAAGACTGGTGTCGGCCACGAAGGCCAGCGACAAGGCTATGGCAACAAGGGCAAACCAAATGCGCATCACCCAGCGCAAAATGCCAGCCGCCCTTGGCAGATTGCCAACCCACAAACCCACGATTGTAACCAAAATGGGTATAGTCAGGATATAAAGGGCCGTGGAAAGATCGAGCGTGAAACCGTGGGTGATGACCGGCCACACATCAGTCGCCGAAAAGGAATGGCCCTCATGGTTAAAAAGCATGAAGAAGCATTTGGCCATCAGGAACACCAGAACTGTCCAGCCAAAGACCTGCAACAGATATGCCAACCTACCTTTCATGATTATTTTTAATGAATCTATTTGCCCCTCCCCCACTCATCACTTATCACTCTCAACTCATCAGAGTGTCTGCATATCATGCAACTTCTTGTAATACCCGTCAAGCGATATCAGTTCATCATGGGTACCACGCTCCACAATATGCCCGTCATGCAAAACACAGATTTCATCGGCATGTTTGATGGTACTCAGTCGATGCGCAATAGCCACCGTGGTACGTGTCTTCATCAGCCTGAAGAGCGCATCCTGTACCAAACGCTCACTCTCTGTGTCAAGGGCAGAGGTAGCCTCATCAAGAATCAGGATGGGCGGATTCTTCAGAATGGCACGTGCAATAGAAATGCGCTGACGCTGTCCACCGGAAAGACGACCACCACGGTCACCGATATTCGTATCATAACCATGTTCCATAGCTCTCACGAAATCGTGGGCATTGGCAATCTTAGCGGCATCCTCCACCTCTACTTGCGTTGCATTCTCCACACCGAAGGTGATGTTATTCTTAACGGTATCGTTGAAAAGGATAGCTTCCTGATTCACGTTTCCAATGAGTTTCCTTAAATCGTGCACACCGAGGTCCTTTACATTAACACCGTCAATGAGTACTTCTCCCTCCTGCACATCATAATAGCGCGGAATCAAGTCCACCAATGTGGATTTTCCAGAACCCGACTGTCCCACAATGGCAATTGTCTTTCCTTTCTCGATGATGAGATTGATATCTTTCAGAATCCACTGTTCACCATAACGGAACGAAACATGGCGAAATTCTATCTGATGCTGGAAACGGGCGATATGCTTCGGATGTTCTGGCTCCTTGATATTGTTTTCTGCCATCAGAATCTTATCCACACGCTCCATCGAGGCCAGTCCCTTGGGAATGTTATAACCCGCCTTCGAGAATTCTTTCAGCGGATTGATAATGCTATAGAGAATCACCAGGTAATAGATGAAGGTGGAACCCGACATCGAGGCATTATTCAGTACCTGCACACCGCCAAACCACAACACGATGATGATCATCACCGTTCCCAGGAACTCGCTCATGGGGTGTGCCAACTGCTGACGCGTATTCACCCACTGGATATTGTCGCGGTATTCATTGTTCACTTTCGCAAATTTGGCATTCATCTTCTCCTCAGCATTGAAGGCCTTGATGATGCGCAGACCACCCAGCGTTTCCTCCACCACGCTCATCGTGTCACTCCAAAGCGACTGTGCCACTACGGAGTTCTGCTTCAGTTTTCGGCCCACATATCCCATGAACCATCCAAACAATGGAACAAAGATGATGGTAAACAATGTCAGCTGCCAGGAAATGAAAAGCAGCGTTCCGAAATAGATAATGATGAGAATGGGATTTTTGAAAAGCATGTCGAGTGAAGACATGATACTGTTTTCAATCTCCTGCACATCACCGCTCATGCGGGCTATGATGTCACCTTTACGCTCCTCGGAAAAGAAGCCTAAGGGCAACGATGTGATCTTCTGATAAAGCTGGTTACGGATGTCGCGTACTACACCCGTACGGATGGGGATGATTGTCGCAGAAGAAAGGAAGTAGGCTCCTGTTTTCAGGAAGGTGGCAAAGGCCAAGAACAAACCGATGACCAACAGCGTTGTCGTGGGACCAAGGTCGAGAATCATTTCCTGCATGTAATAGTTCATGTCGTTCATCAGCGCTTCTTTCAGGTTGTCGAACGTGATGGGCATAAACTCCACCTGTCTCAAACTATCTTCCGTCTGGAAAAGAATGTTCAGGATAGGGATAAGGGCTGCGAAGGAAAAGATATTCAATATCGCAGAGAGGATATTGAACAGCACCGTAAGCACCAGATATTTCTTGTAGGGCGGCACAAAACGCCGCAACACTTTAAAGAATTCTTTCATTCATTATTTATTTCTTCCCTGCGGTCAGTGACACTACGGCTAAAGCCACAGGGGGTTCTGAAAGCGATTCCTGTAAGAATCGGTTACTTTCGCTTCTTGGCCACAAATGTACAATAAATAAATAGAAAAACCAAAGTTTGCCCTCAGTTTTTCCATTTATTAAACCTTCCCAAGAAAAGTGGAACATAAAAACGGCTTTTTAAATCTTCCTTCACACCCTGCTTCATTTAGGGGGTGTAATTAGAGCCTAATCACTCTTCAAAATTGACAAATTCGGAGAGTGATTAGGGCCTAATCACTCGTTAAAAGTGCCACTTTTTATTTCTATAATGTAGAAAAGAATAAAAAAAAGGAGTGGAAATTTGATTTTGTAAGGAAAATCATTTATCTTTACACCAAAATAGAATTCAGAAAAATCTACAATCTAAAATAAAATCAAAAATGTCGGAAGGAAAATTGACGAGAATATTAAGAATGGGACTTTTAGCCGCATTGTTGCTGACAGTTGTTCCCCTCAAGGCTGAAAAGGTGTTCACGGTGACACCCAGTACATTTGCATCCAGTCTGAAAAAAGCGATGAAGGCTTTCAACGGCCAGCGGGAAGATGTGACCATAATCTTCCAAGACGGTGTCTATACACTGGATGCACCGCTGCTGTTGAACTTGACTTCTAAAAACGGAAAAGGAGGACGACTGACACTGAAAGCCGCAGAAGGAGCCAAACCTGTACTCTCGGGAGGAAAACGGATTTCTAACTGGACACAAGTGGCAGGACGACTTTGGAAAACTGATTTCAGCTATGACCAGAAGCTACGACAGCTCTTCGTGAACGGACAACGGGCACGAATGGCACAGGCCTCCATACAAAGTCAGGGTTGCGGAAAGATTGAGAATATCGCTATCAGCGGACAGGAGTCTTGGGCTTTCGGAGCAGGAACCGGAGTAGATGCCATCAAACTGAAGATGAATCCCGAACTGCATCTCTTCAAGAATGCGGAGGACGTGGAACTGGTGCAGAACAAGGTGTGGACAGAAAAGATTCTCTGTGTGAGGGATCTTGACAAATGGGGAGACACGCTGATTGTGAAACTTCAGCAGCCAGCAGGAGCTATTCTGAACTCTATGGCATGGGCTGGAAAAATTGACTATGAAAAACTGTTCTTCGTGCGTAACGCCTACGAATTGTTGGATGAACCTGGTGAATTCTATTTTGACCGTAAAGCTCAGACCCTTTACTACATGGCACGCAATGGGGAAGATATGCGAAAGGCTGAAATTGTGGCTCCCATCACGGAAGGACTCATCCGTATTCACGGTAAATCGATTTCCGAAAGAGTGGAGAACATCACTTTGCAGGGACTTACCTTCCAGCATGACGCATGGAATCTGATGGAAGTGGAAGGCTCCCGCGGTTTCGGAGGCATACAAAGTCTGGGACTTGCCGTGAAATATATTCCCGACGGCAACTGGCATCCTACGAAATACAACAGCAGCGACACGCCCATGGGTACCATAGATGTTCAGAATGCTACTGGCATTCGGATTATAAGGTGTCGTTTTGAACATCTGGGCTCTGCATCTGCCGTTACACTCCTGAATGATGTATGTGGCAGTGAAGTGACGGGATGCTTCTTCAACGACCTTTTGGGAAACAGCGTTACCGTGGGACATCCGCAACATTATGAAATAGGTGACGGTGAAGGACGCTATTCTCCTTCAGTAGAGGGCGTTTGCCATGATATTGTTATCAGCAACAACTACGTGAGAAATGTTTGTTTGGATTTCCGACAGGCAGAAGCCATGGTGGGATTTTTCGTAAACGGTGTACGTTTCTTGCGAAACGACATCCAGGGAGTTCCCTATGGTGCTATTGCCTTAGGCTGGTGGTGGGGAAACGCCAAGATTCCGGAGTCTAAGGTAGCCGGTAATAATGTCATCAGCTTCAACCGTTTAGGCAATACGCATCAGCTACTTTCTGACGGAGGTATCGTCTATATGCTGGGTCGTCAGCCTGGCTCTGTGATGGAAGGTAATTATCTGTTTCGCGGCCCACGTTGCATCTATCCTGACGATGGTTCATCAGGATGGTATATTCACGATAATGTAGTGCGTTCAAGAGGTGGACAACTGTGGTTGCATATTGATTCCGACCGTGATTACGACATCCGTATCTCACATAACTATGTCAATGTGAACACTTTGGCCAACAGTGGTGTGAATACGCCTGTGGAAGACACACAGGTGTTCCGCAACCGCGACTTCAACGATGAGGCCAAGGCAATCATGGATGCATCAGGTATCGAAGCTGCCTTTCAGGACATCATTCCTGCGGAAGAGCCTGCACCTATCAGCATTATTCCGCAATTTAAAATCAGCAAGTGGTAACGGCCTCACCAAAAAGGGTGGCACTGGTACTGCCGGTGATGCGAACGATGACGCGTTCACCAATATGATGGCCTGCTTTAGGGAAAACGACCATCTTATTCTGTTCTGTACGGCCGCAAAGTTGTTCACGGCTACGCTTGGAGAAACCTTCTACGAGCACCTCAAACTCCTTACCTTCGTCCTCGCGATTGCGCTGGGCGGAAATTTCCGTCTGTAAATGAATGAGTTCGTTGAGTCGGCGGATTTTCTCTTCCTCTGGAACATTGTCGGGAAGATGGCGGGCAGCATAGGTTCCGGGACGCTCAGAATATTTGAACATAAAAGCGGAATCAAAACGCACTTCACGTACCAGTGAGAGCGTCTGCTGGAAATCTTCCTCTGTCTCATCGTGATAGCCGACAAAGATATCGGTAGAGATACCACAACCGGGGATGATACGACGAATAGCGGCAATTTTTTCAAGATAGTCCTCGCGGGTATATTTGCGGTTCATCAGTTTTAGCGTACGGTTGGAACCACTCTGTGCGGGGAAATGAATATGGCGGCAGAGATTAGGTTCCTCTGCAATGGCATGGAGGATATCCTCCGTCATATCCTCGGGATTGGAAGTGGTGAAACGCACACGCATCTCAGGCACTTCGCGGGCAACAAGACGTAACAATTCAGCAAAACTACTTGCCCCTTGCTCCTTGCTTCTTGCACCTAATCCATAACTATTGACATTCTGACCCAAAAGTGTGACTTCCTTGAAACCACGGTCACGAAGATCGCGAACTTCTCTGAGAATGCTTTCCACATCACGACTACGCTCACGTCCGCGGGTGAAAGGCACAATGCAATAATGGCAAAAGTTATTACAACCACGCATAATGCTGACAAACCCCCCAATCTTATGACCCAATCCTATACGCTGCGGTACAACGTCACGATAGGTCTCCGTCGTAGAAAGTTCCACGTTAATGGCCTTATGGCCAAGTTCTGCCTGAGCTATGAGATCAGGAAGAGAGAGATAGGCATCAGGTCCCGCCACCAGATCACAGTGATGGTTTTCAAGCAAATCTTCCTTAACGCGTTCTGCCATACAGCCAAGAACGCCAATGATTAAGCCTGTGGATTCTTTCTCTCTCTTTGTGCGCAGGGCAGCCAATTCATCTAAACGATGATATATTTTCTGTTCAGCATTGTCACGCACCGAACAGGTGTTGAGGAAGACAGCATCGGCCTCTTCTATCTTCTCACAAAGCTCATATCCTGCCATCTGCATTACGGAGGCGACTACTTCTGAGTCGGCTACGTTCATCTGGCATCCGTATGTTTCTATGAATAACTTTTTCATGGGTGCAAAAGTAGTAAAAAGTAAAAAGGTAAAAAAGTAAAAAGGTAAAAAAATAAACACTTACGAAAAATATTCGTAAAAAGTAAAATAATTAAAAGGTAAAAAAGTAGTAAAAAGGTAAAAAGGCAATTAATTCTTCATTCTTCACTCTTCACTCTTCACTAATTTTTGTATCTTTGCAGCCGATGAGAAAACTGGCATTCATACTGCTGTTCCTGCCTGTGTTTTGCTGGGCGCAAACGAACAATCCTGTCTATGGAAACCCTGAGGACAAAGAGGTTGACATGGATAATCCTACGTTTGTGCCAATGGTCAAAGTGAGTAAGGTGCTACACGAAGGCGACAGCATCCCGTATCTGGAATTCAATGACGTTTATGTCTATCCGAAACCAGTTTTCAAGAATGCCAGACAACAGGCGAAATACAACCGACTGGTTTACAACGTGAAAAAGGTGCTGCCTATAGCCAAGGAGGCTAACCAGATTATCATAGAAACCTATGAGTACCTGCAAACGTTACCCGATAAAAAAGCCAAGGAGGAGCACATGAAACGGGTAGAAAAAGATATCAAGCAACGCTATACACCACGCATGAAAAAACTTTCCTACAGTCAAGGAAAGTTGCTGATTAAACTGATAAACCGTGAGTGTAATGCTTCCAGCTATAACCTGATACAAGCCTTCTTGGGACCCATACGTGCCGGATTCTACCAAGCCTTTGCCTGGACATTCGGTGCTTCCTTGATGAAAACCTACGATCCTGAAGGTGTTGACCGGCTTACCGAGCGTGTTGTGCGGCAAGTGGAAGCAGGACAGTTATAACGAAAACGAAAACAGTAATAAGTTTTCGTTTTCGTCTTCGTTTTCATTATTATTTTTCGCTGAAAAGCACCTGAATGACAGTCTGGCCTACAGCCTGAAGCGTGTTCTTGTCGATATGATCCATATCGTCGATGGCCGTATGCCAAGTGGGACCGAAAGAACTCTGGTGACAGTCGGGATAATATGGTATGATGTCGATACAGGGGATTTTGGCCACTTCGTTTACGGGAACATGGTCGTCGGTGATACCCCCGTTGGCATCATCGGGGAACATACTGCCATAGCCCACCACCTTGGCGGCTGTCCATACCTTTTTCACGATGTCAAGAGCATATTGTCTGGAGACGCCTTCCTGATAGAAACGCGCTCCCTGTCCACCCACCATATCGAGAAGAATACCATAACGATAGGTTGCTGCAGAATCCTGTTCAGCATATTGCTGTGCCCAATACTGTGCTCCTAAAGCCCAAGGATTACCATTCACCTGAGTGGTTGTATCCCATTGTGGCGTACCCCAGTCTTCAGCATCAAAACAAATGAAATCAACACCCACTTGCAGAGAATCTGCTTTCTGGAGCAATCGTGCTATCTCCAGCATCACGGCCACACCCGAAGCACCATCATTTGCAGCCATCACTGGCTTGTGCCAATTGGCAGAATCAGGGTCGTTGTCAGCCCATGGACGACTATCCCAGTGAGCACAGAGAAGGATCAGCCCCCCTTCTGTTCCTTCTTGAGATGAAACTCCCATGGATGATGGACGATAGCTTGCAATAATATTCTTGCTCTTGAGAGCCGTGCCATCATAGCCTGTCAGCATAGCATCCTGCGTAGTCACCTTACAACCGAACTGTTCGAACTTACTTACAATCCATTGGGCGCACTTTTCGTGAGCATCACTATTCATGGAGCGGGGACCAAACTCGCATTGAGCCTGACAATAGGCAAAGGCGGAATCAGCCACAAAGACAGGCCCTACAGGAACCAATGATACAGAAGGAGAAGATGAAGCCTGCTTGCTCTTACAAGCGGAAAGCAAGATTATAGAACACAACGCAACAAAGACACAAAATTTTTTCATTCTCTTTTCCCAATATTAATAACTTTCTACCATAAACCTTCAACTATCAACCTTCAACCCTAACACCTTGTACTTGCGTCATCACACGCAGCCAGTTGCCACCCCAGATTTTCTGAATGTCGCGCTCACTATAATGGCGACGAAGCAACTGAAGGGTAAACTGAATAGCTTCGGAAGCATCCGCATACCCTCGCACACCGCCGTCTCCATCAAAATCGGTACCTATACCCACATGGTCGATACCCATCACATCGATGGCATGCTCCAAATGATTAATGGCGTCGATAATCGTAGTTTCTCCTTCTTTGCGGAGAAAGCCGTGATAGAGTGTGGTATGGGCGACACCACCCGCCTGAGCCAAAGCACGGAGCTGGTCATCGGTCAGATTACGAGGATGATCACAAAGGGCGCGGCAATTGCTATGACTGCACACGATGGGTGTGCTGGAAATCTGCAAGGCATCATAGAAACTCTTCTCATTAGCATGGGAGAGGTCCACCATCAGGCCATTGCGGTTCATTTCCTGTATAACTTTTTCACCAAACTGACTGACGCCATTGTGAGTGTTGCAGCCGCGGGCAGAATCGCAAATATCATTATCGCCATTATGACAAAGCGTGATATAAACAACGCCGCGCTGGGCGAAATATTTTACGTTCTGAATGTCATGACCCAGTGCGAGACCGTTTTCAATGCCAAGCATTATGCTTCGACGACCCTTACGCTGGTCTTCATAAAGATCCTGTGGCGTACGGGCAATACTGAGATTACGGCTGTTACTTCTGACAATATCTTCTATTTTATCAAAAATGGCATTGGCATAGGCTGTGGGGGTGATGGGAGCTGGTGACTGGGCATTTGTTGACGGTTGCATCCAACTGGTGTCCACTTTCTGTGAGAAACTTTCTCCAATCTTGGGCTGTGGCAGATAGGCGACCATGGTAACTGCCTGCTGACGGCCTTCCTTCATTTTATGCATATCCACAAGGATACGGGGATCACGCTGGTCGAAATGAATACCCTGCGGGAAGAACATCGGCGTGTCACAATGTGTATCAAGTGTGATGATACGCTGGTGAATGGTCTTTGCCTGTTGGAACTCCGTAGCTTTACGAACCAGCCATTTGAAGATGGGAAGTCCACTGTCGAGCCATTCAGGATGCCATTGCACACCCAGGATGCTCTTCTGTTCCGTACTCTCCATAGCCTCCACCGTTCCGTCAGGTGCTGTGGCTGTCACCCAGAAACGCTGTCCGGGGTCACTCACCGCCTGATGATGGAAAGAATTAACCAGAATATTCTGCGTGCCATAGAGACGGTAAATCTCACTATTTCGGTGAAGCGTCACACTATGTGTCACTTCCCCGCGGTCAGCATCCTGTGAATGTTTGATGGTCGGTGAGGCAATGTCCTGTGCCACATGTCCGTCGAGCGCTGTGGCCAGCGTCTGAATACCACGACATATACCAAGCATAGGAATCTGACGGTTGTAAGCCAATCGGGTGATAAGCAATTCCGGCAAATCCCGTTTGCTGTTGATATTATGCAATCGGGGTGACGGTTCCTCACCACTCCATAGCGGATTATAGTCACCACCGCCAGAAAGAATCAAACCATCGAGACTTTCCAGTGTACCCACAAGCACATGCCGGTCACTGACAGGAGGAATGATAAGAGGAATACCGCCAGCTTCTATCACCTTATTATAATAAGCATAGCGCAGTGTGGCATCCATACCCTCATAATTGGACGTGATACCAATGAGCGGCTTCCAATCACCCTCAGGGTATTGCTGATAGATGTCGTCGAGATGATGCTGAAGACTAAAAGAATCCATTTCCGTTAAAGATACTTCTTACTGAAAATAAAAAACCCCTCCAAAGCTTTAGAGGGGATTATCTGTATTTTGTCCTTACTCTGTGGCTATGGGAATCTCGCGGCGTACACTCTGTTCAAGAGAAATAAGCGTCTCTGTAGCCACCACACCGGGGATATCCTGCAACTGATTGTTAAGCAAATCCATCAACTGTTCATTGTCGCGGGCATAAAGTTTCACGAGCATCGTATAGGGACCCGTAGTGAAATGACATTCCACAATCTCAGGAATGTGCACCAAGCGTTCCACCACCTGTTTGTACATGGAGCCACGCTCAAGGGTGATGCCCACATAAGTACAAGTGCTGTAGCCCAATGATTTGGGATTCACATCGAAGCCAGAGCCCGTGATGACACCGTCATCGATTAAATGCTGCACACGCTGATGGATAGCGGCACGCGATACACCACACTCCGCTGCCACATCCTTGAAAGGTATTCGGGCATTTTTAGACAAGATTTTTAAAATCTTTCTGTCCAGATTGTCTATTTTCTCCATTACTTGGATATTTCCTTTTTGTTAAAAATTTGTTGTAATCGTGACAAAAATAGGAATAAAAAATGAAATACGCAACATTTTGATAGGAAAAGTTGCGTATTTCATGAAAAAACGTTCAAAAAAGGTCTATTTCTTCTTATTAACGACCTTTTTTTTGGCTGTTACAGGTTTGGCTGCAGGTTTGGCTTCTTCCTTCTTTTCTTCCACTACAGGTTTCTCTATATCGAGCAGTTCCACTGTGAAAATCAAAGCAGAATAAGGCTTGATATCTTGTCCGGCACCACGCTCACCATAGGCAAGTTCATAGGGGATATAAAGCTCCCATTTACTGCCAACAGGCATCATGGTAAGGGCTTCTGTCCAGCCCTTTATTACCTGATTGGCCTTGAACTTCGTTGGTTCTCCGCGCTTGTAGCTGCTGTCAAAAACCTTACCGTTAACCAGACGTCCCTCATAATTAACTTTCACCTCATCCGTAGCTGTAGGAATAGCACCCGTTCCTTGAGTCAACACTTTATACTGCAAACCTGAAGCCGTGGTCTTCACACCTTCCTTGGAGGCATTGGCAGCCAGGAAATCCACGCCTTCCTTTTTCAAGGCATTCACACGATGGTCGCTGAAGAACTGTTCAGCAGCTTCCTGATTAAAATGTGTCGTATCTTTCTGCAATGCGGCAATGAAACCCTGCTGGAACATTTGGGCTTGGATAGAATCGGGAGTCCCCTTGAAATCATTCTCAGCATTGGGCAGCATACGCTCGTTGACCATCTGTGCAATCTGCATACCAGCCATGCGGGCTTTCTGCTGTGGGTCCGTACCTAATTTCATCGCCTCCTTAAAACCGGAAATGAAATCATCCATGAAAACCTCATCAAACTGATACTGCTGCTTCAGGTAGGGTATCAGTCCATTAGTCATGGCTACACCAGCTGCATAACTGACAGAGTCACTGGAAGAAACAATGGCAACAGGCTGTTCAACCACTTCCTGCACAACCTCAGCCTTCTTCTTTTTCTTGTCTTTCTTACCGGCATCCACCGTTAAGAAAGAGGCACTCACCACGAGGGCAAGTGCCAATATAAAGAATCTCTTCATAAGGGATTATTTGTTAATACCTAAGAGTTCAATCTTGAAGATCAGTGCCGAGAAAGGCTTGATCTGACCCTGCTCACGTGCTCCGTAAGCCTTCTCCTGAGGAATGACAACCTCCCAAACAGAACCAACAGGCATGTGAGTGAGAGCCTCTGTCCAACCAGGAATCACTTGATTAGCACGGAGTTCCACTGGCTGCTTGCGCTGGTAGCTGCTATCGAAGACCTTACCATCGATGGTCTTTCCTTCATACTGAACCTTTACCATGCTGGTGTCAGTAGGAATCTCACCAGCACCTTCCTTGATAACCTTATAGAGCACACCGTCCTTCAGTTCCTTCACGTCCTTGCCCTTCTTATAATTGGCCAAGTACTTCTCACCAGCCTCCTTGTTAGGACCATACTGCTTCTCCATAGTCTTAGCCTTAATCTGCTCCATCTTTGTCTGGGCAACCTGCTGAGCTTGTTCCATAGTCATCAGACCCTTGGCACCTGTTGTTCCGCTTACGAAACCTGCCATAAAGTTTTTCAGGGATATTGTCTGGGTGGAATCATTGCCGAACACCTCGTGGTTGATGCCCTTGACCATCTGATTACCAATCTGCTGTCCAATTTGGATACCAGCATAATAAGCAGACTGCTTCTTGTCATCACCGGCGTTTGCACCTTCGTTCAAACCCTTGATGAAATCATCCATGTAAGCAGTGTCCACGCCGAGACGCTGTACGAGATACTCTTTCAGACCCTGAGTCTGTGCCATACCGATTGCATAACTCATCGTGTCAATGTCATTTTTAAGATTGGCCTTAGGGGTGCCATTGCCGCAAGCAGTAAAAGATGCGACTGCAATAGCCATAGCGGCTAAGATTGTTAACTTTTTCATTTTGCTTTTTTATTATAATCCTTAATTTTTCGTTCACTCTAATTACATAACCTCTATCAACTCCACGTCAAAGATGAGAGCAGCATAGGGAGGAATGCTTGCTCCTGCACCGCTGGGACCATAGCCCAGGAGATAGGGAATGAAGAAGCGGGTCTTACCACCTTCTTTCATCAGCTGCAGACCTTCTGTCCAACCGGCAATCACCTGTTGCAGACCAAAGACTGCGGGCTCACCGCGCTGTACACTGCTGTCGAACACTGTCCCGTCGATGAGGAATCCTTCATAGTGGCACTTCACACGGTCAGTAGCCTTAGGTGCCTTACCATTTCCTTCCTTCAATACGATATACTGCAGACCGCTCTTAGTGGTGATAACGCCTTCCTTTTGGGCATTCTGTGCCAGGAACTTCTCACCTTCTTCTTTTGCTGCACGGCCTTTCTGTTCACGTTCCTTCGTTAGTTTCTCCTCCTGCTTCTGGAAATAACTCTGAACGGTCATCTGTGCCTCACGGTGATCCACTTTCAGCTTATTTCCATCCAATACGTCCTTGATAGCTTGCGTAAAATCCTCAATGTTTAGGCCTTCGATATTCATCTGCTTCAACTGCTGGCCGATACCGAGACCCAAACCGTAACTCAATTTGTCCATTTTTTAGTATACTAAAATTAAAATTCGCGGCAAAGGTAAGGAAAATCTTTGAAAAATAGTGGGTAATTCAGAGAAAAGTTGTAATTTTGTACATTATTAATATAAGTGCTATGAAGAAGATAGTCGTTTTAACGGGTGCCGGTATGTCTGTGGAAAGTGGACTAAGCACCTTTCGGGATGCCGATGGATTATGGGAGAACTATCCTGTGAGCCGTGTGGCTACACACGAAGGATGGGAGCGAGACCCAGAATACGTGAATGCTTTCTACAATATGCTTCGCACAAAGTATACCGATGTACAGCCCAATGAGGGACACCGGCTGGTTGCCAAACTGGAGGAACAATATGAGGTGACTGTGGTCACTCAGAACGTAGACAACCTCCATGAGGTGGCAGGTTCCACAAAAGTGGTGCATCTGCATGGTGAACTGATGAAGGGTTGTTCCAGTTGGGACGTGGACAATCCCCGCTATCATGTGCAACTGGGAGGCGACAAACTGACCATCGAGCCTGGTGAGAAAGCTGGTGACGGTTCACTTCTTCGTCCGTTCATTGTGTTTTTCGGTGAAGCTGTTCCTAATATTACCATCGCTGCAGAGGAAGTTTCAAGGGCCGACATCCTCATTGTTATTGGCACTTCCTTAGTGGTATATCCAGCAGCCGGACTGCTTCACTATGCCCGTCCAGGAATACCCGTATATCTCATCGATCCAAATCCTTCTGTCGGTGCCAGCTTTAAGAATGTAACTCATATCCAGAAAGGCGGCTCTGAAGGTATGAAGGAATTATCCGCCTTGCTGATGAAATAGTCATGGTAGGAACGGTGAAAATGGATCGCAAGAGCCTCTACAAAGAAGTTCGCGATTATGTGATGATTACCATTGCGATGCTCTCTTATTGCATCGGATGGACGGTTTTTCTATTACCCAATAATATCACGACGGGCGGTGTGCCTGGTATCTCCTCAATTATTTTCTGGGGTACAGGCATTCCTGTACAATTAACCTATTTCGGCATCAATGCCATATTGATGGTCATGGCCTTGCGTACGCTGGGACTGAAGTTCTGTATCAAGACCATCTATGGCATCTTGGTGCTCACCTTCGCCTTGGATGTGGCACAACGGATGATGGGTGATACCCATCTGCTCAGCGACCAACCTTTCATGGCAGCCGTGATTGGTGCCGCTTTCTGCGGATGCGGTGTTGGACTTGGCCTATCGAGCAACGGCTCTACAGGTGGCACGGATATCGTTGCGGCTATCATCAATAAGTACCGGGATATTTCGCTGGGTCGCGTCATTTTGATATGTGACCTAATCATTATCTCATGCAGCTATATTGTGCTGCACGACTGGGAGCGCGTTATATACGGTTATGTTGTGCTGATCATAACGAGTTTCTGTGTGGATCAAGTGGTTAACTCCATGCGCCGTTCCGTGCAGTTTTTCATCATATCCGACAAATATGAGGAAATAGGACACCGCATCAACAAAGAACCTCACCGCGGATGTACAGTGATTGATGCCCATGGCTTCTATAGTGGCAAGGAAGTGAAAATGCTTTTCGTGCTTGCCAAGAAGCGCGAGTCGAGCATGATATTCCAGCTTATCAATGAGATAGACCCCTTTGCTTTTGTATCGCAAAGTGCCGTTATTGGTGTCTATGGTGAAGGTTTCGACCGTTTTAAGGTACACAGCAAAACCCCAAAAATCCCAGTAAATCCCAACAATCCTAATAATCCTAGCAAATAACAACCCATGGAAGAAAAGAAACAAGTACAATTACCCGAGAATGCGTTTCGGGAATTGAAAGAAGGAGAAGAGTATGAACCGGTAATGTCACCGAGGAAAGAATATCCCGAAGTAAACGTTTGGAGCGTCACGTGGGGAATTTTGATGGCCGTCCTCTTCTCTGCTGCCGCTGCCTATCTCGGACTGAAGGTCGGTCAGGTGTTTGAGGCTGCTATCCCTATTGCCATCATTGCCGTTGGCGTAAGTGCAGCCGCCAAACGCTCTAAGGCATTGGGCGAAAACGTCATTATCCAAAGTATCGGTGCATGTTCAGGAAGCGTAGTAGCCGGTGCTATCTTCACGCTGCCTGCCATCTATATTCTGCAAGCCAAATATCCAGAAATGACGGCTTCATTCATGAATATCTTTCTGGCTTCCCTATTAGGTGGTATTCTGGGTATTTTGTTCCTCATTCCTTTCCGTAAGTATTTCGTAAAGGACATGCACGGAAAATACCCTTTCCCCGAAGCAACAGCCACCACACAAGTTCTTATCTCTGGAGAGAAAGGCGGTTCTCAGGCAAAACCCCTGCTCATCGCGGGTATCGTGGGTGGTCTTTACGATTTCATTGTTGCCACTTTCGGTTGGTGGAATGAGAACTTCACAACACGAGTTATCGGATGGGGACAGCAACTGGCAGACAATGCAAAACTAGTGTTCAAGGTGAATACGGGTGCCGCCGTATTAGGTCTCGGCTATATCATTGGACTGAAATATGCCTTTGTCATTTGTCTGGGTTCGTTGGCTGTCTGGTGGATTATTGTACCAGGCATGGCCCTGCTCTTCCCGAATGACGTGTTGAACATGTGGGACCCTTCCATCACAACGGCTATCGGCGACATGACCCCCGAGCAGATTTTCAAGTCTTATGGCAAGAGCATTGGTATCGGCGGCATTGCTATGGCTGGTATCATAGGCATCTGGAAGAGTCGCAATATTATTGTCAATGCAGTGAAAGGAATCGGTAAGAATCCAGCCGCTGAAACAGCGAAAGTTCAGGATTTGCGTACCGACCGTGACCTGCCCATGAAGATTATCTCCATTGGGACGATTCTAACGGTTATCATTACTTTCCTCTTTTTCTACTTTGGTGTATTCAAAGGTAATATCCTCTATGCCGCAGTAGGAATCCTTTTGGTAGGCTTTATCGCTTTCCTTTTCACTACTGTTGCTGCCAATGCCATTGCCATTGTGGGATCTAACCCCGTGAGTGGTATGACGCTGATGACACTGATTCTGGCTTCAGTGGTGATGGTTGCCGTGGGACTGAATGGCCCTGGCGGTATGCTGGCAGCTTTGGTAATGGGTGGTGTTGTCTGTACTGCACTCTCTGTGGCTGGTTCATTTATCACCGACTTGAAAATTGGTTACTGGCTGGGCACCACGCCGAAAAAGCAGGAACAGTGGAAATTCCTTGGCGTGCTTGTTTCGGCAGCTACCGTAGGTGGTGTCATGATGCTACTAAACCAGACTTACAATTTTGCCAGCGGTGAACTGGCTGCCCCACAGGCCAATGCCATGGCGGCTGTTATCGAACCATTGATGAGTGGTGTTGGCGCACCTTGGTTACTTTATGGAATCGGAGCCCTGATTGCCATCGTTCTCACATGGTTCAAAGTACCCGCGTTGGCATTTGCTCTCGGAATGTTTATTCCGCTGGAACTGAACATTCCACTGCTCATCGGTGGTGCTGTCAATTGGTTTGTCACCACGCGTTCCAAGGATAAGAAGGTAAACGATGAACGAGGTGAGAAAGGTACGCTGATTGCCTCTGGTTTCATTGCCGGTGGTGCTCTGATGGGCGTTATTTCTGCCCTCCTCCGTTTCATCGGGTTTAATCCTATCAATGAAACATGGTTGGCTAATCCGCTGAGTGAAGCCCTCTCCTTAGCCGCCTACCTCCTGCTCATAACCTATTTCATAAGAGCAACACGTAAATAAAAGAAAAAGCCTGTCAAAACGCTGACAGGCTTTTTTTTGTAAGTTTATTATCGTTTTTGTAAAAACTACGCTTCCTTCTGGCGCGTTCCCATACGGGCCTCAACCACATTTACTACATAGTCACCCAGTTTCTCGCATTCACTGATCAGATCCATATAAATGGTACCGATACCATAGCTGTAAACGTGATTGTTCACGTCGGCTATGTTCTGGCTCTTCAGCTGATTACGGAAGTTGTTTATTTCATTCTCAATATTGAATGTACGGTTTACATCGAAGTTAATCTTACGGCCGTTCATCAACTGGTTCATCTGTGTGAGTGCATTGTCAGTGAGCTGCATCATCTGGTGCATATGCTCATATTGTTTCTCTGTAAAGTGCTCCTGTTTACTCTGCACCTTGCGTGAAATAGTACGAGCCATGTTGAAGTTCGCATCACCGATACTTTCCAGTTCTGAAATCTCACGGAGCATAGCACGGATTTTAGCCTTCGTGTCATCAGAAAGATGCGCATCACTTACCTGGTCGAGGTATTTAGCTATTTCAATTTCCATGTTGTCGGATATACTCTCGTATTTCTCGATACGTGTGTAAAGCTTGGCAAACTTCGCATCGTCTTTCTCCAGAAGAAGTTCCCGCACCATACCAAACATTCGCTGCATACGCTCGGAGAAACTGGAAATCTCCTTTTGTGCCTCCAAAACTGAAAGTTCGGGAGTCTTCATGAAGCCTGCCGTAATGAAATGCAGACGGAAGTCTTCCTCCTCGTCGGCCTTCCTGCCTTTGATGACCCAACATACAAAACGCTCAATCTGAGGAATGAACCAAATCAGAATAAAGGTGTTGACCACATTAAAACAAGTGTGGAAAGCAGCTAGTACAAAGGTGAGTTTTAAAGTACTGTTGGCTTGGGCCATATCATAACCTAACCATGAACCTGCATGATCTACCAAGGAAACCACACCATCTACGAAAGAATGAAAGAAAATCAATATCCAGATAACACCAAACACATTGAAGAACATATGAGCCAAGGCAGCACGACGTGCCTGCGTGTTGGCTGACATAGCTGCCAAATTAGATGTTATGGTTGTTCCAATATTCTCACCAAGTACCAAGGCAATACCCTGATAAATGGGCAAGGCCCCACTACCGCACAGAATCATCGTGATGGCCATCACGGCAGCACTCGACTGCACACAGAAAGTCATTATACCACCTAGAATCAAGAAGATAATCGTGGTAAAGAAGGAGTCTGGGTCAAAGGAGGCAAAGAAATTCAACAAGGCTTCATTATGGCCGAGATCCATCTCCGTGCCCGTCATACGAAGTGTGCCCAAACCCAGGATCAGGAATGCCAGACCAAAGAGGAAGTCACCTATATAACGGTACTTCTTCAGGTAGATCAGCACAATACCAAGGAAGAAAGCCGGATAAACCATATCCGTGATATTGAACGACATACCTGCCGACATAATCCAAGCTGTGAGCGTGGTTCCAATATTGGCACCCATAATAACCGAGATGGCCTGAGCCAGCGTAAGCAGACCGGCATTCACAAACGAAACTGTCATTACCGTGGTTGCTGTAGATGACTGAACAGAAGCAGTAACAAGCATACCTGTCAGCATACCTGTAACACGGTTCGTTGTCATGGCTCCAAGGACGTGACGCAACTGCGGACCCGCCAACTTCTGGAGGCTTTCACTCATTGACTTCATACCGAACATCAAGAGTGCGAGAGAACCCAATAATTTAAAAATCACCCAAATTGACATCTTCTATATGATTTATGGTTTACGATAATACCTAGTGATAATATCAAAATGCCTAGTTTCAAGATTTTTCACTTTTCACTCTACACTTTTCATTATTTTATTTGTATCTTTGCTCCTGTTATCTATCAATCCCAATTAAATTGCCAATTAATATGAAACAGAGCATTACAATCCGGTGCAAAAATAATAAAAAAAAGGCAAACTTCCCAATCGGAAGCTCACTTTCTGATATTTTTTCTGAATTCGGACTGAAGATGGAACACGGGCCCATCTCTGCAAAGGTGAACAACAAGGTGGAGGGAATGCATTACCGCGTTTATCACAACAAGGATGTTGAGTTCCTCGACATGAAGTCTTCCTCGGCTTCCCGCGCCTACACCCGCTCGCTGTTTCTGGTGCTTTGTAAAGCCGTGAAAGACCTTTTCGGACTGGCACTCGTGGTCATTGACATTCCCGTCAGTAACGGTTTCTACTGTGATCTTCAGTTGGGGCGTCCCATCACCGAGGACGATGTCAACCGTCTGCGCGTCCGGATGCAGGAGATTATCGATGCACAGATGCCCATCACCCGCCACGAATGTCCCACCGAAGAGGCTATCCAGATGTTCGACCGTCTCGGCGATATACAGAAAGCGAAGATTCTCCGCAGCAGCGGACAACTCTATTGCTGCTACTATGACCTTGACGGCTATGTAGACTATTTCTACGGAACACTGGTCACCAATACCCGCGAACTCTATCTCTTCGGACTGGAGAAATACTATGACGGACTCCTGCTGAGAATTCCCTCACGGTCTAATCCCGATGAACTGGGACCCCTCGTCAAGCAGAACAAGATGTTCGAAATCTTCAAGGAGCACCATCAGTGGCAGGAGATACTCGGCGTGCGCACTGTAGGCGACTTCAATGAAGCCGTAAGCAAAGGGCAGACCACCCAACTCATCAATGTCTCCGAAGCTTTGCAGGAAAAGAAGATTTCACGTATTGCCGACCAGATTGCCAGCCCCTCTCCCAAGCGGCTCGTACTCATTGCTGGTCCTTCCAGTTCTGGAAAGACTACTTTCTGCAAACGACTTTCTGTACAGCTACTGGCCTGCGGACTGAAACCTGTCATGATCTCACTCGATGACTACTTCGTCGACCGTGACCGCACGCCACGGGATGCTGACGGCGAATATGACTACGAGAGCATATACGCACTCGACCTCGAACTCCTCAACCAGCAACTGCGTGAACTCTTCGAAGGCCGTGAGGTACAACTCCCCCGCTACAACTTCCAGACAGGGAAAAGCGATCACCAAGGCGGAGCCAAACTACAACTCCATGAACATGAGATTCTTGTGGTAGAAGGCATCCACGCACTTAATCCCGAACTGACAGCCCAGATTCCCGACGAGATCAAGTTCCGTATCTATGCCTCAGCACTCACCACCATCCTGTTGGACTATCATAACTATATCCCCACAACCGACAACCGTCTGCTGCGCCGAATCATCCGCGACTATAAATACCGTGGATGTTCTGCACAGGACACTATCCACCGCTGGCCCTCCGTACGTGCTGGTGAAGAGAAATGGATTTTCCCCTATCAGGAGAACTGCGACGTGATGTTCAATACGGCTATGCTTTTTGAACTTGCCGTTATCCGCGAACAGGCAATTCCTATTTTGGAGCAGGTGCCCGAGCGCTGTGAAGAATATGCCGAGGCTTATCGACTGCTGAAATTCTTGAAATATCTCGTTCCCATACCCGACAAGCAGATTCCGCCCACGTCACTTCTCCGTGAGTTCCTTGGCGGTTCCTCCTTCAAATATTAGGCCCCATTATAATCTAACGATAAGATTTGCGGTCCAGTTTGCCGTTATAGGTGCGGTTCACTTTCTCTACCTGCTCATAAAGCAGAGGAACCTTGTAGGACTCCAGACGCGACTTCAGATAGCGAGCAATGATACGCTTGTCGAAAACTGAACCCTCGGTCATCACTACCAGCAGTTTCAACGTGCGGCCCGCAATGGGATGTTCGGCAGCGATGCATACGCAATCGGACACCTCGGGGAGCGACATCGCAACATCTTCCACCTCCGTAGGAGCCACCTTGAAACCTCCCACATTGATGACGTCGTCTTCACGTCCCAATAGATGAAGCATCCCCTCTTTGTCAATGATGCCGCGATCGGCGGTGAAGAGGGTAGGTACAGGCTGCTGATCAATAGTTGAAGGATAATCACGAAGGACGGTAGCGGTGAGTTCCGGATCACCGATATAGCCAGTCATCAGCGTCGGCCCCTGACAGGCTATAAAACCTTCGGGCGTGATGAAGAGACGGGCATGTTTCATCGGACGCCCCAGACAACCCGCCTGACACTTTCCGCCATTATAATTATATGTGGTAATAATGCCTGTCTCCGTGGAGGCGTAGGTGTTATATAGGCGTGTATTGGGCAGCAGGCGGCAGAGTTCTTCCATATCGCTCTGCATCATGGGGGCAGCACCCGTCTCCAGAAAATCTATCTTTGAAGCATAAGCAGCCAAACGGTCACGCGATAACTGAAGCAGGATGCGGATACTGGCCGGTACCAGGAAGGTGGCAAACTTCGTTCCTTTGGCATAATCAAACGGCATAAAAAACTCTTCCAGATTTTTCATGCCGCTGGTGATATAGAGCGTACCTCCCTGCATGATGACAGGCCATATCTTGGAAAGACTGCCTATATGATTGAGAGGTCCGTTGATGATGAATATAATGTCGGACGTAAAACCCTGCCCATCAATAAGGTTCTCCGCATCCGAAATGATTGTCAGATGGCTCATGATAACCCCTTTGGAACGTCCGGTGGTACCCGTGGTATAGAGAACATCGGCAGAACCTTCGGGAACAGGGGTGACGGCCAGTTGGCGGGCTATCTCGTTGAAACGCTCTTCGGGAATGTCATGCTCCAAGGGAGCCGCTGCCGCACCGGCCTTATGAATGGCCATATATTCCACTAGAAAACCTATACTCTGCGTCGAGCGGAAAGGAATGGACGATGACAATGACGATGACTTTATTTCTTCGGCACGCCTGCAAACGCGCTGATAAAGTTCGGCATAGGTACATTCCTCACCCTCACTGACGACGGCAATCTTCTGCGGTTGTTGTTGGGCATGAAGTGCCAGATAGTCTTCCAGAATCTTCATCCTTCTTTCTCGCTGAGTTTCCTTTCCACAAGCGCCACCAAACTATCTAGTGAACGAAAGTTCTTGGGGGTAGCATCCACCGCTTCAAGTGTGATGCCATAGCTGTCAGCAAGCGTCATCAGAATGGTAGTAACACCCAGTGAGTCAAGCTCACTGAAAAGAAAATCAGAATCGAAGTCTACCATCGGCAGGAGATCTTCCAAAAGGTTACGTATTTCTTCTTTCATATTTTATTGCTCTTGACTAAAGACTAAAGACTTTCAGTATTTTGTCCTTCGCCATTAATTAATATATTTGGGGCAACTCCCTCAGCAACATACTTAAGCAACAGCTGACGCTCTTCATCGAGGAGGGAGACGATTACTTTGGTCTGTGGGGAAAGTAGGGCTATGAGCAAAGCCTGTTCGCCATGATCTTCGCTGCGAAGAACGACTTCTGGCTGCTGGGCAAGACTGACAGATTCTTCAAGCATCTGCTTGTCTGCAAGACGATGACGAACAGAAACCACTGTTTCAACTCCTTTGTAACGATAACG
>CACZVX010000023.1 GCA_902784755.1 uncultured Prevotellaceae bacterium
GAGGCTTTCCTCAAAGAGAGCGGTAGCAACGCCGGTCATTTCGTGAAAGACCAAGCCGGTGCCACCGACAAAGTCTTAGCTTCCGTCAAATTATAATCGGGAACTAACGCTGATGGTATTTTCGGGTAAGTTCACGCTTGCCGATGTGATGAAGATGGCGCAATAGACATGGATGAAACTCCCGCAGGGAGGAGTTTCAAGTTTATGATATAGTTTTTCCCGTTTCAAGGGTGTAAGGGTGCAAAACCCCGATAAACACAGGCCTTGCACCCTTGTTCAGAGGGTGTCAAGGGTGTCATAAGGGTGTAACCAAGAGACCCATCCGCTTCCGTGCATGAAAAGCAGGACGGAATAGTAAATATTCGGGATGTTATTGTGGAAAAACCTTGGATGTTTCCGAAAAAGTTCATAACTTTGCACGACATAAACAATAATTCAGTATGAGAACAAACATTTTTACCCGCTTTTCAGCTGTTGTGTGCATGCTGACGGCCATGGCTGCCGCACCATCGGAATCTTCAGCCAACAACATCACTATCAACAAGGCCAACTTCCCCGACGACATTTTCCGCCAATACGTGCTCAATAACTGCGACGCCGACAAGAACCAGTCGCTCAGCGACCAGGAGATAGCGGACGTCACCACTCTATTCATCAACAATATGGATATTGCCGACCTTACCGGCATCGGCTACTTCTCATCTCTGAACCTTTTGGCCTGCCATGAAAACAAACTGACCGCTCTTGACGTATCGAAAAACACCGCACTCACGGAACTGGATTGTGGGAGAAACCAACTGACGGCCCTCGACCTGTCACATAACACCGCACTTGAAATGCTTTGGTGCAACGTAAATCAACTCACCTCTCTCGACCTGTCGCATAACACCGCACTCACGTTCCTGTGCTGTGATTATAACCAACTGACGGCTCTCGACCTGTCGCATAACACCGCACTCACGGAACTGTACTGTACATACAACCGCATTTCCGGTGAGGCTATGGACGCACTCATCGAAGGCTTGCCCGTTATTACCGACGGCAGCGGATTCGACGGCACATTCTGCGTCTTCGGACTTGGCAGCCAAGAACAGAACGTCGTGACAAAATCTCAGGTTTCAGCAGCCATCGCGAAAGGCTGGACGGTCCTTACAGACAGTTATGGGACATACGAAGGCAGCGATGGGTCCACATTCATCTCCTCTTTGTCTGGGGACTCCCGAAACCTAGGCGCGTACGACTGCTGGTACGACCTCCAGGGTCGCCGTCTCAACGTTAAGCCCACAAGCAGAGGAATCTACATCCGCAACGGAAAAAAGGTAATCCTAAAGGATTAATAATTTGAGGAAAGTAAAGCATAGTTACAATGGGAGGGGATTACTAAATTTTCTTCTAGAAGATCTGCGGCAAATTGTTATCAAAAGGGAGGCTAAATGCCTTTAAATGCCGTAAATTCTCTAGAGAATTTGTTGTTTCCGATGATGTTTTGCATTCCTTCCGATGATGTCTTGAAGAAAATTCTCTAGAGAATTTATTAACGCTAACCTGAAACTTGAATCTTGAATCCTCCCCCTCCCTAAACAGGGAGGGTTGGAGTGGGTCTCCTATGACACCCTCCTGACACCCTTTACACCCTTCTCAGGAGGGTGCAAGCCCAGTGTTTATCGGCATGATGGCACCCTTACACTCTTTCATTTCAGTATTCCTTTGATGGTTGCATACGACGGCTTCTTCCTGAACATCTCCACATCGCTGAAACCCGCCTGTTCCAGCATGTCTTTCAACTGTTCGGGCGGATAGACAGTCATCCCGTCAACGACATTCGTCCACATGGAATCACCCTCTATCACTTCCAGCATGATGGCAAACTGTCCGCCAGGTTTCAGTACGCGTTTTACTTCTTGGAAACACTTCTGAAGATCAGGCCAGAAATAGACGGTCTCCACGGCTGTCACCACATCGAACGTCTGTGGCGCCCATGGCAGGCTGTCGGCTGATCCTTGTTCCACGAAGACCCGACTGCCCAGCAGCTGTTTGTTCAGGTTCCTCGCCTTGGCTACACTTTCCTCGGAGATGTCAATGCCAAAGACCTTACCGCCTGTACTTCTTTTGAGCAGACGCTTCAGCGTGGCACCTCCGCCGCAGCCGACGTCTAGCATGGTCATTCCGTCGCGGAACGTTACATGGTCAAGTCCCCAGTTGGTGAGCGGAGCATGGCCGAAATTCATGAAGCGCAGCATGCAACGCCCCATAAACCCCTCGGGACGGGCACACTGACTGAAAAAATCCTTGAAAATATTCTTCATACCTTAATCGTTAATTATACAAATAGTCGATAATCTTCCAGTTGCAAAGGTACGAGGAATCTGAATAACAGGCAATACTCAAAAATCGGTAAATTGCTATTCGGATTTCATCATTCCTTGTGATTTAAAACTAAGGGATTAAGCGTTGCTTCGCAACTGTTTAAGCGTCCTTCGGACTATTTAAGCGCCACTACGTGGCTGTTTAAAAGACTATGACTATGACTATGACGATGACTTTTAGACTTTGTGTCTTTAAATAAATCGCTCACGTTCGGCCATTTAAGAACAAGCTCTTATGGTACTCACTTAATCGCGATTTTGTGTTCCGCTAAATGGAACCCTGCTTTAAAGCCGCCCCTTATCAAGGGGCTCAAAACGTCTTTCGTCTTTTCAAGTTTTCAAGTTCAAAATCCGAGGCGCCATTGGATTCTTCACTCTTCACTTTTCACTTTCATTTCATACTGCGAAGTTACAACTTTGCCCTGACGTGAATCCCGTTATGTCCAGTTACAGCCGAATGCATCCGCATCTTGCCTGTATTATTTTTAAGTGCTGTAAGAATGCCATAGAAGCGACGTAAGAATGCCATAGAGACCGTGCTTAAATGCCATTTTCACAAAGCTTCCACGGCATTGAAAGAGAGCTTGCTTCCCCCTCAATGCTGCTTGCTTAACCACCCCCTAGCTCTATCTCATCGTGCTCACGGAAAGGGCGCATAATGGCCTCAATGAGATGGCTCAATTGAGCCTTACCGATACCCGAAAGGCCTATCAAATGCCCCTGGCCGCAAAGTTCATAGTATTTATTATCACAATATTGAAATTTCACGTCGCTGAGATGAGCAGCAAACGCAAGTATAGCCATCGGAACAAGCGTCTCACGCATATCCAATGAGGCCTGTGAGAGGAGTAATTTGCAAAAACTTGTGCCTTTAGCAGGCTTGGGCATAGCCGGTGCCTGGCTGTCAAATATATTGTAAGTCATTGATTCTTAAATATTTATATTACTAATTATTGCTTTTGATTTCTTTCCGCAGTCACAGTCACAGAGTCACAGTTTGTTTAAAACCCACATCCCACTATCCTACTTATATTTATAATTACTTGATTATTAATTAGTTATATACTATTATAAGAAGGTTTCTGAGTTGGATGTGACATTTTCTTTGAACTGTGACTGTGAGTCTTTGACTATAGAGTTAATAATCTTTTTCCTCTACGAGGCCCTTCAGTGCCTGACGAATCTCGTTAGCCACTTCAAAGGCATAGCCGTCGATGCTGAAATCAGTATTTGTCCTCATTTTCTTGAAGTATAACCGAATGCTGCCATCAGTCCATCGCGTTAGTGTGATGTGCTTGCCGTCGAAGAGGCGCGGATTTCTCCTACAGGCGGCTGGCGGGAGCGTCTCGATGAACGTGTAGTGCGGGTCTCTATAGAGGAACTCATTCACAATGGTGTCAGAGTCACGTTTCAGTACGCCCCGGTACTCGCGTCCGGTCTTCATGCGCGTTTCGCTACTAAGAATTGTTTTTAGGTCAGAGGGAAGTTCTTTCCATCATGGCGTCAAAAAAAATGCAGAAATCGTGGGCAATACAAATTAATTCAGTAACTTTGTCCTCAGTGAGTTTGCGAAAAATAAATAATCAAGAAATTACGCTACTATGAAAAAGAAAACTGTCAATGAAAAGAAGGAAGTGGTCAAGGACCTTTTCGTTCTTTGGATTGCCCTGGCTGCTCTGGGCTGTGCAGCCGTGAACCTACACATCTCCCTGAATATGTTGGGAAGGAAGGAAGATCTGGAGTAAAACCCAAAGGCTGTGTAGCAGGGGGAAGTGTTTTGAAAAATTAATCGGATGCGGTGTGAGGAGTTGCTTCCCGGATTTTCCAACCGATGGCGGCCATGAAGATGGCCATTAGGGGACTGAGGAGGTTGAAGAAACAGTAGGGAAGATAGGTGAGGGTGGCGACACCCAGGATGGTGGATTGTGTCAAGCCGCAGGTGTTCCATGGAATGAGTACGGAGGTGACGGTGGCGGCATCCTCGCAGGTGCGGCTGAGCAACCGCAGTTCATAACCCTTTTTTTGATAGGTTTCCTTGTACATGTCGCCGGTGAGCACGATGGAAATGAACTGGTCACCGGTGGAGATATTGAAGAACAGTCCCGTGAAGACGGTACTTGCCACCAGACTCAAACGGCTGTGGACAAAACTGATGATAACGCGCGTGATGCTCTGGATCATTCCGCTGGCCACCATGACAGCTCCGAAGCACATGGCACAGATAATGAGCCAGATGGTGTTAAGCATACCGGCCATTCCGCCTGTGGAAATCAGTTCGTTGAGTGAGGTGTCACCCGTCTCGATGTTGGTGGCACCGTAGAAGGTCAGGGCAAGTCCGCGAATCAGTGAAGCGGCATTCATGTGTTCTATTTCTGCTATCTGGGAAAGGATGTGGGGCTGCAACACCAATGCGACGATGCCGGCTATCATCGCCGAAAGGAAGAGTACGATAAGCGACGACATGCGACGGGCAATGAGCAGGGCTGTCAGCAAGGGTACGAGCAGGGTCCAAAGAGAGATGTTGAAGGTGCGGGAAAGACCTTCGGTGTAATGACTTACTTCCAGGCTGGAACTGCCGTCGTTGCCCAATCCCGAGATGAAAAAGATGATGAGCGCGATGGTGAACGAAGGGACGGTGGTATAGACCATGTAGCGGATGTGCTCAAACAGGTCAACACCCGTGGCTGATGAGGCCAGGATGGTGGTGTCGCTCAGCGGTGACATCTTGTCGCCGAAGTAGGCTCCGGAGATGATGGCACCTGCCGCCCAAGCCTCGGAAATGCCGAGTGCATGGCTGATGCCTAAAAGTGCCACGCCAATGGTGGCAATCGTTGTCCACGAACTTCCGGAGAGCACCGAAACCAAGGCGCAGATGATGCAGGCGCTGACGAGAAAGAACTGTGGCGACATGATCTGCACCCCATAATATATTAAGGTGGGAACCACGCCGCTGATCATCCACGAACCCGACACCATGCCCACGGCCAGCAGAATGACAAGCGTGATGGACACGTTGCCGATGGTTTTCATGATCTGCTTTTCGAAGGTGTGCCAACTGATGCGATAGACCGTCATGGAGATGGTCACGCAGACAGCCGTGCCCAAAAGGAGTGCCACCTGACTTCCACCTGTGAGCGAATCGCTGCCGAAGAGAGAAATCACCGTGATGAGCAGTCCGATAAGCACGATGATCGGAATGGCGGATATGAGCGGGTGGGGATAATCTTTCATGGGGTGTCAGGAGGTGTTCGTGCTGTGGAGGAATTCTATTCTTCGCGCTCGCGATACCAGTCCATGTAAGCTACGTAGTGGGCAGCGTTGTCGGTCTGTCCCGGACGTACTTTCTTGATGAACTTGGCAGGCACGCCGCCCCATATTTCACCGTCGCCCACCTTGGTGCCTCCGACGACTAAAGCCCCGGCAGCGACAATGGCCCCTTCGCCAATCTCGCAGTTGTCGAGCAGCGTGGCACCCATACCGATAAGGGCATGATCGTGGATGGTGCAGGCATGAATGGTGGCATTATGGCCGATGGTCACGTCGGAACCGATGTTCAAGGGCCCGATCTTGTAGGTGGTATGCAGGCAGGCACCATCCTGTACGTTCGTCCGGTCACCTATTTTAATATAGGCCACATCACCGCGAACGACGGCATTGAACCACACGGAGCACTCGTCGCCCATGGTCACTTCGCCCACGATGGTGGCATTCTCACTGAAATAGCAGTTCTTTCCCCATTGGGGTTTCAGTCCGTTTACTTCTTTTATTAAAGCCATGTTTTTTAGTTTAGAGTTTAGAGTTTAGAGTGTAGAGTTATGATTACAATTTAAAGCATAATTTAGAGTGTAGAATTCTCGTGCAAACGAGAGCATAGCCAAGCTTGCTTGAACTATGCCGAGTGCAGCCGAGAATCGACGAAGTCAATTATGATTACATTTGAACGCGGAATTAAGCATGAAAAAAGTAGAGCGTAAAGTCGTGATTACCTGGCATATCCTGTTGTATGCACAGGAAACTGCCTCCAATGGTAATCATAACTCTACACTCTACACTCTCAACTCTACACTAATAAATTAGAGGTTCGGGTTGATCTTGTTCCACTCAGAGATGGGAGGAACAATGTTCAGCGTAACCAGTTCGTCGCGCATCTTGCAGAGGTGCTCGTAGCTCTGGTCGAGCTTGGCATTCTCTTCGGGAGTACCCTGGGGAACTTCGTACTTGGCACCCTCGGCGGTCATAGTGGTCTTCATGGCCATCATGATGTGGTCGTACTTGTCGGTCTTCACGTATGTTCCAACGGGGAAGCGGAAAGGCTCACCGCCCATGGCTGCACGGATCATCTCAACAGAGAGGTAAGAGGGGCTCTGGAAAGAAGAACGTCCGCGGAGCTCGATAATCTTGGCACCGCCCTTGGTGACGTCGGTCTTCATCTGCTCCCATTCAGCCTCGGGGAATTCTGCCGTTCCGATGATGTCGGTCAGTTTGCGGCCGGCAATCTCTACATGGCTTCCGAAAACAGCCATCTGCTCACCGTGGCCACCATAGGTAGCGCAACCGGTAATCTCATTCTGCATCACATTGAACTTCTTGGCAAGAGCGCTCTGCAGACGAGTGGTGTCAAGACCTGCGAGCGTTGTAACTTGTCCTGGTTTCAAACCTGAATAGAGCAATGTTACAAGACCGGTGAGGTCGGCGGGATTGAAGATAATAACCACGTGCTTTACATCGGGACAGTACTGCTTGATGTCCTGACCCAGTTCCTCAGCAATCTTACAGTTGCCTGCGAGGAGGTCCTCACGAGTCATACCAGCCTTACGGGGAGCACCACCAGAAGAGATGATGTACTTCGCGTTAGTGAAAGCCTCTTTCGCATCGGTAGTGGCGGTAATCTTCACATCGCCGAAACCGCTCTGGCGCATTTCTTCGGCTACGCCTTCGGGTGAGAATACGTCATAGAGACAGATGTCGTTTGTCAACCCCATCATCAGGGCTGTCTGAACCATGTTTGAACCAATCATACCGGCTGCGCCGACGATGGTCAACTTGTCGTTAGTTAAAAATGCCATAGTGTTGTATTATTAATCTGTTAAAAGTTTCTTAGGCGACAAAGTTACGAAAAATCCTCGGCATTCTGATGGTTTTCAGATATTTTATTTGTTATTTAAATTAAAAATGTGGTTGTTTGCAAAGTGTGTGTGTCAAATTGAAGATTATAGATTGAAAAATGCATATTTAAACAAACCGCATTATTTGAGTTTTGGTTTCAGTTCATCGGGCGAATCGCGGGTGAACATGTCCACGGCCGGGGCTTCCTTTTCGAAGAAATGACGGATGGTTTCCACGTCGAGTGTGAGCTGTGGATTGAAATCTGCGCTCTCCATATATTCCAAGACGGCCTTGCGCATCTGGCGGGCTACGATTCGCCTGTCAAGCTGATTGTTGATGTCCATCGTAGTCATCAGCAGTTTCCCGTTGAGCACCTTGGCCTCAATAAGCATGCCTAATTTGCGGCTTACGTGCCAAGTGTCGATGGGTTGGATGGGCGACTGGTAATCAGCAGGGAGCTCCATCAGATTCATCACCTGAGCACGGTTGAGGAGTTCCCACCAGTTCAGGTTGCTCCAGTCGTCGGTAGGGAAGTGGCGGAATAGTGGGTGTTCCTTTTCTATATAGGCCCCAGTCGTGTGGGGTGGGCGCATCTTGAACCAACTGGTGTTCCAGAAAACAGGAAGATAATGTTGTACTACATCTTTGCCTAAACTGACTTTTCCTGCGGCTGTGATGAGTACCCGCCCGCCTTGTTCCAGGGTTTGCAGGGCACGTCCGTCAAGTGTGTCGGTGATGAGAATGTCGTTGCTCTGCGGCATGGAAAGGTTGTCGGGATAAACCCAGACATCCCAATTGTTTTGAGCAATGTTTTTGTTGTTATGATCTATCAGGGAGATGGTAAGTCTTACTTTCACAGGGGTGATGAATGAAGAGAGAGAACGACGGATGGTACCTACCTCATGGTTTTTGCAGATAGGAATCGTGGTAGCTGGCAGCATACCTGTCTGGCCGTCGCTGAAGGAATAGGTGACCTTGGCGTTTTGCAGATTCTGCTCACTGGCATTGTAAATCTCAATGGGGATTTCCAGGGTTTCATTATTCCTATATACAAATTTGGGGAATTTGGCAAGAGGGACGATGGACGAGCAGAAAGTTGTCCATAGTGAGGCGTCGCAGTAGCCTTTTTCCTGCCAATGCACATTGAGAACGCCTTCGAGAGCAGTACCTTGCCCACTATAGTCGTTGAGCGCCAGCAGCTGGAATCCGGCATATTCAGGGGTGCGCAGATTACGTTCTATCTCATATTTGTAGCAAAGCGTCTGGAGTCGGCCACTGGCAGTCAGAAACTTTTCAGCCTGTTGTTCCATACCGTGGTCGCGAAGCAGGTCACGGAAGATTTCAAAATTCCGTGCCTTATAAGCACCTGTGTATTGGGATATCTCTTTGAAATCAGGAAAAGCGCACCACTGGCCTTGTTCGTGGGCAATAATAGGCGTGGTGTTTGGACCACTAGCCGACGGATAATTGCGAGGGAATTCTATCTGGGAATAATAGTCGTCCGTGGATTGAGGGGCATGACGATCCCAGTCGAGTCCTCGTGCGCCACCTTTCACATGATATTCAGAACCTCCATCCCAGGCCCATCCTCCACCTACACTGGCCCCACAATATACTTTTGTGGAATCGTAGTGGTGCATTTCCTTCACCCAGTCGTTGCAGTAGCTGACCCAGTCTCCTGCAGGCTCGTTGCCAGCTGCCATCATAACGAATGAAGGATGATGACCGTAGGCGTCGATGATGCGTTTCGATTCTTCCATGAGATACTGGTCGATTTTCTGTCCGCGACGTAGTTTTACGCCATGGTTCGGCCATGATGGGCCCTCAGGCTGCAGGTAGAAGCCAACCTGATCAGCTGCAACGAATGCAGCTTCCGGTGGACAATAGCTGTGGAACCGCATATGGTTGAGGCCGTATTCCTTACATTTTCGGAAGATGCGCAACCAGGATTCAACGTCGGTCGGTGGATAGCCAGTTTCGGGGAAGCAGCAGTTTTCCACTGTGCCGCGCAACCAGATAGGACGTCCGTTCATATAGAATTGTCGGCCTTTTATGCTGATTTCGCGCATGCCGAAGGTGACGGGAATTTTGACGCCCTGATATTTGACCGTTCGTGTATAGAGTCGGGGATTGAATTCGTCCCACGTTTCTATTTCATGTCCCATCTTGAAATGGAAGGTCTGCTCGTTGACTTGAATATCTACCGAATGGTCAGTCAAATGAGGTAAGACCTTCACTCGGTATATGATGGGCTGTGTCTGTAGTTCGATACGCCCGGCAATGCCATTCCAGTTACCCTGTGTCTGGTCGGTAACACTATGGCTGTCCTGTCCCACGCAGACGTTCTCAATACCGTTGTAAACACGGATGGCTATCTCGTTTTCTTTGCCGAATATGATCTGGTCGGTGATATCGTACCGATGAGGTGTGGAAAGGCTCATCTGGTGACCTGCTTCTTGCCCGTTCACATAAAGAGTGGTCTCGATGTGCGGACGTTCGAGGAACAAAGTCACACGGCGCTTTTTCCATTGCTTGGGAATGGTGACTGTTTTCCGATACCATGCATTCCCCACGTAATGACGTTCAGGCGTCAGGAAGAAAGGAAACTTCATCTGTCCTTCTACCCTGTATTTTTCCATATAAGGGTTGAAGTAGAATGAAGAATCGTAGAGAGAGCCCGTCCATTGAGTCTTTATGGAAACGGGGTCTCCTTTTCCGTTGGTAAGCATGGAACCGGGCAGTTTTACCTGGTCATTATACTGTGGTGCGTTACCGATGCAGAAGTCCCATGTTCCTGAGAGATCCATTGATGACTGGGCCTTACTGCCCGTGAAACCAGTCAGCAGCAAGACGACGGGTAAGAGTAAATATGCTCTGATGGAAGATAAATGGATATTCATTTTCAAATGTGTTTCGATTGCAAATATAAGAAAACTTTTCATTATTTGCAACAAATGACTTTTCTATCAGTTCTTTTAACGTTTTTAGCGGTGGTGATTTGGAAGTTTTAATGTATCTTTGCAAAGATGGTTCGTGAGGACGTGACCGGACTTCAGAAATAATCTAAATCTAAATATATGATGAGTGAGAACAATTTGATACGCCAACGGCTCAATGACTTGCGTGAAGTGATGCGGCGCGAACATTTGGGTGCATTTGTTTTTCCAAGCACTGATCCCCATAATGGAGAATATGTGCCCGACCATTGGAAAGGACGTGAATGGATTTCTGGTTTCAACGGCTCTGCGGGTACTGCTGTGGTTACGATGAACAGTGCTGCCCTATGGACAGACAGCCGCTATTTCATTGCTGCCGAGGAACAATTGGCAGGGACAGAGTTTCAATTGATGAAACTGAAAATGGAAGGAACCCCCTCCATTGCCCAATGGCTTGGTCAGCAGTTGCAGACAACAACCAATAACACCCAACGTCCTGACAGTACTGAAGTGGGAATCGACGGTTCTTCATGTAGTGCATCGATGGTTGAGCAGCTCATCGCCGACCTTCGTCGTGAGGGAGGTATTACACTCCGCACCAATCTTGATCCGCTGAAACAGATATGGTATGGTCGTCCCCCTATTCCCGAGAACCCTATTGAGATTCAACCGTTGGAATATACGGGAAAGAGTTGCCGTGAAAAACTCATGGAGATTCGCAATGCATTGCGACAGGTGCATGCCGACGGTATGCTGGTGGCAGCCCTTGATGACATAGCCTGGACACTGAACCTCCGCGGTAGTGATGTGCATTGCAATCCCGTCTTCGTCAGCTATTTGCTTATCGATACCAAGAAAGCAACACTTTTCGTGAACCGTAAGAAACTGACGCCTGCCGTTATCAGTTATCTGCAACAGGAAGGCGTGGTTGTGGATGACTACGAACGGATAGGGCAGGGGATTAAGGACTATTTCGAATATAATATCCTGGTGGACGCTGACGAGGTGAACTATACTTTATATAAAAAGGTGGAGCGTCCCATCGTCAAAGAACCGTCACCTATCCCTTTCTTAAAAACGGTGAAGACCGATGCTGAGATTGCAGGTTTTCACCGTGCCATGATAAGCGACGGCATTGCCATGGTCAAGTTCTTGAGATGGCTGAAGCCTGCTGTGGAAGCTGGGGGAGAAACAGAACTTTCGGTTGACCGTAAACTGACCTCTCTGCGTGCCGAACAGCCACTTTATCGCGACATCTCCTTTGACACCATTGCCGGTTATCAAGAGCATGGCGCCATCGTACATTACGAAGCAACGCCCGAGACCGATGTACCTTTACTTCCGGAAGGTTTGCTGTTGCTCGACAGTGGCGCTCAGTATCAGGACGGCACAACTGACATCACAAGAACAATCGCTCTTGGTCCTGTAACGGAAGAACAGAAACGTGTCTATACCTTGGTGCTGAAAGCTCATCTTCAGCTTCAGAATCTGATTTTTCCGGCTGGAGCTTCAGGAACCCAGTTAGATGCCATTGCCCGCAGTGTTCTGTGGCGCGAGGGCCTGAATTATCTGCATGGGACGGGTCATGGCGTGGGCTCATATCTCAATGTGCATGAAGGTCCTCATCAGATCAGAATGGAATGGAAGCCTGCTCCTCTCAAGCCTGGTATGACTGTTACGGATGAACCAGGTGTCTATCTCGAAGGACGTTTCGGCGTCCGGACAGAGAATACGCTGCTTGTTGTCAGACATTCAGAAACCGAGTTTGGACAGTTCCTCACCTTTGAGCCCCTCACGCTGTGTCCCATCGACAAGACACCCCTTGTGGTGGAAATGCTGACGGATGAAGAACGTCAATGGCTCAACGATTATCATCAGATGGTTTTTGAAAAATTATCACCTTGTCTTGATGAAGATGACAGAAAATGGCTGGAAGATCAGACTATGCCAATATAAATATAGGTGTAAAAGACCTTTTTTAAATTATATTTCAAAAAAAAGTGGTAAAAACTTGGTAGTTTGGAAAATAAGCAGTAATTTTGCACCCGCAAATTGAAATCTGCATCTGAAATAACAAGAAGTTTAACAAATAAAATTGAAAACAAAGGCATATGATTATTGTACCGGTTAAAGATGGTGAGAACATCGAAAGAGCACTGAAGAAGTTCAAGAGAAAGTTTGAGAAGACAGGCGTTGTGAAGGAACTCCGCGCTCGTCAGCAGTTCGACAAGCCCTCTGTTCTGAAGCGCCTGAAGATGGAGCACGCTATCTACGTTCAGAAGCTTCGTCAGACAGAGGAATAATTACTGCAGCAGAATTATTTGCTGATAAGATATATAGGGGCCTGCCTAGTGCAAGTCCCTATCGTTGTTTGTGAATAATCGAAAAAAGTTAACCGAAAATTTGGCAATTCCGAAATATTTGCGTAAATTCGCTGCAGAATCTGGATGCCAATACGTATGAGAATAGAAGAATTCCTTGACTACCTGCGACTGGAACGTAATTACTCCGCACTGACGGTGCTAAAATACGAGACATGCCTAAGGCTATTCGAGGATTTTTTTCGTGGATTGGGTACTGGCCTGGAGTGGGAGACCGTAGACTCCGATGTTATCCGCGACTGGATGGAGCTGATGATGGACGAAGGTGAAAAAGCCACTACCGTGAACGGAAAACTGAGTGCCGTTCGCTCTTTCTACCGATTCGCGTTGAGGAAAGGACTGGTTTCGCATGATCCGGCCCACAACGTGACAGGACCCAAGAAGGAGAAACAACTGCCGAAATTTATCCGCGAAAAGGATATGGACCGCCTGCTCAGTCCAGAGATGTGGTCGGATGAATATAAAGATGTTTGCGCGCGTACATTATTAATTACCTTTTATGAGAGTGGAATGCGTGTTGCCGAGCTGGTCTCACTCGATGATGAGATGGTGGATTTTGTAAACCACCAGTTGAAAGTGACAGGAAAGCGCAACAAGCAGCGCATCATTCCTTTTGGAGAAGAGATGGAACGGGCATTGCTTGATTATGTGGCTCTTCGGGATGAACAGGTGAAACGGCAGGAGAGCGGTTTCTTCCTGACCGATAAAGGGAAGAGAATGAACATCCCTCAGGTTAGAAGGATTGTGAAACAGCAGCTTGGGCGCGTGACAACTCAGAAAAAACGCTCGCCACACGTGTTACGCCATAGTTTTGCGACAGCCATGCTCAATCATGAAGCAGGTTTGGAGAGCGTGAAGAAACTTCTGGGCCATGAGAGTCTGGCCACCACGGAGATCTATACTCACACCACATTCGAGCAATTAAAGAAAGTGTATAATAAAGCCCATCCGCGCAGTTGAGACACAACCGAGCGCCGGGCGTAACCTTATAAAATTGGAGGTAACTATGGAAATTAAGATTCAGTCGATTCATTTCGACGCTACCGATCAGTTAGAGGCGTTTATCGAAAAGAAAGTCGCCAAGTTGGAAAAGTCATTGGAAGAAATTCAGAAAGCAGAGGTTCAGCTCAAAGTGGTGAAGCCGGCTACTGCTCTTAATAAGGAGGCCAGCATCACTGTCTCTGTTCCTGGCCAGACTTTCTATGTGGAGAAGACTTGCGACACTTTTGAGGAAAGTATAGATCAGTGCGTGGATTCAATGAAGGTCCAGCTCAAGAAATTCAAGGAAAAACGTAGTAACAGATAAAAAAAACTCCGAAAAATTTTGGAGATTCAAAAAATCGTCGTATCTTTGCAGCCGTTTTAGAGAACGTCCTAAATCAAGCGCCTCTACGGCTGCAAAGATTTGCCTCTTTAGCTCAGTTGGCCAGAGCACGTGATTTGTAATCTCGGGGTCGTTGGTTCGAATCCGACAAGAGGCTCGAAAGAGACTCACGGAAGATAGACAAAGTCAATCTTTTAAGACTCTCCAACGTAAGAGATAAGGGCGTTTGAAAAGACAAGGGTGGTTACCAGAGTGGCCAAATGGGGCAGACTGTAAATCTGCTGGTTTTTACCTTCGGTGGTTCGAATCCATCACCACCCACTTCAGTAGAAGTTTAGTTGCGGACTGTTCGAGTTAGTCGGACTAACAAACTTGCGGAAATAGCTCAGTTGATAGAGCACTAGCCTTCCAAGCTGGGGGTCGCGGGTTTGAGCCCCGTTTTCCGCTCTAATAGACAACGCTGCTGTTATAGCTCAGTGGTAGAGCACTTCCTTGGTAAGGAAGAGGTCCTGAGTTCAAATCTCAGTAACAGCTCTTCTGCTGAAAAAAGTTGTAATATTGTGTGAAGCAGAAATAACACGATTATTCATTTATTTAAATAAACAAAGTAAGCTATGGCTAAAGAGCAATTTGTGCGCACCAAACCGCACGTAAACATTGGTACTATCGGTCACGTTGACCATGGTAAGACTACTCTGACTGCTGCTATCACGCTCGTGCTTTCAAAGCGCGTAAGTGGTAATGAGGGTAAGATTAAGTCTTTCGACCAGATTGACAATGCTCCTGAAGAGAAGGAGCGTGGTATTACTATTAACACCGCTCACGTTGAGTACGAGACTGAAAAGCGTCACTATGCTCACGTGGACTGCCCGGGACACGCCGACTATGTGAAGAACATGGTAACTGGTGCTGCTCAGATGGACGGTGCTATCCTCGTTGTTGCTGCTACTGATGGTCCTATGCCTCAGACTCGTGAGCACGTGCTGCTCGCCCGTCAGGTGAACGTTCCTCGTCTGGTTGTGTTCCTGAACAAGTGCGACATGGTTGACGATGAGGAAATGTTGGAGCTCGTTGAGATGGAGGTTCAGGAGATCCTCGCTCAGTATGAGTTCGAAGATGATACTCCTATCATCCGCGGTTCTGCACTTGGTGCATTGAACGGTGTTGAGAAGTGGGAAGACAAGGTTATGGAGCTGATGAACACTTGCGACGAGTGGATTCAGGAGCCTCCTCGTGCTACCGACAAGCCCTTCCTGATGCCTGTTGAGGACGTATTCTCAATCACAGGTCGTGGTACAGTGGCTACTGGTCGTATCGAGACTGGTGTTATCCACGTAGGTGACGAAGTTGAGCTGCTCGGTCTTGGTGAGGACAAGAAGTCAGTGGTTACTGGCGTTGAGATGTTCCGCAAGATTCTTGACGAAGGTCAGGCTGGTGATAACGTAGGTCTGCTGCTCCGCGGTATCGATAAGAATGAGATCAAGCGTGGTATGGTACTCTGCCATCCCGGACAGATCAAGCCCTTCAAGCGCTTCAAGGCTTCTATCTATGTGCTGAAGAAGGAAGAGGGTGGCCGTCACACTCCGTTCGGCAACAAGTATCGTCCTCAGTTCTATCTCCGCACCATGGACTGCACCGGTGAGATCACTCTTCCCGAGGGCGTTGAAATGGTAATGCCTGGTGATAACGTAGAGATCACTGTTGAGCTGATTTACGCTGTTGCTCTGAACCAGGGTCTGCGTTTTGCTATCCGTGAAGGTGGCCGCACTGTTGGTTCTGGTCAGATCACAGAGGTGTACGAGGACTAATCATATCTGATTGCCGGCTAGCCGGTTAACTGGATAAACAATAAGCAAGCCCCCGTTCTTTGGGCGGGGGCTTCTATACGGGAATAGCTCAGTTGGTAGAGCATCGGTCTCCAAAACCGAGGGTCGTGGGTTCGAGTCCTCCTTCCCGTGCTAATATAGAAGATAATATGTTCAAAAAGTTTGTAAATTATTGCAAGGCTTGTTATAACGAACTTGCGCATAAAACTACTTGGCCGACACGTGCCGAACTTACTCACAGTGCAATGGTTGTATTATCTGCTTCCCTTATCATTGCAATTGTGGTGTTCATTATGGATTTCGTGTTCCAGAATGTCATGCAATTAGTTTATCCAAGCTGATCGTTTAGGAAGAAATGGCTGAAACAAGTAAAAAATGGTATGTGCTGCGTGCGGTTAGCGGCAAGGAAGCTAAGGTGAAAGAATACATCGAAGCTGAGATTAAGCATAACCCACTCCTCCAGCAGTATGTTTCTCAGGTATTGATACCGATGGAGAAGCATGCATCATTGCGTAACGGCAAGCGTGTAGTCAAGGAGAAGATTTCTCTCCCTGGCTATGTACTTGTGGAAGCGCAATTGGTTGGTGACGTGGCTCACACGCTGCGCTTTATGCCAAATGTTTTGGGATTTCTTGGAGGTTTGGATAACCCGACGCCAGTGCGTCAGGCTGACGTGAACCGGTTATTGGGAACTGTTGAGGAAACCGAATTGGTAGAGGATGTAAACATCCCATACATGGTTGACGAGACGGTGAAGGTAACCGATGGTCCTTTCAGCGGTTTCAGTGGAGTCATCGAAGAGGTGAATGCCGAGAAACACAAGTTGAAGGTGATGGTCAAGATTTTCGGAAGAAAAACTCCGTTGGAGTTAAGTTTTATGCAAGTTGCAAAAGAATAACCACATTGTTACGGATGTGAGCTTGTTCTTTTATATTTTTCAAATATTTAATTATTAACAGAAGAAATGGCTAAAGAAGTTGCTGGATTAATCAAATTACAGATTAAAGGTGGCGCTGCGAATCCCTCGCCTCCCGTAGGACCTGCTTTGGGTTCCAAGGGTATCAATATTATGGGATTCTGCAAAGAGTTCAACGCCAGAACCCAGGATAAGGCAGGCAAGGTATTGCCCGTTGTTATCACTTACTACACCGACAAGTCATATAGCTTCGAGATTAAGACCTCTCCTGCTGCAGTGCAGTTGCTGGAGGCAGCCAAGGCAAAGGGCGGAAGCTCAGAGCCTAACCGTAAGAAGGTGGCAAGCGTGACCTGGGATCAGGTTCGTGCCATTGCTGAGGATAAGATGGCTGACCTGAACTGTTTCACTGTTGAGAGTGCTATGAAACTCGTGGCAGGTACGGCTCGTAGTATGGGTATTACTGTAAAAGGGGACTTCCCTGGTAAATAATTTATAACTTCAATTTAAACAAAAATGAGTAAACTGACAAAGAATCAGAAGGCAGTTGCTGATAAGATTGAAGCAGGGAAAGCATACTCTTTGATGGAGGCTGCTCAGTTGGTGAAGGAAATTACCACCACCAAGTTTGAGGCATCCGTTGATATCGATGTACGCTTGGGCGTTGACCCACGTAAGGCTAACCAGATGGTTCGTGGCGTTGTTTCGCTGCCTAACGGAACTGGTAAGGTCGTTCGTGTGTTGGCTCTCTGCACCCCCGATCAGGAAGCTGCTGCTACAGAAGCAGGTGCTGACTATGTTGGTCTCGACGAATATATCGACAAGATCAAGAGTGGTTGGACTGATGTTGATGTGATTATCACAATGCCTTCTTGCATGGGTAAGCTTGGTCCTTTGGGCCGTATTCTCGGTCCTCGTGGCCTGATGCCTAACCCCAAGAGCGGCACTGTAACTATGGACGTTGCTAAGGCAGTTAAGGAAGTAAAGCAGGGTAAGATTGACTTTAAGGTTGACAAGGCTGGTATCATCCACACCTCAATCGGTAAGGTGAATATGACTAATGAGCAGATCTACGGAAATGCCAAGGAGTTTATCAACACCGTTATCAAGTTGAAGCCTGCTGCTGCTAAAGGTACATATATCAAGAGTATCTATCTTTCGAGCACTATGAGTAAGGGTGTCAAGGTTGATCCAAAGACAATTGAGTAACTCTAAAATTCACAGAAAGCAATGAAAAAGGAAGTAAAAGATACTATTATTGTTGACTTGGGCGAGAAACTGAAGGAGTTTCCTCACTTCTATCTGGTAGATGTTACCGGACTGAATGCGAAGCAGACCAGTGACCTGCGCCGCAAGTGCTTCAAGAACGAAATCAAGATGGTCGTTGTGAAGAACAAGCTTCTGCACAAGGCTTTCGAGGCTTCGGAGATTGATTTTGAACCTCTCTACAGTACATTGAAGGGTAACACTGCTGTTCTGTTCACACAGACCGCCAATGTTCCTGCCAAGATGCTGAAGGACTATAAGAAGCAAGGCATTCCTGCTTTGAAGGCAGCTTACGCTGAAGAAGGTATCTATGTAGGTGCTGACAAGTTGGATGAGCTTTGTGCAATCAAGAGCAAGAACGAGGTTATCGCCGACATCGTGGCACTGCTGCAGTCGCCTGCCAAGAACGTTATCTCTGCTCTGCAGTCAGGTGGCCAGACTATCCATGGCGTGCTGAAGACCTTAGGCGAGCGTCCTGAGTAATAAAACGCTCAAAATAAATACATTTAACATTAAAAACAATTAAATTTTAAATAAAAATGGCAGATATTAAAGCTATTGCTGAGGAGTTGGTTAACCTCACAGTGAAAGAAGTAAACGAGTTGGCTACAGTCCTGAAGGACGAGTACGGAATTGAGCCCGCCGCTGCAGCTGTTGCTGTTGCTGCTGGTCCCGCTGCTGGCGGTGCTGCTGAGGCAGCTGAGGAAAAGACATCTTTCGATGTTGTTCTCGCTGAAATCGGTGCTGCTAAACTGCAGGTTGTGAAGGCCGTTAAGGAAGCTTGCGGTCTTGGTCTGAAGGAAGCTAAGGATCTCGTTGACGGTGCTCCTTCAACTCTGAAGGAAGGTCTCTCTAAGGACGAGGCTGAGAACCTGAAGAAGGCTATCGAAGAGGCCGGTGCTAAGGTCGAGTTGAAGTAATTCGAGCTTACTTTTCAGAAAATACAGGTTAAGATCTCCTAGGTAGGGGGGTCTTAACCTTTTCTTGTCTAAATGACAGAAATTCCGGAAAATCCGGAATCTCCGGTAATGCCGGATTTTTTTCAAAACCAAACATTATTTATAATAGATGGCTTCAAAAATTGTTGATAACAGAGTAAACTTTGCCAGCGTGAAGAATCCGATGCCCTATCCGGATTTCCTCGATGTGCAGTTAAAGTCGTTCCGCGACTTCTTGCAGTTGGACACTCCGCCTGAGGAACGCAAGAATGACGGTTTGTATAAGGTGTTCTCTGAGAACTTCCCTATCACCGACACACGTAACAATTTCGTTCTTGAGTTCTTGGATTACTTTATCGACCCGCCCCGCTATACCATTGACGAATGTCTGGAGCGCGGTCTGACTTATAGCGTACCTTTAAAGGCCAAGATGAAACTCTACTGCACCGACCCTGAACATGAGGATTTCGGTACATTCATCCAGGATGTATTCCTTGGCACTATTCCCTATATGACCGAAAACGGTACCTTTATTATTAATGGTGCCGAGCGTGTGGTTGTTTCCCAGCTGCACCGTTCACCCGGTGTGTTCTTCGGCCAGGGTGTTCATGCCAACGGAACCGTGCTCTATTCTGCACGTATTATTCCTTTCAAGGGTTCTTGGATTGAGTTTGCAACTGACATCAACAATGTGATGTATGCCTACATCGATCGTAAGAAGAAGTTGCCCGTAACCACGCTCTTGCGTGCTATCGGTTTTGAAGCTGACAAGGATATCCTTCAGATTTTCGACCTCGCTGAGGAAGTGAAGGTGAACAAGAAGAACATGAAGGAGATGATTGGTCGTAATCTGGCTGCCCGTGTGCTGAAAAGTTGGAACGAGGACTTCGTTGATGAGGATACCGGTGAAGTGGTTTCCATCGAGCGTAATGAGGTTATCATGGAACGTGAGACTGAAATCACCAAGGATAATGTCGACGAGATTCTTGAGAGCGGTGCTTCTACCATTCTTGTACACAAGGATGCAGAGGCTGCTTCAAAGTACGCCATCATCTTCAACACTTTGGCTAAGGACCCCTCAAACTCTGAGAAAGAGGCTGTGCTCTACATCTATCGTCAGTTGCGTAATGCAGATCCTGCCGATGATGCCAGTGCACGTGAGGTCATCCAGAATCTGTTCTTCTCAGATAAGCGTTACGACCTCGGTGATGTGGGCCGTTATCGTATCAATAAGAAACTCGGTCTCAATACCGATATGGATGTGCGCATCCTGACAAAGGAGGATATTATTTCCATTATCAAGTATCTGATCGACTTGGTTAACAGCAACGCTACCGTGGACGATATCGACCACCTGTCGAACCGTCGCGTACGTACCGTTGGTGAGCAGTTGAGCAATCAGTTCTCTATCGGTCTTGCCCGTATGAGCCGTACTATCCGTGAGCGCATGAACGTTCGCGATAATGAGGTGTTCACACCGACCGACCTCATTAATGCCAAGACTATTTCTAGTGTCATCAACTCGTTCTTCGGTACCAATCCGTTGAGCCAATTTATGGACCAGACCAACCCTCTGGCAGAGGTTACGCACAAGCGTCGTCTCTCCGCTCTGGGTCCTGGCGGTCTGTCTCGTGAGCGTGCCGGTTTCGAGGTTCGTGACGTACACTACACACACTATGGTCGTCTGTGCCCGATTGAGAGCCCTGAAGGTCCTAACATCGGTCTGATTTCATCTCTCTGCGTCTATGCAAAGATCAATGAGCTCGGATTCATCGAGACTCCTTACCGCAAGGTGGAGAATGGTGTGGTTGACCTGAAGAACGAGGATGTGGTTTACCTCACCGCTGAAGAGGAGCAAGACCATATCATCGGTCAGGGTAACGCTCCGCTGAACGAGGACGGTTCATTCATCCGCACTTATGTGAAGTGCCGTCAGGATGCCGACTTCCCTGTTGTGGCTCCTGATCAGGTTGACTTGATGGACGTGGCTCCTCAGCAGATAGCCTCTATCGCAGCAGGCCTTATTCCTTTCCTGGAGCACGATGATGCTCACCGTGCACTGATGGGATCTAACATGATGCGTCAGGCTGTTCCTCTGCTTCATAATGAAGCTCCTATCGTTGGTACTGGTATTGAGAAGCAGGTTTGTGAAGACAGCCGCACCATGATTACCGCTGAAGGCGAAGGCGTCATTGAATATGTGGATGCTACCACTATCCGTATCCTCTATGACCGTACAGAGGATGAGGAGTTCGTTAGCTTCGAGCCTGCCCTGAAGGAATACCGCATTCCTAAGTTCCGCCGCACGAACCAGAACATGGTTGTTGACCTTCGTCCTATCTGTGAGAAAGGTCAGCGTGTGAAGAAGGGCGATATCCTTACTGAGGGTTATGCTACCGAAAACGGTGAATTGGCTCTGGGTCGTAACCTCCTCGTGGCTTATATGCCTTGGAAGGGTTACAACTATGAGGACGCTATCGTGCTGAATGAGCGCGTAGTCCGTGAAGATATCCTGACTTCTGTTCACGTGGATGAGTATTCACTCGATGTTCGTGAGACAAAGCGTGGTATGGAGGAGTTCACCGCTGATATTCCTAATGTCAGTGAGGAGGCTACCAAGGATCTTGACGACAATGGTATTATCCGTGTAGGTGCTTCTGTGGTTCCCGGTGACATTCTGATTGGTAAGATTTCTCCTAAGGGTGAGAGCGATCCTTCACCTGAAGAGAAGCTGCTTCGTGCCATCTTCGGTGACAAGGCTGGTGATGTGAAGGATTCTTCACTGAAGGCTAATCCGTCACTGACAGGTGTCGTGATTGACAAGAAACTCTTCTCACGTGCCGTGAAGACTCGTGAATCCAAGAAGCAGGACAAGATAATCCTGAGTAAGATTGACGAGGAATATGAGGCAAAGGTAAACGACCTGAAGGATATCCTTGTTGATAAGCTGATGACCCTTACCAAGGGTAAGACCTCAGAGGGTGTGAAGGATTACACGGGTGCTGAGATTATCACTAAGGGTGCCAAGTTCACCATCTCTGCTCTGAAGAACCTTGAGTATGATGGCATTCAGTCGAATGGCTGGACCAGCGATGAGCATACCAACGAACTCATCCAGCGACTCATCATCAACTTCATCAAGAAGTATAAGTTGCTCGATGCCGAGAACAAGCGCCGTAAGTTTGCCATTACCATCGGTGATGAACTGCCTTCTGGCATTCTGCAGATGGCTAAGGTTTACGTGGCTAAGAAACGTAAGATTGGTGTAGGTGACAAACTCGCCGGTCGTCACGGTAATAAGGGTATCGTATCTAAGGTGGTACGTCAGGAGGATATGCCGTTCCTCGAGGATGGTCGTCCTGTTGACTTGGTGCTGAACCCGCTGGGTGTGCCTTCACGTATGAACCTCGGTCAGATTTTCGAGGCTATCCTCGGTGCTGCCGGTAAGCGTCTCGGTGTGAAGTTTGCTACGCCTATCTTTGATGGTGCTCATCTTGAGGACCTGCAGGCATGGACAGACAAGGCAGGACTGCCGCGTCTCTGCTCTACTCACCTCTATGATGGTGAGACGGGTGAGAAGTTCGACCAGCCCGCAACCGTAGGTATCACCTACTTCTTGAAGCTCGGCCACATGGTTGAGGATAAGATGCACGCCCGTTCCATCGGTCCGTACTCTCTCATCACGCAGCAGCCTCTTGGCGGTAAGGCCCAGTTTGGTGGTCAGCGTTTTGGTGAGATGGAGGTTTGGGCACTTGAGGCCTTCGGTGCTTCTCATGTGCTCCAGGAAATCCTCACGATCAAATCGGACGATGTAGTAGGCCGTTCTAAGGCTTATGAAGCTATCGTGAAGGGTGAACCCATGCCAACTCCTGGCATTCCTGAGTCACTCAACGTGCTTCTCCATGAGCTCCGTGGTCTAGGTCTTAGCGTAACCCTCGACTAATATTCAATTAAGAATCAAGAATTAAGAATTAAGAATTGAATTATGGCATTCAAGAAAGATTCAAAGGTAAAAAATAATTTCACCAAGATTACCATCGGTCTTGCTTCACCGGAGGAAATCCTCGAAAGCAGTTTCGGCGAGGTTACCAAGCCTGAGACCATCAACTACCGCACCTACAAGCCTGAGCGTGACGGTCTTTTCTGTGAGCGTATCTTTGGTCCTACCAAGGATTATGAGTGCGCCTGCGGTAAGTATAAGCGTATCCGTTATAAGGGCATTGTCTGCGACCGTTGCGGTGTAGAGGTGACCGAGAAGAAGGTGCGTCGTGAACGTACGGGTCATATTGAACTCGTTGTTCCCGTTGCCCACATCTGGTATTTCCGTTCACTCCCCAATAAGATTGGTTATCTTTTGGGTGTTCCTACCAAGAAACTCGACGCCGTTATCTATTACGAGAAGTATATCGTGACCAATCCGGGTATCGTGGCTGGTCGTAAGACTTCCGACGGTGAGGAACTCAATGGTTCACACAAGTACGATCTCCTTTCTGAGGATGAGTATATCGACATCATGGATTCCCTGCCTCAGGATAATGAATATCTGGAGGATAGCGATCCTAATAAGTTCATCGCCAAGATGGGTGCCGAGGCTATTTACGACCTCCTCGTAGGTCTTGACCTCGATTCCATCTCCTATGAACTCCGTGACCGTGCCAATACTGACGGTTCCCAGCAGCGCAAGACAGAGGCGCTGAAGCGTCTGCAGGTAGTAGAGGCTTTCCGTGCTTCTAAGGACATCAACAAGCCCGAGTGGATGATTCTGAAGATTATCCCCGTCACTCCTCCTGAGCTCCGTCCGTTGGTTCCCCTGGATGGTGGCCGTTTCGCCACTTCCGACTTGAACGATCTCTATCGTCGTGTCATCATCCGTAACAACCGTCTGAAGCGTCTGATGGAGATTAAGGCTCCTGAGGTGATTCTCCGCAACGAGAAGCGTATGCTTCAGGAAGCTGTCGATTCACTCTTCGACAATAGCCGCAAGTCAAGTGCTGTGAAGAGCGATTCCAACCGTCCGCTGAAGTCTCTTTCCGACTCTTTGAAAGGTAAGCAGGGACGTTTCCGTCAGAACCTTCTCGGTAAGCGTGTTGACTATTCAGCCCGTTCCGTGATCGTGGTAGGCCCTGAACTGAAGATGGGTGAGTGCGGTCTGCCTAAGCTGATGGCAGCTGAACTCTATAAGCCGTTTATCATCCGTAAGCTCATCGAGCGCGGTATCGTGAAGACGGTGAAGTCCGCCAAGAAGATTGTGGACCGTCGCGAGCCGGTCATCTGGGATATTCTCGAGAATGTGATGAAGGGTCATCCCGTGCTTCTCAACCGTGCACCAACACTTCACCGTCTCGGTATCCAGGCTTTCCAGCCCAAGCTCATCGAGGGTAAGGCTATTCAGCTCCACCCACTGGCTTGTACTGCCTTCAATGCTGACTTCGACGGTGACCAGATGGCTGTTCACCTCCCGTTGTCAAACGAAGCTATTCTGGAGGCTCAGATTCTGATGCTTCAGAGCCACAACATCCTGAACCCTGCCAACGGTGCTCCTATCACCGTTCCTTCTCAGGACATGGTTCTTGGTCTTTATTACATCACCAAGATCCGTCCGGGTGCTAAGGGTGAAGGTCTGACCTTCTACGGTCCTGAGGAAGCAATCATTGCCCACAATGAGGGCAAGTGCGACCTCCACGCGCTGGTGAAGGTGGTGGTTGATGATATCGACGAGAACGGTCATAAGATTAAGCACATGGTGGAGACTTCTGTGGGTCGTGTCATTGTGAACGACATTGTGCCCAATGCAGTTGGATTCGTCAATAAGATCATTTCCAAGAAGTCACTCCGCGACATCATTGCTGATGTAATCAATAAGGTGGGCTTCGCTGAGGCTTGTGAGTTCCTCGATGGTATCAAGAACCTCGGTTACCGCATGGCATATCTGGCAGGTCTGTCGTTCAACCTCGATGATATTATCATTCCTGATGAGAAAGCTGATCTTGTCGAGAAGGGTAATAACGAGGTACAGCAGATTACCGATAACTACAACATGGGCTTCATCACGGATAATGAGCGTTACAATCAGGTGATTGATGCCTGGACTCACGTGAACAACCGTCTGCGTGACGTGCTGATGAAGGAGATGACCGAGGCAGACCAGGGCTTCAACGCTGTTTACATGATGCTTGACTCTGGTGCCCGTGGATCTAAGGACCAGATTGCTCAGTTGGCTGGTATGCGTGGTCTGATGGCCAAGCCGCAGAAGGCAGGTGCTGAGGGACGTGGTACGATTGAGAACCCGATTCTTTCGAACTTCAAGGAAGGAATGTCTGTGCTGGAGTACTTCATTTCTACTCACGGTGCCCGTAAGGGTCTGGCTGATACCGCTATGAAGACGGCTGACGCAGGTTATCTGACTCGTCGTCTGGTGGACGTAAGCCATGACGTGATTATCAATGAGGAAGACTGCGGTACGCTTCGCGGACTCGTTTGTACGGCTCTGAAGAATGGCGATGAGACGATTGCCAGCCTTGGTGAGCGTATCCTTGGCCGTGTATCCGTACATGATATCCTCGATCCTCACACAGGTGACTTGATCGTGCCTGCAGGAGAGGAAATCACGGAGTCTGTAGTCCAGCGCATTGAAGAGGTTGGCATCGAGAGCGTGGAAATCCGTTCGGTGCTCACCTGTGAGTCAAAGAAGGGTGTCTGCATGAAGTGTTACGGACGTAACCTTGCCACCCAGCGCATGGTACAGAAGGGTGAGGCTGTCGGTGTGATTGCCGCTCAGGCTATCGGTGAGCCGGGTACTCAGCTTACGCTTCGTACGTTCCACGCCGGTGGTGTGGCTGGTAATGCAGCAGCTAATGCCAGCATCGTTGCCAAGAATGAGGCCAAACTCGAATTCGACGAACTTCGTACGGTTCCTTATATTGAAGATGGTGACACCGAACAGCGTGAATGTCAGATGGTTGTAAGCCGTCTGTCGGAAGTACGCTTCGTGGATCCCAATACGAATATTGTTCTTTCCACCGTCAACGTACCTTATGGTTCAAGTCTGTATTTCAAGACTGGCGACGTGGTGAAGAAGGGCGACATGGTTGCCCGTTGGGACCCGTTCAATGCCGTTATCGTTACGGAATATGCAGGTACGCTGAAGTTCCGCGATGTGGTGGAAGGTTCTACCTATAAGGCAGAGACCGACGAAACCACTGGTCTGACTGAAAAGATCATCACCGAGACCCGCGACCGTTCATTGGTGCCTACCTGTGATATCATCGGTAAGGATGGTGAAATCATCGGTACCTATATCTTCCCCGTAGGCGGTCACGTGGTTGTTGAGGATGGTCAGGTCGTGAAGACTGGTACCACACTTGTTAAGATTCCACGTTCAGTAGCCAAGGGCGGTGACATCACCGGTGGTCTGCCTCGAGTGACTGAGTTGTTCGAGGCCCGTAATCCATCCAACCCCGCAGTCGTATCTGAAATCGACGGTGAGGTGACCATGGGTAAAGTAAAGCGTGGTAACCGTGAGATTGTGGTTACCTCTAAGACTGGTGAGCAGCGCAAGTATCTGGTATCTCTGTCCAAGCAGATTCTGGTACAGGAACACGATGCCGTACGTGCCGGTACGCCACTTTCTGATGGTGTGATTACACCTAACGACATTCTGGCTATCAAGGGCCCGACGGCTGTTCAGGAGTATATCGTGAACGAAGTGCAGGATGTGTATCGTCTGCAGGGTGTGAAGATCAACGACAAGCACTTTGAGATTATCGTCCGTCAGATGATGCGTAAAGTGCAGATCAATGACCCAGGCGACACTTCATTCCTTGAGGACGAGGTTGTCGACAAGCTCGACTTCTCCGAGGAGAACGACCGCATCTGGGGTAAGAAGGTTGTCGTCGATTCCGGTGATTCTGAGACCATGCAGAAGGGTCAGATTGTAACAGCCCGCAAACTGCGCGATGAGAACTCCATGCTGAAGCGCCGTGATATGAAGATCGTTCAGGTGCGTGATGCCGTTCCTGCTACATCTACTCAGATTCTGCAGGGTATCACCCGTGCCGCTCTTCAGACCAAGAGCTTCATGTCGGCTGCATCCTTCCAGGAGACCACGAAGGTGCTCAACGATGCTGCTATCCGCGGTAAGGTTGACCATCTGGAGGGTATGAAGGAGAACGTGATCTGCGGACACCTCATCCCCGCTGGTACAGGTCAGCGCGACTTCGACCGCATTGTGGTAGGCAGTCGCGAAGAGTACGAGCGTATGCAGGCCAACAAGAAGAATGTGCTTGATTTCGCTGATCGTGAACTGGTCAACGATTAATCACAAATCTCAATAGAATAGGGCAGTGGCCGCAGGGTCGCTGCCCTTTCACCGAATATAAACGATAAAAATATGGGAAGAATTATATTGACAGGTGACCGCCCCACGGGACGCCTGCACCTTGGTCACTATGTGGGATCATTGCGTCGTCGCGTGGAATTGCAGAACGAAGGCAACTACGACAAGATGTTTGTATTCATCGCTGACGTTCAGGCACTCACCGATAATGCTGACAACCCCGAGAAGGTGCGCCAGAATATTATTGAGGTGGCATTGGACTATCTCTCAGCAGGACTCGATCCCGATAAGGTGACGATGTTCATCCAGTCGATGATTCCAGAACTGGCAGAGCTTACGGTTTACTATATGAACTTGGTGAACGTGGGGCGTCTGCAGCGCAATCCTACCGTGAAGACAGAATTGCAGATGCGCAACTTCGGCGAGGGCGTGCCTGTGGGCTTCTTCACTTATCCCATCTCTCAGGCTGCCGATATCACGGCCTTCAAGGCTACGACGGTACCTGTGGGTGAGGACCAGAAGCCGATGCTGGAACAGTGTAACGAGATTGTGCGTCGCTTCAATCAAATCTATGCGCCAGTGCTTGTGGAACCCCAGATTATGCTCCCGACCAATCAGGTGTGTATGCGCCTGCCTGGTATTGACGGCAATGCGAAGATGTCTAAATCACTTGGCAACTGTATCTACCTGAGTGATGATCAGAAGGAAGTGGAGAAGAAGGTGAAGTCAGCCTATACTGATCCTACCCACCTGCAGGTGGAAGATCCTGGTCATGTGGAAGGTAATGTGGTGTTCACATACCTCGATGCCTTTGCTACGGATGATGATTTCGCACAGTTCTGGCCTGATTACAAGAACCTTGATGAGTTGAAGGACCACTATCGTCGCGGTGGTTTGGGCGACATGAAGTGTAAGAAGTTCCTGATGAAGGTCCTGAACGACCGTCTAGAGCCTATCCGTCAGCGTCGTCATGAGTTTGAGCAGGACATTCCTGAGGTTTACAACATCCTCAAGAGGGGTTCTGAAGCTGCCCGCGAGGTGGCTGCCCAGACACTCCATGAGGTTAAAGAAGCCATGCGCATCAACTATTTTGATGACGCAGCACTCATTCAGGAACAGGCTGAGAAGTATCGCACCAAGTAAGAATAGTGAGGGTCTCTCTTATAAAGACAATCCCTGCCAGCGTAAAGTTGGCAGGGATATTTTGTTCTTGAAAATCAATTTTTTGACAAAATATGACTACAACTCTTTTTTTTTGTGTAATTTTGCAGAGAAATTTTGAATATATGGGTAAAAGGATAGAATTATTACTGTTGTTGTGTTGTCTTTTGTGCACTTCGTGCTTTAAGGATGAACCACTCAATGATGAGTGCGATATTGAAGCCGCCTATGTACATGTGGATGATTTGAATTCTGTTTTCTATAGTGCAAAGGATACATTGGTCTCTGTACTATATACCAGCGACAAAGTGGTGTTTAACGTGCGCCGTACGGCAGATGTGAAGAATCTCGCACCTGTGTTTAAGATTACGGATGGTGCTACGATTCAACCGGCCAATGGTTCTGTTCAAGACTTCACAAATCCAGTTACCTATACCGTAACCTCCCAGAACGGCCAGTATAAGCGTACCTATACCGTGGAATTCAGTAAGCAAACTCGAATGGTGAGCGATATATTGAAGTTTGACTTCGAGAATTATTGCATAGACCGTAAGTACGGATCATTTTACGAGTGGTTTGAATTGGACGAAGATGGTAAGGAATGGTCCCGCTCGTGGGCCAATGGCAATCTCGGGTTCGGACTTTCCGGCGGTGGAACGGATCCCGACAAGTACCCCACAACGGTAGAGAAGAACGGATACGAGGGAGCGGCTTTGAAACTGGTTACCTGTTCTACGGGTGTCTTTGGCGCAATGGCTAAGAAATACATTGCTGCCGGTAATCTGTTTCTTGGTGAGTTCGACCTCTCCGTGGCAACGACGGATGCTATGAGGTCAACGCGCTTCGGTGTGAAATTTGACCGTAAGCCGATAAAAATAACTGGCTATTATCAGTACAAGCCGGGCAGTCCTTTCAAAGATGCCCAGAACAACGACGTTGCAGGTCGCATTGATAAGGGTGATGTCTATGCTGTCTTCTATCGTAATGAAGACGAGAATGGCAAAGATGTCATTCTGTACGGTGATGATGTGCTGACGAATCGGCATATTTTGGCGATAGCCCGGATTGAGAATATGCAGCCCGCCAGTGAGTGGACACCTTTCGAGATTCCTTTTGTTTATACCAAGGATGTTGATCTCGACTTGTTGGAAGGCAATGGTTATAACCTGACGGTATGCTTCTCGTCGAGCGTTGACGGTGCTAAATTTGAAGGTGCTCTGGGGAGCACGTTGCTGATAGACAAAGTGAGAATCTATTGTGAGGAGGAGGCTGAATGATGAAGAAACTGTCAATCATATTTTTTTGCATGCTGCTGTCGGCAGCGACAGTCCTAGGTGCAGAACGTGAAGAGAATTCAGACTGGCACATCAAGGGTAGGGTAGGCTACAGTATCGGAGGTACTGCTCCTATCGGAATGCCTGCCACCATCCGTAAACTCAATAAGTTTGAATTGAAGCCCAATCTTTCTGTTGGCGTGGATGTTCAGAAGAATTTCTGGGGGAATTGGGGCCTTCAAGGCGGTCTGCATTTCGAGAATAAGAGTATGAGCATTGATGCTACCGTAAAGTCTTACTATATGGACTTGGTGCGTGGTGGTCAGTCACTTGACGGAAGGTTTACAGGCCGTGTGATAACAGATGCCCGCCAATGGATGTTCACGGTTCCCGTGAATGCTACCTTCCAGCCCTCCGATCGGGTTCTCCTTTATGCGGGTCCCTATCTTTCAGTTCTTACCAGTAAGAGTTTTGAAGGCAACGTGTACAACGGCTATCTGCGAAAAGGCGATCCTACGGGCGAGAAAGTGGAAATGGGCGAAGAGGAAAGCACACGCGGATATTATGACTTCAGTGATGATATGCGTCCGCTACAGTTTGGCCTGAATGTAGGCGCGGATTGGCGTGTGTGGCATCAGTTTGGCCTCTATGCCAATCTTTCATGGGGACTCTCGGGCGTGTTCAAGAGCGATTTCAAGACCGTGGAGCAGACGCTCTATCCCATCTATGGTACAATAGGAATAGTTTATCAAATCAAATAAGGAATGAAGAAATTATATACACTTTTATTGATGACCATGCTGTCTCTGACAGCTTTTTCTCAATCAAACGAAAATACACAGATATTGAATGGTGGTTTTGAGGATTGGGGCGTATATGCCAACAGTTCTTCTTCCTCTGCCGCAGAGCCCCGCTATTGGCACTCTTTCTCCAGTGCTTCCGGGACGTGGGCCTCACTGGCAGGAGAACATTGTTTTAAGAGCAAAGATGCGCATAGCGGTAATTATAGTGCCGAAATCCGTGCTACGAAAGTCTTTTTTAGTGTAGCCAATGGAACAATGACTACAGGCCGGCTGAATGCTGGTTCCACTCAGGCTGCTGATAAAAGCAATCATTCCGCAATGGATATGAGTGTAACAGAAAAAGACTTTAATGGCGATCCTTACTATCAGGTGCTTGAAGCCCGTCCTGATTCCGTCGTGTTCTGGGTGAAGTACTCTACGGGTAAGGCCGGCACATGCGCCAATATGAGTGCGTATATCACCGATGGCACTTACTATCAGGTACCCGAAGACAAAACCTATAATAATATTGTGGGAAAGGCTGAAAACCCCAACATCGAAGCCTGTTCGGAATGGACACGCATTAGCGTACCTTTCACATACACTGATAACGGTCTGGAGCCGAAAGCCATCATGTTGACCTTCTCCACTTGTGCCAAACCTGGTGAAGGCAAGGGCGACGAAGTGCTGCTCGTCGATGATGTGGAACTCATTTACAAGTCATCTGTAACTCCGGATAACCCTGATAATCCCGACACTCCTGTAACTCCGGAAAACCCTGATAATCCGGATGATCCCGATACTCCAGATACCCCCGACACGCCTGAGGATTCTGGCGTTTCCTATACTGACGACTTGGTGGTGTCCGTCGCAAATGTTGACGGCAACGAGGAGTCAACAACCATTCCTGCAAGCACGATCAATATCAGCCAGAACAGTGATGGCTCCTATAAACTCTCCATCAAGAACTTCGCATTGGGTCCAGGCATGGTGCTGGGCGACGTTGTGATCAATTTGGATGCCAAGTTTACTGCTGATAAACTCTATGCTCTGATTGACCTGAATGTTACGCTTCTCAATCAAGTGGTCAATGTCGTCTTTGGCAGTCCCTTTACGGAGACAGCTATAGACCATGTTACGGTGAAAAATCATTCTGTGGTTGATCAGGTTTACGGAATAGGCGGTCAGCGCGTCAGTCGTCCCGCCGCCCCCGGTCTCTACATCATCAACGGTAAGAAAGTCATTATTAAATAGTACATAGAATTAAATAGTACACAGAGACACAGAGACTAAAAACGAAAAACGAAGGACGAAAAACGAAAGACAAAAGACAAAAGACAAGAGAAGTCATAGTCATCGTCATAGTCTTTTAACCAGCCACGAAGTGGCGCTTAAACAGTCCGAAGGACGCTTAAACAGCTGCGTAGCAGCGCTTAACCCTTTATAAGGTCATAGTCATAGAAAAAAATAACTCTGTGTCTCAGTGTCTCTGTGTACCATTAAATAAAAACCCTGCTTTAGAGCCGCCCCTTACCAAGGGGCTCAAAACGTCATCGTTTAAAAAAAAGTTTCAATATGGCAGACAATAATCAGAACAATGGACAGTTGCAACTGGAACTGTCACCGGATGTGGCTCAGGGCGAATATTCCAATCTCGCCATGATTATCCACTCCCATTCAGAGTTTATCCTCGATTTCGCAGCCATGCTCCCCGGACTGCAGAAGGCTAAGGTCAAGAGCCGTGTCATCCTGGCCCCTGAGCATGCCAAGCGACTGTTAGCCGCCCTGCAGGAAAACATCATGCGCTATGAGCAGGAATACGGGAGAATTGAGATCCCCAACCAGCCTTTGCGCACAGCAACACCCTTCGGGACACCCAAAGGCGACGCATAATGTGGTTTAAAAATCGTTAACAAAGGCTATACTTTGCTAAATGTTGGCAAGTGTAGCCTTTTTGGCTTTTATTAAATTAGGTGTTTTCAAAGAAAGTTCGTACCTTTGCACCCCAAAATGGTCCTTAGGGGCTATTGTGCACATACTCGAATACAAATAAAAATATATATATAAATTAAAAAAGTAAAGTAAAATGCCTACAATTTCACAATTGGTAAGAAAAGGCAGAAAGGCGCTTGTTGACAAGAGCAAGTCGCCCGCTTTGGACAGCTGTCCTCAGCGTCGTGGCGTTTGTGTGCGCGTGTACACAACGACCCCGAAGAAGCCAAATTCGGCTATGCGCAAGGTAGCCCGTGTTCGTTTGACTAACCAGAAGGAAGTCAACAGTTACATTCCCGGTGAGGGACACAACCTGCAGGAGCACTCTATCGTGCTGGTGCGTGGTGGTCGTGTAAAGGACCTTCCCGGTGTACGTTATCACATCGTACGTGGTACATTGGATACCGCTGGTGTTGCTAACCGCACACAGCGCCGCTCCAAGTACGGTGCCAAGCGTCCAAAGGCTAAGAAGTAATTAGCCGGAAAAGAAAAAGTGCCCAGCTACTGCTGGAGATAGCGGGAGCGGGGCACTCCTTCAAACTAAAACAAAACATTTTGCTGGAGAATTGTTAACGACAGGTTGAGTAAACGCCCGGGAGCGGGTGTTGAAGAACAAAGAAACAGACAACCCCAAGCAGAATAAAAAATAATAAATAAGCAAAATGAGAAAAGCAAAACCAAAGAAGCGCGTGATCCTTCCAGATCCCGTCTTCAACGACCAGAAGGTCTCAAAATTCGTGAATCATCTGATGTATGACGGTAAGAAGAATACATCTTATGAAATTTTCTACAAAGCTCTTGACATTGTGAAGGAGAAGATGAGTAATGAGGAGAAGTCAGCTCTCGAAATCTGGAAGCAGGCCCTCGACAACATTACCCCTCAGGTGGAGGTGAAGAGCCGCCGTATTGGTGGTGCCACATTCCAGGTTCCTACAGAAATCCGTCCCGACCGTAAGGAGAGCGTTTCAATGAAGAACATGATCCAGTTTGCACGTAAGCGTGGTGGTAAGTCTATGGCCGACCGTCTCGCTGCAGAGATTATGGACGCTTACAACAGTCAGGGTGGCGCTTTCAAGCGTAAGGAAGACATGCACCGCATGGCCGAAGCTAACCGTGCTTTTGCTCACTTCAGATTCTAATAGATAAGGTAAAAAGGTTATATTAAGTTACAAGGGTAAATTAAAAACACAATGGCAAAGCACGATTTACATTTGACGCGCAACATCGGTATTATGGCTCACATCGATGCCGGTAAGACCACCACCTCTGAGCGCATTCTGTTCTATACAGGTAAGACGCACAAGATTGGTGAGGTCCACGATGGTGGCGCAACCATGGACTGGATGGCTCAGGAGCAGGAGCGCGGTATTACTATTACATCCGCTGCTACCACTTGCTTCTGGAACTATAATAACAGCCAATATAAAATCAACCTGATCGACACTCCGGGACACGTGGACTTCACTGCTGAGGTGGAGCGCTCTCTGCGTGTGCTCGATGGAGCCGTGGCTACCTACTGTGCAGTGGGTGGCGTGCAGCCCCAGTCAGAGACCGTTTGGCGTCAGGCTGACAAATATAATGTTCCCCGTCTGGGCTACGTCAACAAGATGGACCGTTCCGGTGCCAACTATTACGACGTGCTGCAGCAGATGAAGGACGTTTTGGGTGCAAATCCTGTATCTCTGGTTATTCCTATCGGTCAGGAAGAGACCTTCAAGGGCGTGGTTGACCTGCTCAAGATGAAGGCCATCATCTGGCACGATGAGACACAGGGCGCTGAGTTCGAGATCGATGAGATTCCCGATGACCTCAAGGACGAGGCTCAGGAGTGGCGCGACAAGCTGGTCGAGACCGCTGCTGAATTCGACGAGGCTCTCATGGAGAAGTTCTTCGACGATCCTAACTCCATCACCGAGGAAGAACTGATTGCCGCTATCCGCAAGGGTACCATCGCAATGGAGTGTGTTCCCATGCTCTGCGGTTCCTCCTTCAAGAACAAGGGCGTTCAGACCCTGCTCGACTATGTTTGCGCATTCCTGCCTTCTCCAGTCGACACACCTGCTATCGTAGGTGAGAATCCCGACACCGGCGAAGAGGAAGACCGCAAGCCTTCTGAGGACGAGCCCACATCGGCTCTGGCTTTCAAGATTGCTACCGACCCCTATGTAGGCCGTCTGGTATTCTTCCGCGTTTACTCCGGTAAGGTGGAGGCTGGTTCTTATGTGTACAACACCCGTTCCGGCAAGAAGGAGCGCGTTAGCCGTCTGTTCCAGATGCACTCAAACAAGCAGAATCCTATGGAAAGCATCGACGCCGGTGATATCGGTGCAGGTGTAGGTTTCAAGGATATCCGCACGGGTGACACCCTCTGCGATGAGAATCACCCCATTGTGCTCGAAAACATCACCTTCCCCGACACTGTGATCTCTATCGCAGTAGAGCCCAAGAGCCAGGCCGACATTGCCAAGCTCGACAACGGACTCGCCAAGCTTGCTGAGGAAGACCCCACCTTCACCGTGCATACCGACGAGCAGAGCGGTCAGACCGTTATCTCTGGTATGGGTGAGCTCCACCTCGACATCATCATCGACCGTCTGAAGCGTGAGTTCAAGGTAGAGTGCAACCAGGGTAAGCCACAGGTGAACTACAAGGAAGCCATCACCAAGACCGTTGAGAACCATCGTGAGGTTTACAAGAAGCAGTCTGGTGGTCGCGGTAAGTTCGCTGACATCATCGTCAACGTAGGTCCCGTTGATCCCGACTGGGATATCAAGGAGAATGGCGGCCTGCAGTTCATCAATGAGGTGAAGGGTGGTAACGTGCCTAAGGAATTCATCCCCTCCGTACAGAAGGGCTTCGAGGATGCCATGAAGAACGGTGTTCTGGGTGGCTATCCCATGGATTCTCTGAAGGTGGTGCTCATCGATGGTTCTTTCCATCCTGTTGACTCCGACCAGCTCTCCTTCGAACTCGCTGCCCGTTTCGCTTACAAGGCAGTTTGCCAGAAGGCCGGCCCCGTGCTGATGGAGCCTATCATGAAACTCGAAGTTGTTACTCCTGAGGAGAACATGGGTGACGTGATCGGTGACCTCAACAAGCGCCGTGGTCAGGTGGAAGGTATGGAAGAAGGCCGCAGCGGTGGCCGTATCATCAAGGCTATGGTTCCCCTGGCTGAGATGTTCGGTTATGTAACCGCCCTGCGTACCATCACCTCCGGACGTGCTACCAGTTCAATGGAGTACGACCATCACGCTCCGCTGTCTTCAAGCATTGCCAAGACCGTGCTCGAAGAGATCAAGGGACGCGTGGACCTCGTGTAAAAAAGTTAAAAGTGAAGAGTGAAGAGTGAAGAATCTTCTTCCGCTCTTCACTTCCTCCATAAACGCTGTTGAGCAAATGACTCTTTAGCAGCGTTAGCATAATAAAACAGTTAAATCATTAAAATTTTAAATTGAAATTATGAGTCAGAAAATTCGCATCAAGCTGAAGAGCTACGACCACCAGTTGGTTGACAAGTCAGCAGAGAAGATTGTGAAGGCCGTGAAGGCAACAGGCGCTATCGTTAGCGGTCCTATTCCCCTCCCAACTCACAAGCGTATTTACACCGTAAACCGCTCTACCTTCGTAAACAAGAAGGCTCGTGAGCAGTTCCAGCTGTCAGACTACAAGCGTCTGATCGACATCTACAGCTCAACCGCTAAGACCGTTGACGCTTTGATGAAGCTCGAACTCCCGAGTGGTGTGGAAGTTGAAATTAAGGTATAATTTGTCCTTTATCCATAAATAGCGCAACCGATAATCGTTCGGTTGCGCTGTTTTTTCTTGATTCGCGATTCTTTGGTGGTCGGTTATGATGAGCGTCCATCTAATCTGTTGAAAATGCCGGGCTCTTCTTTTGGGGTATGGCATTTTGATGTTAAGTGGAGAGAAAAATCTATCTACTATAAACCATTAATGAAATGATAATAAAAAAAATGGTATGGCTTCTAGCCGCTGTGTTGACGAGTAATGTCACTTTTGCATCGGGAACAGAAGATATCAACGATGAATCTGTAGCGTATCAATCTATAGAAACAAATCTATCAGAAGAGAAACAACTATTGGATGTGGATTCTGTGGAGGAAGTTAGTTTCACACCCAATTTGAAATATCCCACAAACTTCAAGCCAACGTTCGGCGAAACATCAGCACCAGAACTGAACTATTTGTCTGACGTGAAGCTTGGCACCGCAATGAATCCTGCTCCAGGCAAGAAGTATCAGCTCACATGGATGCGTACTAACGACGGAGTCAAGGCGTATAAGGCGATGGACGACCTGACCTTCGCCGGAGTGCCTCTTTTCTTGGCCGGTATCATTGCAAAGAGCGAAAAGAAATCCTTCCGACAGAACACGAAGGACAACAAGCATACGCTGATAACAGACTTCAAAACGCATATTGACGACTATTCACAGTTTTTCGGCCCTGTCATGACTACAGGTCTGAAGATTGCCGGTGTGGAAGGCCGCTCCGACTGGGGGCGCTATCTCGCATCGACGGCTATGTCGTATGGTATTATGGCCCTGTTCGTCAATGGTATCAAATACACAGCCAAGGAAATGCGACCGGATGGTTCTACAGCCAATTCCTGGCCTTCAGGGCATACGGCAACGGCCTTCGTCGGCGCCACCATTCTGCATAAGGAATATGGTATGACACGCTCTCCCTGGTACTCCGTAGCAGGCTATGGCGTTGCAACAGCTACCGGTGTAATGCGCGTATTGAACAACCGTCATTGGGTGAGCGATGTGCTTTCTGGTGCCGGTATCGGCATCATGTCCGGAGAACTCGCGTATGCGATGAGCGATCTGCTTTTTAAGGGTCGCGGCCTGCTGCGTGGCGACATCAGCAGCAACAAGAGCATCATTTACAATCCGTCGTTCTTCTCTATTTCGATGGGATTGGGATTAGGTTCACGCAACCTGGACTTCGACATGTCGGATTTTGAACTTTCTGACTTTAATGGCGATAAGGTGCTCAACCTTAAGTTTGGCGCTTCTACAGCGGTAGGTGCTGAGGGTGCTTTCTTCTTCAATAAGTACCTTGGTGTGGGTGGCCGTCTGCGTGTCAACAGTTCGCCAATCAAGGGTTGGGACGGAATCGAAGATTTTGCATGGTATGATCTGGCATCGTCTCTCTATGGCGAGAATTATGAGCTCCAGCCTGATTTCCGTCGTTTTATCGATGGCGATGAGAACAGTCTGCCCCTTGTTGAAGATGCCTTCTTCACAATTAAGAGCGACCATATCACAGAGTTCTCGGCAGACTTAGGTGTCTACTTTAACCTGCCCCTTTCCAAACGTTTTGCCATAGGTTCGAAATTGCTTGTAGGCCGGAGCATCATGCAGGAACTCGACCTCAATGCAACGGTCACTGGCGGTAAGCGTGAATTCCTGATTGAGGATTTATACAATCCTGATGAAGAATTCACATTGGCCAAGGCGAAACCAATACCGGGAAGATACACCTACGAGTACGATTATTTTACTCTGGGTGGCAACAACACCATGAAATTTGGTACCGGCCTGTCGCTGACGTATGCCTATAAGGAAAACTATGCATGGCGTTTGTTCGTAGATTACGATTTCTCGCGTAAGACGTACACCATGACTTACAATCCCTCTCTCTTTGCCTTAGAAGCGATAGAATACCGTTCAGCTGAAACGGGAACAAGTGTTTCGTACAAGGACTATATGGATCCGGAAGATATTGCCGGACTTGCCGAAATACATAAAGTGAAGAAGAATCGCCACACGTTTGTGATAGGTGGTTCGTTCACGATATCATTTTAACCTGCATGTCAATGATGAAGCATTTTCTTTTCTTGGTGGGAACCTTGTTCTCTATGCTGACCTTGCAGGCACAGAATGCTTATACCGGCGTGCACAAGTTCGATGGGGAACATAAGAATGTAGTCGCGGGTTACTTCATGGGCGGCCACAATGTCGTGTCGAAAGGCTTTGGCGGTTTTGAAGTGTCGTATAATCGTTTTTTGTCAGATCATTGGCATGTTGGTGCTGACGTACAGGCTCAGTTCGGCAAACAGCTTTACTCCAACTCTGCAAGGGGAGGATATCGGCTGGGCATAGGCTGGAGTGATTTCTATCTGGAAGGTAAGGTGATGTACAACCGTTATAATCTTTGGAATACGAATGAAACGGTAGGAAATCTGTCACTTACGTGGGAGACTCCTTATGTTTTCTTGCGGGTTGGTGAATCGTATATTCATTTTCATACAGAGGATTTCGGCTACACAGAGCCCTTGACATTCACCTTCGGATTCGGTGTCAATATACGTCCTCGGACAAATCCATGGAACATAGGTCTCTTTTTTAGGAATTACGACGATTTCTACTATGAGAACTGGAATATCAACTGGGGCTTGAACTTCTACGCTACATTGACGAAGCGGATGCAGCTGTTCGGTGAGTTTAACATCCGGCCTGCTGGCAGTATGAGCCAACTTGCGTCTAAATATGAAACATCAGGAAAGTTAGGACTAAAATACGTATGGTAAAGATGAAGAAGACAGGGTTTATATTGATGACGACAGCACTGATGATGCTGCTTGTCTCCTGCGAGAAGGTAAGTCCTATCGGAGTACTCGTGTCAGGTACGGGAGTAGAGGACCGTATCAAAATGTCGCATATGTACTATAGTCAACACAAAGATGAGTATCATATGCTGATAGTTGATGATTTGGGCGATTATACGTTCCTTGTTGGTGCTGATAGTCATTTGACTACCGACGATGGCCGTATGCGGGAAATGCTACAGATAGGTCTGGATAACGATGATTTGCTATATGCTCATTTGGGCGATATTGCTGATACCAAAGCAGAATACTACATTACACTCGAAAACTTGATAGATGAGTATCGTTTGAAGTATGCGAAGAAGAAATACGTAGAGGTGTACTTTGGTGAGGATGAAGCCTCGAAAGATGATCCCGACTATTATGTATATGTTGATACTCTGGAAGAGAAGTCATATAGCGCGCATAATGTGCCCTACCCATTCTTTCCAGTGGTGGGTAACCACGACATTACACATAACGGATGGGCCCTGTGGAGCAATATCTTCCACTCATCGTTCTATGATGTTTATGTGATTGTAAGTGCTGACCCTTTATTGTTTGATCATTTCATTTTCCTCGATACGGCTAATGGAACTTTGGGCACGGAACAGGTTAAACTGATAGAAGAGGGGGTGCTCGATGGCAAAGAAATAGCTGCGTCGATAGGCCAGGAAGGTTCTATTTTCCGTCATACATTTGTGTTCAGCCATACCAACCTTTTCAGGCCGTCATCGTTACAATTTGCCTCAACCTTTGCTCGCGAAGAGACATTCTACCTTCTCAAGCAGTTTGACAAATGGGATGCCGACATCGTTTTCATGGGGCATGTCCACAAATGGGATGAGCAGAAGAACGGCGACACCGTATACCTTACACTTGATTCCATGTGTGAAGCCAACAGTCCTGATTCCGGCGACTACTTGGTGCGAGTGCACGTGAAGAAAGACGGGACGATTAGTTGGGAACGGGTAAAAATGAACTATACGGCTAAAAAATAGCGATAAAAAGACATCTACAGCTCAACCGCCAAGAGCGTTGACATTGCAGCATTTTCGGCAGAAGTCGTCAATGCTGCATTTTTTTATTCCTTCCCGAAAAATCAATTCAGGGATTTAGGGATTTAGTGATTTTTTCCCTTTTTTGAAAAAGCACGCTTTCCGTGAGGATTGCGTGCTATTTTCTCATTTTCTCATAATAGTATCATAATCATGCCCCTATGCTGCCAGTCGCACCAGGAAACCGCCTATACACGGCATTCCCAGTGCGACTGATGTTTGTTTTTCCCGCCATTTGCCCGCGAGAGGTAGAAAATTCTATTTATAAAGATAAATGGAGCATTTACTTATCTTCTTATGTGCGCACCTATCGTCTCCGCAATCCGCATGTCGGTAAACTTCTTCTTGTAAGGATCGTACTTCCGCATTTTGACAGCATTCGGACTGATGCCTCGTGTCTGTCCTTGCTCTTTACGCACTAATGATAGTCGATGCTGTTGTTGGCAAGTGTCTTTCCTGACTGTGTCACAGTTGCATATGGCATTCAGCTGACATATCGAATCAGTTCTTATGGTAGCCGTATCTTGTTTTACCGCTTTGCTGTCCACGCAGTTCTGGCCAACAGCAAAACAAGGCATAAACAATAGGACGATTAATCCGATAGATTTCTTTGGTACAATCATACAATTGATTTATCTGTCTGTTCGTTCTGCAAAAGTAGATAAAAATCTCAACTCATGCGAGTCTTTGGGGATAAATAAAGTTAAGATGACAGGAACCTGTACCTTGTCACCTCTGCATCTTAATCCCAAGCGCCTGCAGATAAGCCATCAAGGCTTTGCCGCTGGTGGCAAGCTCTGAAAATGACGGGTGAAATAGACCTGAACGAGGAATATCAGACAAAGCAAGATACCTACTTTATACGGCCCTGACAGATCTGTTTGGCCAAACAATATGCGAGAAGCCGGGATCACGATGATGGGCGACACGAACTGCCCAAAATAGAGAGCCGCTGAAAGTAGGGGCATTACCGTGGTGGCAGAGTTCTTTCCGCCCTTGATGCTGGCAATCGTATTCAAGTAAGGTACACCCACACCATTGGCCATTCCGATGAATGCTGAGCCAACAATAAGCATCGGCACACTTGGTATGAGGTAAGCCGCATAACCAATCAGGAAGAAGACAGGTGCGAAATACTTGACACTCTGACGGAAATGGTTCATCACATCGCCAAAGACCATGCCGATGAAGAAAGCCACCACGTCGAGACCAACCATGATGATGGTAATCAGTCCGGTAGAAAGTCCCAGCCGGCTGCTGGCAACAACGGCAAAGTTGGTGGGGAAGATGAAGAAAATCATCATCAACAATAACATGCCAATAACCGAAGGATGAAACTTCAGCAGTTGGCGCGGTTGGAAAGGAACACCTCGCTTGTTGGCAGAGCCCAACTGCTCGTCAGGCAGCCACAACCATACCATCAACAAAGCTATCAACCCAAGCAGATAGACCAGGAAGGCATAGTTCCACTCTACCGTTGCCAACAGGCCGGCAAGCAGCGTAGCCACAACACCGCCCATCTGATTCATGGCAGCAGAAAGTCCCATCAGACTAGCCTGCTCTTCAGGCGGGAAATAGAAGGCCAAAAGACCCGTGGAAAGTGGCATGATAAGTCCAACACTAACACCCAAGACGGCTCGCATGAGCAACAGCACATAGATGTCGTCGACAAAGAAACAGCCTGCGCCCGCCACAATATAAAGCAGCAGCCCCGAAAAGGCTATGGCCCGTGTGCGAAGAATACGGCTTAAGGGCAGGAAAAAGAGGTTAGTGACGATAATCAACAAGGCGGGCATGCTGATGATGAACTGGACCAGCATGGCGGGTGAATTACTGAAATGAGCTTTGATAATGCCCAAAGCTGGGGCAATGGCAGCTCCGGCCATCACGGTGAGCAGCGACATCGACAGGATGGTAGCCGTCACCTTCTTGGAGACGTTGTTCTTTTCCATAAAATAATGTGGAGTTGTAAGCTCTACCAAGCTATAGAGTCGTTTCTGAAATCGGGTGCAAAATTAGCCAAAATTGTTTATACTGAGACGTGTTTGCATCTTAAAAAAACGAAAAAGTGATATGCTATAGCGTTCGCAAAATCGACTTTTTTCTTTATCTTTGCAACTACAAAAAAGGACAAATCCATAACAAGAAGTATCACTAAAAACAAAAGAATTATGTCACAGACAGTAGAACTGCAAATCGAGAAAAGCCGCCACCTCATAGAGGGTCTGCGCAAGCACCTGAAGGGTATTGGCGGGGGAGTAACCAACGAAGAAATCAACGCTATGGAGCAGGCCGTCAGTCAATTAGAGGAAGCCAATGCCGAAGTTGACCGTCTGCGTGAGGAACTGGCACCGAAGGTGAAGCAGGTGAACGCCATGATGGTTCGTGTAAAGGAGGCATATGCTGAAAAGAAAAGGACACTAAAGGGCTATTACCCACAGGAGCGTTGGATAGACTATGGCGTGCCCGACAAGCGGTAATTCAATCTTAATATGGGGGCGCTTATAGGTGAATCAGTCAATTACAAATTGGAACACAGAGACACAAAGATACAAAGATTACTATAAAATGGCAAAACGCATAATACATGCGCCTATTATACCAGTCGCACCAAGAAATCGCCTATACACAGCATTCCTGGTGCGACTGATGTATGTTTTTCCCGCCATTTGCCCGCGAAAGGTGGAAAACTCGGCTTATTTATAAAGATAAATTGGAATTTATAAGGCATGACCCCCTGAGACCTTTATGACCTGTCCCGTAAGCATTCCTGCCTGTTCGCTCGCCAGAAACAGAATCGTATCGGCAATATCC
>CACZVX010000024.1 GCA_902784755.1 uncultured Prevotellaceae bacterium
GGGCTCGGATATTCCTGAGGAAGACCGCGACTACTATCTGGAGCGTCGCTATCCCGCCTTCGGTAACCTCGTGCCGCGTGACGTTGCTTCACGTGCTGCCAAGGAGCGTTGCGACAAGGGCTTCGGTGTGAACAACACGGGTCTGGCTGTATTCCTCGACTTCTCTGAGTCTATCGAGCGCCTCGGTATCGACATCGTTCGCCAGCGCTACGGTAACCTTTTTGATATGTATGAGGAAATTACCGACGTAAACCCAGGTGAACTCGCCAACGAAATCAACGGTGTGAAATATTATAACCCGATGATGATCTTCCCCGCTATCCACTACACGATGGGTGGTATCTGGGTTGACTACGAGCTGCAGACCACTATCAAGGGTCTGTTTGCCATCGGTGAATGTAACTTCTCTGACCACGGTGCCAACCGCCTCGGTGCTTCCGCACTGATGCAGGGTCTGGCCGACGGTTACTTCGTACTGCCTTACACCATCCAGAACTATCTGGCCGACCAGGATGTTTGGCCGCGCATCTCTACCGACCTGCCTGAGTTTGAAGAGGCTGAAAAGGGCGTGGAGAAGGAAATCGACCGTCTGATGGGCATCAAGGGTAAGCGTTCTGTCGACTCTATCCACAAGGAGCTTGGCCACATCATGTGGGAGCACGTGGGTATGGGCCGCACCGCCGAAGGCCTGAAGGAAGGTATTGAGCTCATCAAGAAACTGAAGAAGGAGTTCGACACCAACCTCTTCATCCCCGGATCGAAGGAAGGTCTCAACGTGGAGCTTGACAAGGCTATCCACCTGCGCGACTTCCTGCTCATGGGTCAGCTGGTTGCTTATGACGCTCTCCATCGTAACGAATCCTGCGGCGGACATTTCCGCGAGGAGTATCAGACGGAGGAAGGCGAAGCCAAGCGCGACGACGAGAACTTCTTCTATGTAGGTTGCTGGGAGTATCAGGGCGACGACACCGCTGCACCTGAACTCATCAAGGAGCCGCTCGAGTATGAGGCAATCAAGGTACAAACACGTAATTATAAAAATTAGTTCATAAGTTTTTGAGTTTTTGAGTTTTTAAGTTACGGAAATGGGAACTTATAAGGATTTAACGGTTTGGCAGAAAAGCATGACTCTTGCCCGAAGGATATACGAGATTACCGCTCGCTATCCCGAAGAAGAACGTTTCGGCATGGTCAGCCAGATGCGCCGTTGTTCTGTTTCCATTCCTTCCAACATAGCCGAAGGGTTTGGCCGTGAAACAATACGGGAGCATGCCCATTTCCTGTTCATTTCGTTGGGTTCGTCCAATGAACTTGAGACACAGTTGATTTTATCTAATGATTTTCAATATGTTGGCGAACAGGACTATTAAGAGATCACAGACTTAAATTCTGAGGTAAATAAGATGCTCTCATCATTAATATATAGGTTGAGACATTCTGGCTCTAAAAACTCATAAACTCATAAACTCACAAACTATAAAACTTAAAACATTATGGCAAAGAATATTTCATTCACGTTAAAATACTGGCGTCAGAACGGTCCCCGCGAAAAGGGCCACTTCGACGTACGCGAGATGCACGACATCCCTGATGATACTTCCTTCTTGGAGATGCTCGACATCCTCAACGAGGAACTCATCAACGAAGGCCAGGAGCCTTTCGTCTTCGACCACGACTGCCGCGAGGGTATCTGCGGTATGTGCTCGCTCTATATCAATGGTCACCCCCATGGTCCTGCTACCGGTGCTACCACCTGTCAGCTCTACATGCGCCGTTTCAACGACGGTGATGTGATTACCGTGGAGCCATGGCGTTCCGCTGCATTCCCCGTTATCAAGGACTGCATGGTCAACCGTAATGCCTTCGACCAGATTATCGCTGCCGGTGGTTACAACACCATCCGCACCGGTCAGGCTCAGGATGCCAATGCCATCCTTATTCCGAAGGAGAATGCCGACGAAGCTATGGACGCAGCCAGCTGCATCGGTTGCGGTTGCTGTGTAGCTGCTTGTAAGAACGGCTCTGCTATGCTCTTCGTGAGCTCGAAGGTCAGTCAGCTGGCTCTGCTCCCACAGGGACGTCCAGAGGCCGCCAAGCGCGCCAAGAACATGGTGATGAAGATGGAAGAACTCGGCTTCGGTAACTGCACCAACACCCGCGCTTGCGAGGCAGAGTGCCCCAAGAACGAGTCTATCAGCAACATCGCCCGTCTGAACCGTGAGTTCATCAAGGCAAAGCTGAACGACTAATCATCGTAAAGCCTTATTATTATAAAAGAGGTGAGCAACAGCTCACCTCTTTTGTTTGTCTTTTCCGGAAATATCAGAAAAACCGTTAGTTGAACGCAGGAACCGTAATGTGGTCACATGCTCACAGGCTGATTCTGAAGCCCATGTTAAAGACTCCGGCGCAACCGTAGCCCAACTCTGAGAAGAAATTCAACCTTTCACCTCCTACATTGATGCCAAAGGCCGTCAGTTGATAGGAAGGACGCCACACAAGTTTGTCCGTTTCTTCCAGCATTCTCGGCTCCTCGGCATAGCCGCTATCATACACAGCGACGGAGAACTTGGAGTGACGACGCATCATACCCGCTGCAACTTGCGAATAAAACTGACAGTGAGGGAAATGTTTCCACGTGAGTTTTACCGATGGCATCACATAGAAAATCCCAACCTTCGCATCACCCCATGGCGCAGGACTATCTGACGATTCCTCTGTCAGGGGGCCGTTGGTTTCCTGGTAGCTGCTGTTCTCGTAGCCTCCCGTTGCGCGTCCCCAACCTGCCATGATGCCGACCGCCCAGCGATTGTTCAGTCGATAATGGTACTGCAGGCTCAACGTCAGAAACGATTCTCCGATCACATCGAAGCATTCCCCTTCATATTCAAGATGATATTTGTCTAGATAGGGAGCCTTCAAATTGTCAAAGACACGGTCGGTCATATTCGGTCCTAATCCGAAGCTGACGTTCAGTTCGTGATGAAACCTCACGTCTTTTCCCCTTTGACCATCCGGTTGCGCTTTCATCAATTGCGGAAGAGTCACCAAAGCCGCGATTGCCAGAATCAATCTGATTTTCATATATTTGGTTACGTCTTTTTTCTATGGCAAAAATACAAAATAAAAATAACTTCTATACACGACCGCTCGAGTTTTATACATTATTAATCCTAGTTTGTTTTATTTGTAAGTTCCTCCCCTCTATAACTACGATTCAAAAACTCCCCTCCGGAGGGGAGTAAGGGAAGTAACTATTACGATGACAATGACGTTTATTTGTACACAGAGACACAGAGTCACAGCGTTTTATTATAAGGAAAAGATAACGATGAGGTGTGAAAATCTCTAGAGATTTTGCTGCAAAAATGGCACTTTTGCTATGGTAAAAATGAAAAATTCGCTATAAAATCTCTAGAGATTTTGGCAAACCTCTTTAAGACCTCATATTTTACATCTTATTTCTCACATCTTACTTCTTACATGTAACTTCCTACCTCTTATATATGTGTCAGTGGTGTGTCAGTGGTGTCAGTCCGACTGACACACTTCAGCCCTTTGTTTATCGGGGATGTGCGGTGGTGTCAGTCTTAAACATGATTTTTTCTGTTTGCAAATTTTCGAAGAAATAGTAAATTTGAGGGCATTTGCGACAGGTTCTGAGAGGTTTTTTCTGTTTTGTCGCAAATAGGGCCGCATGTCGCAACAACTTTGAGAGATATTGGGAAAAAATGATACGACCTGAGGGAAATCGCTATAACTTTGCTCTCAGAAACAACGAAACAGTTGTTCAGAGACAGTAAACAAAATAGTAACAAATAAAACAGAAAAGATATGAAAAAGTCAGTTATAGGTACCATCATGGTAGCAGAGGTAGCACTCATGATAAGTGTAATGGCAATGAATGCAAATACAAACAACGCAAACGGCTCAGCTATGCTGGCCCAGTCGGAAAACCAGAAGAAGGTGGAGGTGGTCTCCCAGAACACTCACGACAGCCAGGAAGGCGTGATGGACGAATGGGGTTGCCAGATTAGCCTTCACAAATAACTCCCAACGGATGGAAAAGTGATTTATTAACAACAAGATATCAACATTAAATTTATACGACTATGAAAGAATTTTTTAATGTTTTCAGCGAAAAGACGTTTGTGAACAATGGCATGAACTTCTTGACACCCACAGGTTGCATCCCCCTTCAGCAGCAGAAGATGAGTTAACCGAAAGTGACAGACAACAGTAAGTAATCAATAAAGACCGTGCCCGGAACCTGAAAAAGGATCCGGGCACGGTTGGTTTTGGGGGTTAATTCAGCAGTTGCAACGCTCGTTGCACAATATCGTTCTTCGCGTTCATCAGTTGGAAATACTCGCTCATGTCCCAGAGATCGCGGGCAACCAGGGATTTCAGCTGCAGACGCAGGTAGGGTAGGGTGCGCTGGAGTTCTTCGTCGTCTTTGGGTTTCACTTTCTCTTTTTCAGCCTGTTCCAGAATTCCGTCGATAACGCTCTGTGGCAGTTCGAAGTGATCACGGAAGCTCTCGAAGGTGGGATATTGCTTCTTTAGCAGCTTGCGCTGGTTGTCGATGTATTTGAGATTGGCATTGACGATGAGGCTCTTGGCGGCTAGCTGACGGTGGAAGCGGGTGTACTGCATGGTGTCGAGCGGTACAAACTCATCGGGCATGATGCCACCGCCGCCATAGACCGTGCGCTGCTTGCGGAGAGTGAGGCACTTCAATGAATCAACAAAATGAATGCTGTCGCGGTTAGTGAGTTCTCCATGTTTCAGACGGTTTTCAAAGTCCATCTCGTATTCCTTGAGGTCACCCTTCTTGTAAGGTTTCTGAATACAGCGGCCTGCAGGGGTATAATAATGGGCTATGGTGAGCCGAATCATGGAACCGTCGGGGAGATCCACGGGGCGCTGTACCAAACCCTTACCAAAGGAGCGGCGGCCTACGATGGTACCACGGTCCTGATCCTGAATGGCGCCTGAGACGATTTCCGCGGCTGAGGCCGTGAGTTCATTGACAAGGACGATGACCTTACCGGAGAGAAGTTTTCCGTTTCCGTCGGCCTTATATTCGGTGCGTTTGGCACGCAGACCGTCGGTGTAAACGATGAGGTCGTTGCGCTGGAGGAACTCATTGGCAATCTGAACGGCGGTCTGCAGGTAGCCGCCACCATTGTCCTGCAAGTCGAGGATGAGGTCATGCATGCCCTGAGCTTTCAGTTTTTCCACACCTTCCATGAATTCCTTATGCGTGGTGGCACCGAAACTGCCGATGCGGATGTAGCCCACTTGGGGACGAATCATATAAACGGCATCGATGCTCTTCACGGGAATCTTGTCGCGCTTCACGGTGAAATAGAGCATTTCCTTCACACTCCGGCGCACGATGCCGAGTTTTACCTTCGTTCCGCGAGGCCCGCGCAGCCGCTTCATAATCTCCTCTTTCGACATCTTCACACCGGCAATGGCGGTGTCGTTGACGGTTACGATACGGTCGCCTGCCACAATACCCACCTTCTCGGAAGGACCATTGGTGGTGGGCTGGATGACGAGCAGCGTATCTTCCACCATATTAAACTGAACGCCGATGCCGTCGAAATTGCCTTGCAGCGGTTCGTTCATGGCCTTCACCTCCTTGGCATTGGCATAGGTGGAATGGGGATCGAGTTCCTTGAGCATGCCTTTGATGGCATCCTCCACAAGTTTCTCCTCGTTGACGGTATCCACATAGAGATTATTGATCGCCATTTCCGCAATCTGGAGCTTGCGCAAGGGGGAGCTGCCGCCGAGATTGATGCGGAACTGCGCCCTTAAAGGTAAAAAAGTAAGAAGGTAAAAAAGTAAAAAAACAAATACCTTCGTTCTATTATTGTTCATTTTTCTTTAATCTTATTGATGATATTAACCAATGTTCCGATAATTGTCTTGACATCATTGTTCAAGGATTCTAATTCCTCTTGACTTATATAACCAGCCTCATATAAAAAGTTCCAGCCAATACTTAGTTTCACTCGCCTCTTTTAAAGAGATTTTAATGCAAATTTTTTGCTTAACGTATATATAACATTCTCCGTCATATACGATTTCCTTTTTACTTTTTTACCTTTACAAGTTTTCTTCTTCCGGCCTATCTTCCTCGATGACCAAGTTGTCGATGATGAAGTTCTGGCGCTCCATGGTGTTCTTACCCATGTAGTACTCCAGGAGTTTCTGTACCTGGTCGGTCTTGTGGAGAGTTACCTGTTCCAAACGGATGTCGGGGCCAATGAAGCCTGCAAATTCATCAGGAGAGATTTCACCCAGACCTTTGAAGCGGGTGATTTCGGGATCGGGACCTAACTCACTGATGGCATTCAGACGCTCGTCCTCGCTGTAGCAGTAACGTGTGATGAAGTCGGACTTCTTGCCCCCCTGCTCGGCTATCTTCACATCTTCGGCGGCAATCACTTTCTTGTTCTTAATCTTCGTGCGGCGGTTGCGTACACGGAAAAGGGGCGTCTGAAGGACATAGACATGGCCCTTCTTGATGAGGTCGGGGAAGAACTGCAGGAAGAACGTGATGATGAGCAGACGGATATGCATGCCATCGACATCGGCATCGGTAGCGACAATAACCTTGTTATAACGAAGTCCATCGAGTCCGTCCTCAATATCGAGGGCAGCCTGCAGGAGATTGAATTCCTCGTTTTCGTAAACCACTTTCTTGGTGAGTCCGAACGTGTTGAGCGGCTTTCCGCGGAGGGAGAACACAGCCTGCGTGTTCACATCGCGGCTTTTCGTGATACTTCCGCTGGCGGAATCGCCCTCGGTGATGAAGATGCTGGACTCCTCCTTGCGTGAGTTCTTGACATCGGAGTAATGGATGCGGCAATCGCGCAGCTTACGGTTATGGAGGTTGGCCTTCTTGGCACGTTCACGAGCCAGTTTGGTAACGCCAGCCATGGCCTTGCGCTCCCGTTCACTGGAAGTGATCTTTTCTAAAATGGTGTCGGCGATTTCCAGATTCTTATGCAGGAAGTTGTCCACCTCCAGTTTGATGAAGTCGCCCACATACTTATTGACCGAAACACCACCGGGACTCATTGTCAGCGAACCCAGTTTGATTTTCGTCTGACTCTCGAACATTGGTTCTTCGACGTTCACCGCAATAGCCGCCACAATACCGTTACGGATGTCACCATACTCAAAATTCTTGTTGTAGAACTCTTTGATGGTCTTAGCGATGTGCTCCTTGAAGGCACTCTGATGGGTACCGCCCTGCGTCGTGTGCTGACCGTTCACAAAAGAATAGTATTCCTCGCCATACTGGTTGCTATGGGTGAAAGCAATCTCGATGTCCTCGCCCTTCATGTGGACGATGGGATACATGGGATCGGTGGTCATGTTGTCTGACAGCAGATCTTTCAGGCCGTTGCGCGAAAGGATGCGGCGGCCATTGTACATAATCGCCAGACCTGTGTTCAGGTAGGTATAGTTACGCAACATGGTTTCCACGAAATCGTCGTGGAACTTATAGTTTTTGAAAAGGGTGTTGTCAGGCTCAAAGAAAATGTAGGTTCCGCGCTCGTCCTGCGTCTTCTCTGTGGTGTCGCTGACCAGTTCACCACGCTCAAACTTTGCTGTGCGCACCAGTCCGTCGCGGTAGGAACGGACCTCGAAATGCGTGCTCAGGAAGTTGACGGCCTTGATGCCCACGCCGTTCATACCCACCGACTTTTTGAAAGCCTTGGAATCGTATTTACCACCCGTGTTGAGCTGGCTCACGGCCTCAATCATCTTCTCCTGCGGGATGCCGCGTCCATAGTCGCGGAGCGTTACGCGAAGATTATCTTCGATATCAATCTCTATGCGCTTGCCTTCGTTCATGCGGAACTCATCGATGGAATTATCGATGGCCTCCTTCAACAGTACATAGATGCCGTCTTCCGACTGTGAACCGTCACCCAGACGACCGATATACATACCAGGACGCGTCCGGATATGCTCAATATCGGAAAGGTGGCGGATACTATCGGCACCGTATTCTGTATGTTGATCTTCTAGCTGTATTTTCTTTTCTGCTGCCATATTTTTTATTTATCACTTATCACTTTCTTATAGCATCTGAGCCGGCGGTTGATGCGTGAGTCAAAATACTCCCAATTGCTCAGAATGCCCTCGTTGGTCTCCATCTGCTGCATGGCCTCAGCATATTTGAAACCATAGCGGTTATACTGCTCTATCAAATCCCTGAAAATAAGCGCATTGGCTCCCTTTCTCCGGTATTCGGGCAATACACCGATGAGCAGCATATCAACAAATTCGGAATGGTGCCACTTGATGGCATCGAGCATTCCAACCCATCCGAAAGGAAACAGACGGCCGTTCTTCAGTTTGCGTTGTGCCTTTGAAAGCGATGGGAAGGTGATGCCGAAGCCCACCATTTTGTCGTTTTGATTCCCATCGACAATGATGCTCACCAGATTAAGGTCGGCAATGCGGATATACTGTTCGACCAACTGGTTCACCTTGCGGTCGTTGAGTTTAGAGAAGCCATAGAGGTTCTGGTAGGTGATGTTGAGAATGTTGAAGACTTCATGTCCAAATCCTTTTTTCATGAGCTCGTTGCGTGAGAGTTTCTTCACCTTCAGATGGAAACGCTTTGCTGCCAAGTCGGCAATCTTGTCAAATTTTTCGGGAACCTGATCAGGTATCTTCACCAGACACTGAACGTAGTCGTTGTCTTTCACGAAACCACCGAGTTTCTCCATGTGCTGCGGATAATAGGGATAGTTATAATTGGCATAGGCCGTACTGTATTCCTCAAAGCCCTCTATCAGCATGCCTTCGCGATCGGTATCGGCAAAGCCAATAGGTCCAATCATTGAATCCATTCCGCGTTCCCTTCCCCATTCAGCTACCGTCTGGAGCAAAGCTTTTGACACCTCAATGTCGTCGATGAAGTCGAACCAACCGAAGCGCACTTCCTTATTATTCCATCGCTCATTGGCCTTGTGGTTGATAATGGCGGCCACACGCCCCACAGGCTTTCCGTCACGCCATGCCATGAAATAGTCGGCCTCACAATCGTCGAAGGAGGCGTTTTTGTCCTTGCTGAGCGTGAACATCTCATCGCTAAAAAGATAGGGCACGTCGTGAGGATCGTTCTTGTACAAATCATAGCGGAATTGTATGAATTCCTTCAGTCCACGTTTGTCCAGTATTTTTCGTATTTCAATCATCATTTCTTCTCACTCATCACCGATCACTTCTCACTTATTACTTTTTTATAGCAGCGGCGGCTCTTATGATGAATAGGATTCAGCGGCCCCCACTGACTCTGCACTTTCTCGTTGGTTTCCATTTCCACCTGACTCTCACCCCACTTAATACCATATTTCTGGTAAATGGGAATCAGGTCGGAGAATACCAATGCGTTAGCACCCTTGGCTCTGTATTCTGGTTTGATAGCTATCAGCATTAGGTCAACAATGCTTGTCTTTGCGAATTTCAAGGCCCTGATGACATGCCACCAGCCAAAGGGGAACAGACGTCCACGACGACACTTCTTCACGGCATCGGCCAGTGAAGGGATGGTGATGGCGATACCTATCAGTTCGTTATTCTTGTTGCCGTCCACGATACCCGTCACGAAATCGAAGTAAACAAGTGGCATCCACATATCAAGATACTGCTTAATCTGGCGGGGTGTCATCTCAGAGTAGCCATAAAGATCCTTGAAACTCTCATTGATAATCTGGAACATCTTCTGACCATAACCACCCTCATAGACCATCTTCTTGGTGAATTTGATGACATGAAGATTGTAGCGGTTTTCCACCACATGGGCCACCTTCATATATTTCTCGGGAATCGTCTCAGGAACAATGAGTTTGAATTCCAGATAGTCGTTGTCCTTCACGAAACCGCCCAGTTTCTCCATATGCTCGGGGTAATAGGGATAGTTATAGATGGTAGCCATCGTGCCCAACTGATCGAAGCCCCATGTAAGCATGCCTTCTGGATCCATATCAGTGAAACCCAATGGGCCCACGACCTCTGTCATTCCATGAGCACGCCCAAAATCCTCAACGGCTTTCAGCAACGCGCCTGACACTTCCAAATCGTCAATGAAGTCAATCCATCCAAAACGGACTGACTTTCGTTGCCATTTCTCGTTGGCACGGTTATTAATGATGGCAGCAACGCGCCCCACTAATTTGCCCTCTTTATAAGCCAGGTAATATTCAGCCTCGCAGAACTCGAAGGCCGCATTTTTTTTCTTGTTAAATGTGTTACATTCATCAGAGAATAAATTGGGCACGTCGAACTCATTGCCCGCATAAAGGTCATAGTGAAAGTCTATAAAAGTGATGAGATCCTTCTTGGTCTCAACTTTTTTAATCTCTACTGAAGCCATGGTCTTATGATTAATTCATTTATTCTTGCAAAAGTACGAAAAATCAATGAGTTCCCCAAAAAATAATACGATTTTAATTTTTTTTGGTGAACAGCAGAATGTGTTCTTTCTCCCCTTGGGTGGTAGCGAAAAGATAGAGATCTCCTCCATCCGCCAGTTTCAGGCGTTTTCGCAGTTCTGCAACGGAAAGCGGAAAATTACGTATGGTGAGATTCGCCTTGCCGATTCCTTTCAGATGGTCTTTCAATTCTTTCTTGTTCATGGAAGAGACGGCAGAAATCAGAAAACGGCGTCCCGGGAAGTTCTCCACTAATTCTTCAGACACGAAAAGATGGCTGTTGGGACCGATGGGACTCACGTTAAAATGCGCTGCTACTTCCGCAAAACAGCCTGCCTTCATGATACTGGCGTTGGGTTCGTAGAGAAAAAGACCCTTCCGAACCTCTCCTGTCAGGGAGGAATGATATGTTTCAGATGAAGGATAATCAAATTCGAAACGTTCCGTAACTCCATGACTCAGAATATTCACGCACACCACCTTCGTATGGAAATCTCGCTCCTTCGTCCCCTCGTCCGCTTGTTCTCTCTTCATCACCACCACCAACTCCTTGCATTCATTACCCACTGAAACGATATGGATTTCCGATTTCATGCCGGGAGTAATCGTCTTCCCTCTATAGGGGGATAAGAGAGGGGCTGTCATTTTCAAATCCAGCATCGGGGAGAGTTTCACCATCACGTAATCAGCCCTTGACAAAAGCTTATCTTTAAGAGCCACCACATCGGGCGTACAGTCGCTGATGGCATAGGTCTTCCGTCCATGGATATCACGGCGGGCAGGATCGAGGTAAATAAGAAGACCCCCTCCAAACCTCCCCGAGGGGAGGCTATCAGAAGCAGATAGGTGCCCCTCTCCCTCGGGAGGGGACGGAGGAGGGGTTATTGTTTTCAGATAATCTTCGGCATTGCTGCAGATGACTTTCGCATGATTCAAACCCAATAGCTGGAAATTATGTCGGGCTATTTCGCAGAGTTCGGGATTACGCTCCACATAGACCGCTTTCTGAAATCCCTGTGCCATATACGAAAAGTCCACGCCGAAGCCACCAGTAAGATCTATCAGCGTATAAGCTCCCTCCGACTCTCCCTTGGGGGAGAGACGATAACTCTCTGTGCTTCGGGACTTCCCCCTATAGGTGGATAAGAGGGAGTCTGTTGACAGCAGGTCTCTTTTATATTTTGCCGTCAGTTCACTCGAGCATTGTTCCATGGAGAGATGAGGCGGGTAGAAAAGGCCATCCATAGCAGCCCACTGGGGGAGTTTGTTCCGGGCCATTTGCCACCCTCTGATTTGGTCGAGTGCCCAAGGCATATCCACATCGCTGTTGCGACAACCTTTCAAGGCCAGTTGGCGCACATCTCCCTCCCGATTTTCACGTACGTAGTCTATCGTTGCCTGATTCTTCATCGGCAGCAAAGATACAAAATAATATTCACATAAAAGAAGCCTGCAGATAAGAATCATGCAGGCTTCTTTGATACATACACCAAACGATACTATCTATTCTTTATTTCACAACCTTTTTGCCGTTGACAATGTAAACGCCACTAGGAAGGTTTTCATCCGTCTGAACCTTCTTTCCGTCCAGTGTGTAGATCGTTGGAGCTGTTCCGGTGGGGACATCACCCTCGATGAATCCAATGCCTGTCGGAGTATCATCATTACTCGTGATATGCATCTTCATCGTCTGTCCATTGTTGTTGAAATATCCTACAAAGTAGCAGCGGAAAGGATCGATGTCAGCCCATGACAGACTGGTATTGATAAACTTAGAACCCGTTTCGTTTAAGTCATAGATCATATTGCGCGAGGTAGCATATGTGCGTCCGATGAAATCAAATTTCTTGTCAGCGCTCATGCCCGTGGCAAACTTATCGGATGCCTTCACGCTTACATGGCTTCCGGAGAAAACCATTTCTTTGCCTACAAGCACCCATCTGCTGCCCCATTTGCTGCTCTGGGCCGGTACGGAAATGATATAAGGCGTCTCGGCTGCCAGCGTCGTTGAAGAGGTGGGATAGTCAAATACGACTGTGTTGTTGTCGTCTTCAGATCCAAAACGGTAAATCCAGAAGTTCTTTCCGCGTTCCGTCAAACTGTTAAACCAACTGAGCACCGATCCTTCCGACGTCTTCACTGTGTTTACATCGAACGGCAGCAACAGTGTTTCCCAGTTTCCCTGTTCACCATCATTACCTTTCGTAAAGGTGCGCTTATAGCTTGCTGTCTCAGCGGTGAAATCTATAGGCGTATAGAAATCGTAGCCGTCTTCTATGGCCAGATTTTCCGCAGCAGTGCCAATCACCACATTCTTTCCACTCAGACTGCCTGGCACAGAAGCACCGTCAGCAAGCAGATAGAGGGTGTTGGGATTGCTGCCGGGTCTGATGTTTGCGGCTTTAGCTGAATGACGCGCATCAACGAACCACACATCGTCGGGCACAGCGCTCCATGAAGAAGCATCAGCGTCACTCAGAATGCTGTAGGTGTCAGCTCCTCTCAGCAGAATTCCCTTGGTGGGGATAATCTCATATCCGTATAGGCTCAGGGTGTCCAGCGTGCTGCTCCCGCCATAAGTGTATTGAATCTGGGCATCATATTTCACGCCATACGACAGCCCGGTAAAGTCGAAATCCACAGAACCCATTGCATGTTTATCCAATGTGATATTCTGGCTCTTGGAAATGCTTGATGAACTTCCACTGAGAGAGAACAATGTTACCTTCACAGTTTGTGAAGAGGGCGTACTGCCAAAATTAGCGAGTTTGACCTGCAGATTGAAGGAATCACCCAGTACACGGCTATCATCCCAGTCGGTATCGCTACTGAATCCGGCAATGCTGACCAGGTCGCTCACATTATCCCACAACGCGTCGTTCAGATACAAGCTACCCAAAACATAAACGATGTAATTGCTCATACTGTTGCTGGTGTCCGGCGTTAAACTGCCAGAACTGACCGTGCCGACATAAGAAGAAACATCAAACGTTGTGCTGGCCCCGACAGCCAGATTCTTGATTGTAGGCTCATACAGAATGTACCCGTTACACACAAAATAGACCGTTCCGCTAAAAGCCTCAGCACCCGTATTGGTAACCGTGAGCGTACGCTGATACTTGCCACCGCTTTTCGTCTCGCTGACGGAAGCGCTGACGCTTCTCGAAGGGGTGAATGTGACCGATGTCCCGTCGGCATTCACGGTCGCCCTTACGTAGAGATGATCCGTACCACTGATTTTCGTCCACTCGTTGGTGGAACGGTCCAGGAAGACCGGACAGATTCTGTAATCACCATAAGGCAATTCGCCCGCAAAGTTGTTTACCTGTCCGTTTATCAATCCGCCACTGGAATCATAACTGCGGTTGCGGCTACCAAAAGTCTGTAGCAGGTTGCTGGCCTCGTCGTAGACACCATAACCCACCGTAAGAGTTCCCTCGTTAACCGTGGAAACCGTTGAGAAGAGTCTGATGGGCGTCGTGGTATTCTCCCTCCGGTTCCCGCGTGTAACCTCGCGGTTCTCGTCCTGCACGCTAAATGAGGCAGCATAGAGCGGCACTTTGGCAAGGTCATTCTCGGGAATCACGCCATCAGGCCGATGAATCCGCTTAACGATGCCGCGGCTGCTGGTGAATCCGTCGGAACCCGATGCCCCGCTGCCCATGGCACTGGGCGCCATGACCTCCAAGTCGAAGTAACCGTCGCTGTTGCCGCTCCATCCCCAATTGATATGATAATACCCCGCCCCGTCTGTTTTATTCGTGTATTGCGTGCTATAGCCGTCACAAACAAAACAATGTCCGCCATCGCTATTCGAACCACACATGATAAGCGGACAGCCATCCTTCAGATTATTATAGATGGTGTCTTGCCAGGCCGTTGCACTCAGACCCGTAGAAGACCAAGAGGAAGAACTTCTTGCCACATAGGCCGCCTGACTAGAATAGCCGAAATAATTCGTCAAGGCGCTAGCCACATCCTTCGTGTAAGCCCCGGACCCCGAAGTGTTTTCCGCTCCATACTGCATTTTCACCGCATGTCCCGCATATTCCATTAATTTAGCCACAGCCCCGTTATCATCGTCACCCGCATTATACAACAATTGCATGCCCGTCCAGTCGAAATTTGTGACGGGCAGTTGCGAATGCGTGTAACTGAGCGTTCTTTCACGAGAGCCCGAGAGATAGGTTATGGTTGACGAATAACCAGGGATGGCCTTCGTGGTGGTTTCTGGCCACTGCCAGTAGTACATCACCTGAGCCATGGCTGTGGCCACGCACCCCGTATAGCACTGGTAGTTGCTATAGACCAAGTTGTCCCAATAGGGCGAAGCCTGATCCCATTTTGTCTTAATCAGACAAGGAATGTCCGTTTTGGCCGAACCTTTTATTGTCACATTCACATCAGGTTGCAGGTTGTACTCCTGTACATACCTAATCTGCCGTTCATACTCCCCGAGAAAGTATTTGAAGTTACACGGTATTTTATTCTTATCAAAAGTTCCATGATCGCTCCATCCCAAAATATCGTAGCAGCGTTCATCACCACTGATAATGACAAATCCCTGATTGTCTCCTCTGTTGAAGATGTAATAATAGGCATCATCCCCGGTGGTCTGACTGGCCGCACTCTTTGTGGCCTGGTAAGCAAGCAGCGCCTTCTGCTTAATAGTTGGCAGCTGTTCCTTGTTGAAGAAAGCAGTAGCCTTGCGAAAGGCCTCTTGCTGACTTACTTGCTGTGCATTTGCAGCGGCCGCCGTCAGCAGCAGCATCACCCCGCACATGCTTATATATAAAAACCCTTTTCTCATGTTCTATAGATTATATATATGGTTTCGTATAATATCATCTTACTTTCCCAGAATCTTATCAACCAATGCGGTCACGTCAGAAATGTTGATAACGCCGTCGCCGTTTACATCGCAGTCGCTGACATTGCACGGATTAGGATTCTTGCCTAGAATATAGTCTACGAGCATAGTTACGTCAGAGATGTTCAACTGACCATCCATGTTGACGTCGATGACCTTTTCCTTTTTCTTGTAGATCTGCACACTATAGTATCCCTTTTCCGTGCTGATTGCATCACCAAAGGTGAAGCATTCGCTCACAGATGTAGATCCTACGGACATCACTTTGGCGCCCACGATAGGAGGAGTAATGTCGCCACCGCCCGGTCCGTCGTCGTCTGGGTCAATATAGTAACTCAGTAGGTTGTAACTGCCCTGCGTATTGAAATTGACAATAGCATTTCCATCAGAGCCGATGGAGATGGTAGCTTTGGCATAGTTGCCTGCAGTCTCTTGTGTATTCAAGAATCCGTCAGCACCGTCATTAAAGAGGTAGCCTGGCGTGTTGTTTGTGTCGTAGAATGTCCAAGCCGATGAATTGCCACCCAAACATATACGTGCCACATTGTTGTTGTTCTTGTCCAGCACGATGCTATTGTCTGTGATGGTAACGGCAGCACTAGTTCGGTTGCCTTCGGAGAGTGCAGCGCTCAATGCCCTACTTCCTGCACCATAAACCACAAGGATGATATCGTTAGCATGAAGGGTAGAGGCGTCGGTAACAAGTTGGAACGTTTCGCTATTGTCCACCACTGGCCGTGCGGTAGCTGTTGCAGAAAGCATAACGGTCACTGCTGCCACCCCAGGAGAAGTCAGCGTAACTGTGCCAGTGTATTCTCCAGCCTTAGTGGGTGAGAAGGTAACGGACAGTTCCTTACCTTCTTCTGCATCAGCTTTGGTAACAGTGGTTTCACTCAACGAGAACACATTGTTGTCATCCGAAAGCGTCGCTGTGACATCACCACGGAGGTCACTACCTAACACGCCAAGTTTTTGGGTATCAGTTTCACCTTCCATTGCCTCAAATGCTAATGCATCATAATCGGTAATCAATTCAGGTGTAGTGAGCGGAGTTTTAAAAGCGATTTCGTAAAGATAGCCGCGATAGATACTGGCTTCCACCTTATAAATCTTGGTGGCATCTAGGTCTGTAGCATCCAAAGTGAATGCCGTAGTGGAACTGCTCGCCACATTCTTTGTCGTTGATGTAGAAACGGTTAAAGTTCCATCATTGTTCTTCGTACATTCATATACCTTCAAAGCAGCAGGATATGAACTGTTTGCACCGCTTAGACCTGTGCCACTTACCATAACTTCTATTGTGTTCGTTACGTAGAAGGATACAGCTTTTATTATCGTAGAACTACTACTGCTTTGTCCCATTGCACGAGATCGACCATTTCCACTTGTTGCAGTGAAATAACTACTACTACCATAAAATGGTTTTGTTACTGAAGCAGTGTTTGTCCATGTCGTTCCCGTATAGGTGTTACTGTTTCCAATCGGTGATGAAATCCACTTCTGTGGGCCTGCCCCAGCTGAATATGTGCTACTGTTAATAGTATAATTCGCACCTACAAAGCCTCCATATACAGGCATAGTGAGCCAAGCGCATCCGCTGTCCGTAAATTCCGCGTATTTATATAAGGTATTTACGAGAGCTGTTCTCCATCCTGCCTCGTCAATTGTAGCATATCTGGATATGTTCAGGTATGGATCGGAAGCAGAACCGCCATCCATAGCTTCACCCGTCAAATTCACGGATACATTTTGTGCTCCCGTACTACTCAGTGTAAGTTTACCCGTAAACGAACCTGCTTTTGAAGACTGGAAAGAAACATTAACACTAACACCTTCTTCCGTTGCATGAACAGATGACTGATCAACAGAGAACACACCATTTGCATCATCCAGTGCAACCGCCACATTCTTGGAAAGGAAACGACCGCTAACGGTAAGTGTCTCGCTCGCAGCGTTCGTCAAATCAGTAGAAAAACTGAGTTCTGTTTTGTCTGTTATAATCGTTGGCGTTGCAGCTTCTGCTATTCCGCTAATGCTCACGGTCACACTTTCAGCATTCGTGCTACTCAGCGTCAGTGTTGCCGTTTCCATTCCTGCAACAAGAGGCTTAAAGGTAATAGTAACTTCTGCTGTGGCCGTGCCTTCAGTCTGCGTAATGCTAGTTTGGTCAATGGTGAAAGCATCTGAACCACTCAAAGATAAAGTGATACCTTCCTGTAGATAAAGTCCCCTTATCGTTACCTTTTGACTATATTCCTTTGTAGCATAAGCGTCTGTAAAGTTCACTTTCGTTGCAGATGCCCTCACAATGGGAGTTATAGTAGTATTGTCCAATATATATTTTACACCTGCCAGTGCATCAATTTTTCCGTTTCCAAAATGACTGGCATACGTACCCGAAGTATAAGTATCCGTTATGGCCGTTTCTTTCATCACGGTCTTCACTTTATCGGGAGTAAGCGTTGGATTAGCCTGTAGCCAAAGGGCCGTAATACCTGCAACACATGGTGCCGCCTGTGATGTGCCACTCATAGCACCAAGAGCCTTACTGGTACCATAGGCATAATAAGAAGAACTTGCACTATAACCGCTATTATAAGCCGATAGAATAACTTCACCAGGAGCCGTAATCCATGGAAGTTTGATACCTAAAGGACCATATCCCTCAGGCTGATAACTTGAGAAACTGGAAATCTGGCCATAAACGCCATCATTCGTCCAAGAATATCGAGATCCACTGCTTGTTCCACCATACCAATATTTACTTGAGCAATAAGAACCGACAGAAATTACAGTGGGGAAGGTTGACTCATCGCTGACGGAGCAAATGTCACTACCTGCCGTAAATTCCTTATTGTTATAAGTAGCCGTAGATGAAGTAAAGGTTATATAGGATGCAGGCCACGAATCGACAAACACGCTGACACCATTATTTTTAGGATATACGCTAATAGCAATTTTATAATTATTGCTGACGGGCTTAAGATAATATAACAAAGAAGTAAAACACCACTTCCCGTTTAAATCATTTTCTTCCAGATAGCCACATAGATAGCCATATTCGCTATCGTTATTATATGCGGTAAAATAAGAACTCAATGCTGTTCCTTCTTCACCAGTGTCGCTGACACTCCATTCTGCGCCAAATGTTCCATCATCATAAGCATAATCATCTGTAGCACTGATTTCCTTAGATGTCCACACTATTTTATTGGTACTGGTGTTAACCACAAAAAAGCGTGCAGCCAGTTCTACACCTGGGGTACGAGCCCACGAAGTCGCCATTCCATAATCAACATTGTAGTTACTTCTTGTAGCTGTTGTCAGCACGGTCTGGGCAGGATCCGTTGAAGTGGCATTTTTATGATGGTAAATGGGTTCGCCAGCATCGTTTGAAGCAGCATATACAATGATTTTTCCAGGACCCGTATATTGTTTACAGATCTCTGCAAAATCTCCAGTTCCGTCATGAGGTCCATAATGAGAACCCAAACTTAAGCTTATCACGCATGGTTTTCCTACCTCATCTGCATAGTCACTGATGTTCTTGATACAGGCTGAGAGATTTGCATCCGTCAGCTCATCACCTAAACCGCAAAGCACAAGATCCGCGTTGGGAGCCATACCTCCAAATTTGGCATTTTGGACCGGAGTAGGACTTGTACCTGTTGTATAGACATATGCTGTTGCGGTATAATCGGAACCACCCGCTATTGCGCTTGTATGAGTTCCGTGGGTCTCGTCTGCTGTGTCGTAAGTCAAAGATGAGACAGCACTTCCCGAATATTCAACCAGGTCACCAACAGATTCGTCATAGATATAAGCCTTCTTAATTCGACTATTACCATTAGCGTCCTTGAACATGGCATGACTAAACTGAATACCAGTATCTATAATTCCGAGGACCACCCCCGTTCCATCGTAGGCTTGCAGCAATCCTGCTGTCTTGGCATCAGATGTCAGGTATAGTACATCATCAACATTTGTAAGAACTCGTGATCTATAGGTGTGTTTCTTCAACTTCTTTGCCACAGACACTTTTGTTACATTCTTCAGTGCAGCAACCTTCTCCAAAACATTTACTGGAATATTTGCAATTACACGCTTATCGAACTTTGTCTGAATCAGAACACCTAATGCTTCTATTCCGGAATAGTCATTATCCGTCATGTTTATCCAGCACTGTACCACCTTCTGTCCTTTCAAAGTAAAAGGAGTAGCGAAAGGTAGGGATTCTTCTTCATCCTTAGGTTCGATATTGTCTTGTTGGGAACTAAGCGTCTTCTTTTTACTTTTAAGAAGTGCCATCTCTTTCTTGGATTTCTCCAAAGAGAACCTTCCTTCTCTGTCAGAGATGATAATTCTTGTTCCTGCCGACAATTTTCCGTGTTGAGCATATATGCCCAAAGTTGCACTACAAAGAATAAACAATAATAAAATTCTTCTCATTTTTCCTTGGTAATAAATTATATCGTCAAATGGTTGTTTTCAATTCGGGTAGTTCAGATGCGCTGTTAAACATTTTCATACCTAAAACGGCTGCAAAGATACCAAAAAATTGTTAACCGAAAAAATAAATTGCAACAGATCTTAATATAATTTCACCAAAAACTTATATTTTATCGCCCCATACCTGTTTTTCTGATGAAAGAGAAAGGTTTCCAGTCCGTTATTCTTAATAATCACAACTTCATAAGAAAAAAAAGAGGATTATTCACCTTTTTACCCTTTCATCTATGTGGTTTCAGTCATTTATTTGTATTTTTGTACCCGATGAACAAAGAACAATTATGCACCAGCGGAATGATTGCCGCCGGAATGATCCTGCCCCAAATGGTATGGGCAGGAGGAAAGAAACAGAAAGCCACGCCAGAACGGCCCAATATCATCTTCATCCTCGCCGATGACATGGGTTATGGTGACTTGTCGTGCTATGGCAGCCAATATGTGAAGACGCCTAATATCGACCGTTTGGCAGCAACTGGCACTCGTTTCAATCAGTGCTATGCAGGCAGTGGTATCAGTTCTCCGTCGAGATGCTCTTTAATGACGGGCAGGAATACAGGTAACACGCGCATCCGTGACAATATGTGCACGGCAGGCGGAATCACAGGCATTAAGGTTAACCCAAAGGGAGATACCACCATTGTGAGACGTGCCAACCTTTTACCAGAAGACACCACCATAGCCACGGTAATCGGCACGGCAGGCTATCGTACCTGTCTGGTGAACAAATGGCATCTGGACGGTTACGACAAAGGCGCCTCACCCAACCATCGCGGCTTTGACGAGTTTTACGGATGGACTATTTCCACCGTCCACAGTAATTCGCCCTATTATTATCCTTATTACCGATTCCATGGTGACTCGCTCATCCATATTGAAGAAAATGCCAACGGGCGGCATGCCATCCACAACAATGACCTGAGCGTGAACGATGCCATTGCCTTTGTGAATCGGAACAAGAAGAATCCGTTTTTCCTCTATTTGGCTTTTGATGCGCCACACGAACCTTATAATATTGACCAGACGGCCTGGTACGATGGACAGGAAACGTGGACTCCGAATACCAAACGGTATGCTTCACTCATCACCCACATGGATGCGGCTATCGGCAGACTGCTGGATGAACTGGACCGGCTGAAACTGCGGAAAAACACACTGATTATTTTCGCTTCGGACAATGGGGCCGCCATTCAGGCACCGCTTAGGGAATTGAATTGTAATGCAGGATTCCGGGGACGAAAAGGACAACTCTACGAAGGGGGTATACGGGTGCCGCTCATCGTTAACCAGCCGGGGAAGGTGCCCGTACAGAAACTGGAAAACATCGTCTATTTTCCCGACTTCATGCCAACCTTCGCCGCGCTGACGGGCGTTACCCGGAATTTGCCGCAACGCATCAACGGCATGAATATCCTGCCACTTTTCTACGGAAAACAAGTGGATACCGACCACCGTATGCTCTATTGGGAATTTACGGGCAAGCAACGGGCGGTCAGAAAAGGCGACTGGAAATGCGTGACCATCCGTCGGGACGCGCCACTGGAACTGTATAATTTGAAGAATGATCCTGAGGAGACTATCAATCTGGCGGATCAATATCCGGAGATGGTCAGGGAGTTTGACGCGGAGATGCAGCGGATGCATGTGCCTACGCCCAACTGGCCTTTGCCGGGTGAAACGTTCTAAGTCTTTTCAGGATAGGGGAGTGCTCCCGTCCGGATGGCTTCCATCACTCGGGCAGGAGCCCGGCCCGCATCCAGCTGGGCTTTCATGAAATCCATGTAGGGCGCTACGTGCTGAAAGAACTGCTGATACCCCTTGCACAAATAGTTCAGACCGGGTTCGCCGTCCTCCGTAGTGAGGAACCGGTTTTTGGGACATTCTCCGTGGCAGGCAAACAAATAACGGCACACCTTGCAGAGGCGGGGCAGTTGCTGCTTTAGCTGGGCAAAGTTGCGCTGTTGCTCTCCATACAGCATTTCCAGAAATGTATGGTCACGGAGGTTGCCGATTTTATATTCGGGAAAGACGAAATGATCACACGAAAAGACATCGCCGCCAGACTCCATCACGGCGGCATGACCGCAAGTAGGGCTCATCGTGCACACACCCGGTTCTTCCCCACACCAGTTGGCAAGTGTGGCATCGAAAAGTTGAACAAAGATCTTTCCTACATCCTGTAGCACCCATTCATCGAACACGCCACACAGAAAAGTGCCCCACTGTGCGGACGTGACGGAAAAATCGGCCAAAGGCCATTCGCCTTTATCTTTCACATGCGCCAAACGGCGTCCGTCGGTATGAGGCATCAGCCGTTCAACAACAGGCGTGAACTGCAGATACTGGCAGCCGATATCTTTGAAGAACTGATAAAACGCCTGTGGCTCATCGGCATTATAATCGTTTACCACGGCCAGCGCATTCCACTCCACTTCATGTTTCTTCAACAGCTGGATGCCTTTCATCACCTGCCGGAAAGATGGTTTCCCGGAGCGCATCTTCCGGTATGCGTCGTGAAACGCCTGCGGCCCGTCAATGGAAATGCCCACCAGCCATCCGTTGTCGTGGAAGAACCGGCAATAGTCATCGGTAAGCAACGTGCCGTTGGTCTGGATACAATTGTCTATCACATGGCCGTTGGCATACTGCCGCTGCAAGTGCATCGCTTTCTGATAGAAGGAAAGAGGGCGCATCAAGGGCTCCCCGCCATGCCAGGTGAAAAGCACCTCACGCTGCGTCTGACAGGCGATATAATCCTTTACGAATTTACGTAGCAGTTCATCGCTGATCACCGTGTTGCGCTGGTCTTTGTAAAGGTTTCCCTTCTCCAGATAATAACAATAGTGGCAAGCCAGATTGCAGCGTGATCCGGCAGGTTTCACCATCACATAGACGGGACGCGCAAACGGGTTCAGCGTATTCAAGACTTCCAATGCAGGGATTCTCTATTTCTTATATTTCATGCCCGTATGATACATGATGAAGCCATAGATGTCGGCCTGCTCTTCGAGTTGTTTACTCAGTGGCTTTCCTCCTCCATGACCAGCTTTCGAATCAATACGGATAAGTACGGGTTCTGAACCTGCCTGACAAGCCTGAAGCGTTGCGGCGAATTTGAACGAATGTGCAGGAACCACACGGTCGTCATGATCTGCCGTTGTTACCAATGTGGCGGGATAACTCACGCCCTCACGGAGATTATGCAGGGGAGAATAGCCGCGGAGGTATTCGAACATTTCCCTGGAATCCTCAGAGGTGCCATAGTCGGGTGCCCAGTTCCATCCGATCGTGAACTTATGATAACGCAACATGTCCATCACGCCTACTTCGGGAACGCAAACGCGGAAGAGGTCGGGACGCTGCGTCATGCAGGCACCTACCAGCAAACCACCGTTGGAACCACCCACAATCGCCATCTTCTCCTTGCTGGAATACTGCTCGCTGATCAGCCATTCCGCAGCGGCAATGAAGTCATCAAAAACATGCTGCTTCTGCATCTTTGTTCCCGCCAGATGCCATGCCTCGCCATACTCGGAACCTCCGCGCAGATTCGCCTGTGCATAAATGCCGCCAGCCTCCAGGAAAGGAATGCGGCTGCTGGAGAATCCGGGAGGCAGTGAGATGTTGAAGCCACCGTAGCCATAAAGATAAACGGGATTCTTGCCGTTGCGTTTCAGTCCTTTCTTATAGGTGAGGAACATCGGAATACGGGTGCCGTCCTTGCTGGGGTAGAACACCTGTTCGGTGGTGTAGCCGTTCAGGTTGAAATTCACCTTCGGAGCTGCGAAGAGAGTGCTCTTGTCCTGTTGAAGGTCATACTGATAGATAGTTCCGGGAACGGTAAAGGAAGTAAAGGCATAGAAGCACTCAGGCTCTCCCCGCTCACCACTGAAGCCGACACTTCCCACAGAAGGCAGTTTCACCTCACGGATCCGCTTACCGTCGATACTGTAGACAAACGGATGATCTGAAGCGTCTTTACTATACGTCAGCACCATCTTATCGGCAATCACAGTGACGTCAGTCAGCACATCCTGCTCCTCACCAACCAGTTCTTCCCAATCCCGGATGCCCGGTTTCTTCAAGTTTGCCACCATTAAACGGTTCTTGGGTGCTCCTTCGTTTGTCATGATCAGAATCTTATCACCCATAACTTCTACGGGTGAGTACTCGTAATCCATGGAAGAAGTCATCTGGATAAACTGCGAATCGGGCTGGCGCAAATCCCTGACGTAAAGATGATTTCCCTGACGTTCTCCACTTTCAAAGAGGAACATGACGGTCTCTTCCTTATTCACGCTCACACTATAAAAACGCTTCGGATAGGCAGGATTCTGATAAAACAGCACATCCTCACGCTGCGGTGTTCCCATCTTGTGATAGTAAATCTTCTGCACCTCATTCACATTTGAGAACTCCTTGCCTGCTGCGGGTGCATCATAGCTGCTGTAGTAGAAGCCGTCACCTTGCCAGGCAGCGCCTGAGAACTTTGCCCATTCTATATGATCGCTGAGCAGTTGGCCCGTCTTTACATCCATCACATAGAACTCCTGCCAATCGCTGCCCGAACGGGAAATGGCATAAGCCATATATTTTCCGTCGTGAGAGAAATAACAACCTTTCAAAGCCACGGTGCCATCGGTGGAAAGCGTATTGGGATCAAGGAAGACACGCTGTTCTCCGTCCAAGCGGTCCATCGTGTAGAGTACACTCTGATTCTGCAGACCATTATTCTTATAAAGATACCATCGTCCGTGCTTCTTGAAAGGTGTACCAACCTTCTCATAGTTAGCCACCTCCTTCAGTCGCTTCAGCAGTTTGCCACGGAAAGGAATTCTGGCCAGATAAGCATTGGTCACTTCGTTCTCTGCTTCCACCCACTGGGCCGTTGCTGCGGAAGTGTCATTCTCCAGCCATCGGTAGGGATCGGCCACTTTCACACCGAAATATTCATCCACCGTGTTGTCGCGAGGCGTCTGCGGATACTTGATCTGCGCCTGGGCAGAAAGAACGGAAAAAGTTGTCATCAGAATAAGAATTTGTTTGTTCATAAGCCGTTAAATCATTGATTTTGAGCACAAAGATAAACAAAATTAAGGATGAAGGATTAAGAATTAAGAATTTTTCTTATCTTTGCATCAAAATTATCCAACAATCTACGTAAATGAAACAGGTTGATGCCCTTAAAGAGAAACTGAGACCAATAACCGATAAACTGAAACCTTTGGCTCAGAAAGCGAAGCCATATACGGATAAAATCGGCAGTTATTTCCAGCGTTTTAGCCCCGAAGCTTTGAAATATATCATCTGGGCTGTGATTGCTGTCGTTTCCTTTTCCTTCGGCCTCATCATAGGATGTGAAAACAGTCAAGGTCCCAAATTCCGTTTCTTCTCTCAGGATTTAGGAACCACAGAGGTAATCGACAGTTTTATTGCCGTGATGCCTGAAGGTGCCAATGTCATTGCCCGTTTCAATGATGAGCGCCATTCTCTTTATTATCTGAAAAGCGGTCATCTGATGCGTTTCAATGCCCAGAGCAAAATGCTGGAGGAAGTGACCCCCGAGACGTCAAATGCCAACATGGAAATCTACTACGACGACATGGACGAGCAAAGTGGAATCATCGCCGCCAAACTCTCCAAGGATGAGAAATTCATCCTCTTTACCGCTGTTACACACCGCAGGAACTCAGAAGCAGAGCCACTTCAAACGAGGAACTACCAGCTTAACACCGAAAGTCTTAACATGCTGACTTATGATGGAAAAGCCCTTGATCCTCCTCCTGCAAAGAAAGACACGGTGAAAGTTCAGAAACCTCGCCCACGTGTGGAAGAATCTTCCGAAGCTTCTGCGGAATCAGCCACAGGAACAGAAACCACAGTCATTCCCGCAGCAGAGCCTCAGCAAACGGAATCCAAACCAGCAGAGCCCAAGCCTGCAGAACCTGCTCCAGCTCCTAAAACTCAGGAGAATACCACTACTCCTTCAGAATAAAAAATCGAATAAAATCAGTCGGCTTTGTGATTACAAAGCCGATTGGTTTTTATGAAGTTCTTTTTCCAAAGCCTGAGCCAACTGGTCAGGACAGGAAGTACGTTTGTAACCACAGGTTACACCGCGCAGTTTCTTGATAACATCTTCGGCATACATACCTTCCACGAGTAAACCAACACCTTTGGTATTACCATCGCAGCCGCCTAAGAACTGCACATTATGCAGACGGCCGTCCTCATCGATTTCAAAATTGATGAATTTGGAGCACGTGCCCCATGTTTCATAAGTATACTGTTTCATGGCTATTCTTCGTTATCGTTGATATCTTTCACTATCTTTGGACCCCGAACCTTGTCCTTTGTACTCAGACCTTTTTTGATTTCAATGCTGATGCCATCGCTGAGGCCTGTTGTCACCTGACGGTGCTCGTAGGTCTTGTTCTTACCCTCACCCTTGATGACATAGACAAAGGTGCTGTCACCCTTGAACTCGATGGCACTTTCCGGCACTGTCAATACCTGTTTGGCATTAGCCAGTTCAATCTCGGCATTGGCACTATAGCCCGAACGGATTTTACTGTCTTTCAATACCCGTACGGCCGCCTTGATCTCAAACTGATTGGCACCATTACTCTCCACGGCTTTTGGTGAGATATACTCCAGAGACGCATCAAAGGTAAGGTCCTGCAAAGCTCCGATGGTAATCTTCATAGGCATACTCTGCACAAGTTGTCCCACCTCCGTTTCATCGATGTTTCCACGGAAAATAAGGTCGTTCATATTGGCCACGCTGGCAATGGTGGTACCGTCGTTGAAATTGTTACTCAGGATGACGGAATTACCCACTTTCACCGGGACATCAAGAATCACGCCGCTGATGGTAGAACGGACCAGTGTACTCGAGGCATTGGCATTGCTCTTCGAAGCACCGTCGCGTATCACTTGCAGGTTGTCTTCTGCAGCAGCCTTTTCCTGCTGAGCCTGCTGAAGGGCTTGCTTCTTCTTGTCAAACTCATCCGCACTCACCAAATCTTTCTTGAAGAGTTCTTCTTCACGCTGGAAGTCAATTCTGGCTTGTGCCAAATTAATCTGTGCCAGACGCACACGGCTCTCTGCAGAACTAAGCTGCGCCATATCGGGAATCACCTTTACCTTGGCAATGATTTCTCCCGCCTGCACATAATCTCCCGCCTCTTTCATCAGATGCGTGATGATACCGCTTACCTGCGGTTTCACATTGACTTCGTTGCGCGGCTCTATCTTTCCCGTCACGATGGTTGTCTTGCGAAGGTCCTCCACCTTTGGTGTGAACTCATTATAAACCACCTCTTCTGGCTGTGACTTCTGCCACAGAAACACGAAGGTTCCGATGAAAATCAGCGCCACAATAGCAGCCACAATCATTTTACTGTACTTCTTCATATCTATTTTTTAATTTATTTTTCCTGGTTTTCCAGACTATCTGGTTCATTCATCTCTGATGGCATCGACAGGCTTGATGCTCATGGCACGCCAAGCGGGGGCTAAACCCGCCAGGATACCCATCGCACTAATGACCACTACGGCAAGGATGGCTGTCCAGAAATCCACCTGGAAATGAGCGGTGATGATGCCGTCTTCGGTATTTGCCTTCTCCAGCATTTCAAGAATGCCAACAGCAACCAGAATGCCGCTCATGCCCGCTACGGCCGTCAGGATAATACTCTCCGAGACTATTTGTGAGAGAATGGTGCGCGGCGTTGCTCCGATGGCACGGCGGATGCCTATCTCTGTAGTTCGTTCACGCACGGTAACCATCATGATATTCGACACGCCAATAGCACCTGCCAGCAGTGTTCCCAATCCCACGAGCCATATCAGGAAGTTCACGCCCTTGAAAAGATTGTCGAGCAACTGGAACAGAATCTCGGTATTGAATACCGTTACTGCCTTCTCGTCCGTTGGATCCACCAGATGGGCATGGGCAATGGTTTCGCGGATGCGGTCGGAGAGCTGGCTCATCACCACGCCCGGTCTTCCCGTCACGGCAATCATATCCACCACATTTCCGCGATTATAGGTTTGCTGCATCAACGTAAGCGGCAGAATGACGGTCGTTCCTTCCTCAGCTCCGAAATTGACGGCACCACTCACGTTATAGTCCACACCCACTATCTGATAATAGACAGAGTCGATGCGGATGCTCTTGCCGCAGGGATCCTCGCCGTTGTTGAAAAGATCCTTATAGGTCTTCTTTCCAATGACGCACACCTTCCGATGCTGTGCAATATCCATGTCGTTGAGATAACGGCCATAGTACATCTTCGGCGAGTTCACCTTGGCATATTCTGGCATCGTACCATTCACGGCAATTCCTGTTTTCTTATCTTCGTAGTAGGCACTGCCACCATTCGAGAAGAGTACGGGGGTAATCACATCCAACTCAGGAACACGCTGGCGGAGACGCTCCACATCCTGATAGACCATCTGCCATTGGCGGCCTTTGCGGAATCCCTTATAGGCCTTGGTGGTGCGCTGACTCCAGATCATACCCGTGTTGGTGGCAAAACCCTCAAAGTTGCTGTTGAGCTTCTCTTTCAGTCCCTTGCCTCCACCGATGAGTGCCACGAGCATAAACACACCCCAGAAGACGCCGAATCCTGTGAGGAACGAACGGCTCTTGTTGCGCGTCAGCGTGTCAAGAATCTCACGATATGTATCTATGTCAAATCTCATTCTGCTCTTAAGGCTTCAATGGGGCGGATGCGTGCGGCTTTCAGCGACGGGATAAGACCAGCCAAGGTTCCCGCTATGACCATCACCATCGTGGCCTCAATACACACGTTTATACCCACCGTGGGATCCACAAACATCGTGGTCTGAAAGAGTCCCGTGTCGATGACATCATGGCCCAGGGTCGCATCCATATATTCATTGGCTGCCACACCAAGCACCATGCCGATATAACCGAAGAAAGTAGTGATGATAACGCTCTCAATGATAATCAGTTTCAGTATCGACCATGGTTTGGCGCCGATGGCCTTACGGATTCCAAACTCACGTGTGCGTTCCTTCACGGTGATCAGCATGATATTAGAAACGCCCACGATCTGTGCGGATGATGCCCATACCCATCTCCATCTGCAGACTCTGCGTAAAGCGGTTCCATATCCATAGGGCCGATTCATCATCGGCAGCAGCCTGATGACCTTCATTCAGTTTGGCTCGATATTCTTTTTCGAAGGCTTCATTAGCTTCTGCCGTCGGCAGTCCGTGGAAAGAGAACACGATGCGTTCGGGTTGGTTGCTTTTGCCATAGACCGTCTCCAGTGTAGAATAGGCCGTCATGGCATCGGCATTGCCGTTCTGCGGCTCCTTGAAAATACCCACAACTTGAAAGGCAAAAGCACCCACCTTGAGATGCTTACCCACCAGTGAGGCCACATCACGGGTCAGTTCTTTGGCCTGTTGGTCACCCAATACGAGCACTTTTCGTTTCTCCTTCAGGTCGATATTATTGATAAAGCGACCGTAGAGCATGTCTATCTTGTCTATCTGCTGATGGTTGGGATAGACACCACAGAGCCGCGTACTGATATAGTTCTCACCCATACTGATAACGGCCTGCTGCGATACCCGTGCCCCCACCTCGTCGATATTTTCCGTAAACTGTGTCTGCGTGATGGCGATATCCTTGTCCTTGAGTGGCACATAGCGTCCTTCCTTCATGCCCTTGTAAGGTTTCGAGGTGGTACCGCCGAAGATGGCCATGGAGTTGGCAATGAAACGGCTGTTGTTGTTCACCATGGCATTGATAAGACCGTTACCCGCACCCAGCAAAACGATGAGCATAAAGATGCCCCACGCCACGGCACGGGCCGTACTCCATATTTCGGTGATAACGTCTCTCATTTTTAACGATAACGTTAACGTTAACGATAACTTTTAATTCTTAATTCTTAACTCTTAATTCTTAATTCAAATCACTTCATCATGCCATTGATACCGAAGGGCGAAGCATTATGGTCAAAGTTCTCCTCAATATTCCCGATCAGACCGTCTTTGATATGCACAATCTTGTTGGTTTCATTGGCAACTCCACTTTCGTGGGTCACCACAACGATGGTCATTCCTTCTTCACGGTTCAGTTGTTTCAACAGTTCCATTACCTCCACAGAAGTCTTGGAGTCGAGGGCACCCGTTGGTTCATCGGCCAAAATAATCTGCGGACGGGTAATCAAGGCTCTTGCGATGGCCACGCGCTGGCGCTGACCACCAGAAAGTTCATTGGGATAATGCTCTGCCCAATCCAACAGCCCAAGGCGTTCCAAATAGTCCAAAGCCATCTGATGGCGCTTCTTACGACTTACGCCTTGATAGAATAACGGCAGCTCCACGTTCTCCACCGCCGTTTTGAAACCGATGAGGTTAAACGACTGGAAGATAAAGCCAATCATACGGTTGCGATAGTCGGCAGCACGCGTCTCACTCAAATTCTTGATAAGCGTACCAGCCAGATGATATTCTCCTTCATCATAATTGTCGAGAATACCCAATATATTTAATAAGGTGGATTTGCCAGAGCCCGAAGCACCCATGATACTCACGAACTCCCCTTCCTCTATGTCGAGCGAAATGCCTTTCAGCACATGCAACGGCTGTGCCCCCTGATATGTTTTGTGGACATCCCGCAGATGAATCATACTCATACGTGTGTCTCTATTGACGGTTTGCTACATAATAGACGACAAAAGTAAGCATAAAGTTGCATATCGCCAAACATTCTGCGGCAATTAGAAAGATATTAAATTTTTTTGTGAAAAACAGACTTCGCTATACATCTCTCACCAAAGCCTGACACCCCCCCATACAGGCGTTTTGCAAGAATGGCGTAGAAGCATTGCAAGAATGGCGTAGAAGCATTGTAAGAATGGCGCAGAAGCAACGTAAGAATGGCCAGGAAGCGATGCTTAAATGGCAAAGAGAGAAAGCCTATTTGCGATGGCTTTGCAGTACTGCATTTACGCTGCCATATTGATGCAGCAACTGGCAGGCTTCTTCCTCGGAAATGCCAAGCTCTTCTGCAAGAATACGGATGCTGCGATGAATGAGTTTGTTGTTGGTAGGCTGCAGATTCACCATGCGATTGCCTTTCACTCTACCCGACTTAATCATCAAGGCCGTAGAAATCATATTAAGGATTAACTTGGTGGCGGTGCCCGATTTCATGCGCGAACTGCCCGTGACATATTCGGGTCCTACGACTGTCACAATAGCGATATCAGCCAACTGTGTGATGGGAGATTCAGGATTACTGGTAAGACAGGCGGTGAACAATCCCTGCCGATGCGCTTCTTTCAAAGTTCCTAAGACATAAGGCGTGGTGCCAGAAGCGGCAATGCCAATGACCGTGTCATGGACATCGGGATGATAAGGCATCAAGTCATTCCATCCGGCAGCCTCGCTGTCTTCTGCCTTTTCCACGGCCGTCCGCAAAGCCTTTTCGCCACCGGCAATCACCCCGATGAACTTATCCTGAAGTCCATAAGTGGGAGGAATCTCAGAAGCATCCAATACGCCGAGTCGGCCACTGGTTCCGGCGCCCACATAAAACACCCGGCCACCTTTCTCCATTCGCGGAAGAATACCATCCACAAGCTGCTCAATCTGCTGTATCGATTCCTTCACCGCTAAAGCTACCTGCTGGTCCTCACGGTTGATTTCCGTAAGAATCTCATGCGTGGACTTCTGTTCCAAATGGTCGTAGAGTGACGCTTCTTCTGTAATCTTCCTAAACATCTTTTCTAACGATAACGATAACGTTAACGATAACTTTTAAATCTGTAATCTTTTAACTTTAATCCAGCACCACATCCAGCACCATCATCAGCGCAAAGCCAATGGCAAAACCGATAGTGCCCAAGTTACTGTGCTCGCCTTCCGCACTTTCGGGAATCAGTTCCTCTATCACCACATATATCATGGCGCCTGCGGCAAAGGAAAGCATATAGGGAAGAATAGGCGTCATGATGCCTGCCAAAAGAATAACCAGCAGACCGCCTAAAGGTTCTACCACACCACTCAACGCACCAATCATAAAGGAACGCATGCGCGAGTTACCCTCGGCTCTCATGGGCAAGGAGATAATGGCTCCTTCAGGAACATTCTGAATGGCGATACCCAGAGAAAGCGCCAAAGCGGAAGCTGCCGTAATGCCTGTGCCTGCCTGCAGGGCTCCTGCCAAAACTACGCCTACCGCCATGCCTTCTGTCAGATTGTGAAGCGTGACTGCTAAAGTGAGCATCGCCGTACGTGAAAGCCGCGACTGAGGACCCTCGGGATGATCATCGCCTAAATGAAGATGAGGCGTGATATAGTCGAGACAAAGCAAGAAGCCCATGCCCAAAAGGAAACCTACCGCTGCTGGCACTACCGACATCTTTCCCATGTTTTCGCTCATTTCCATACTCGGCATAAGCAGCGACCATACGGAAGCGGCTACCATCACACCCGATGCAAAGCCCAACAGCGACTTCTGCAGTCGGGTTGGCATATCATGCCGCATGAAAAACACGAAACCCGCACCTAAAACGGTGCCTAAAAGGGGAATCAGCAGTCCCAACGCAATCCCGTTCATACGGCTCCGTCAAGTGATTTGTTGGTCTTTTGATCGATGGAACGGATAGCGTTCTTATCGAGAATCCACTTACAGGTGTCACGCAGTTTTCCGCTCCTTACCTCAATGGTGTTCTCGCCATCTTTTAAAGTCACGTTGCTAAAGACAGCCCTTCCCAACGAGTCTTTCTTAGCCTTGCCTATCTTCTTACCATTCACATAGAGCGTAACAGTAGGCTGATTGGTATAGACCTTGATGTCGGTAAGCGCTTCCACGCGTGGAGTGTAGCGGCGGGCTGCAATATAAACCATCGGTTCGCTGCTCCAATTGGCCTTGTAGAAATAGTAACTGTCCTTCCTCACGCTGCGGTCGTAGCTCACCATTCCCTTGTCGTTGAGGCCCTTCATGTCGCCTTCATCACGGATGCTGGAAGGATTATCAGCATATTGCCAGATAAACTTACACCACAGATAGGGACGCTTCACCATTTGCATCCAGTTGTCTTCATGAACACGTGCCTGATATTCTTCAAGATGAACGCGGTTGCTGACCATCTTTTCAAAACCATGCTGCAGATGACTGCCTGCCGCTCCATATTCGCAAACGCCTACGGGAATGCCGCCAGCTTCCTGTTTGGCATTATCCATAAACTCGCCAATGCCTCCAGAAGAATTATACCATCCGAAATATTTGTTCCACCCGAAGACATCCGTAATTCCCTGAAAACCATCCTGACTGTAGCAGATAGCCAAGGTCGTGAGTCGCTGGGGATCGAGTTGCTTGGCACGTTCATTGAGTTTACGGAGGAAGGTGGCAGGCTCGTCATATTTAAAGGAAAGCTCGTTGCAGAGACTCCAGAAGCAGATGGCCGGCGAATTGTAGTTCTGCTTGATCATTTCCTCCAGATTTTCCATCAGACCAGCTTCGAACGCTTCGTTTTTGATGTAACCGGGAGAGGCATAACCGCCAGGACCTGCCAAATTGAGCTCATACCAAAGCACGATACCTAACGAGTCATATTGCTGCACATCATAACGGGAATGGGGATAATGCACGAAACGGACACCCGTAGAACCCATTTCGGCAATGATTTGGGCGTCTTTGCGAAGCGCCTGTTCGTTATAGAGGTTTCCCAAGCCATAGCCTTCCTCATGACGGCAAACGCCATGCAAGTCGAGATACTTCCCGTTGAGGAAGAAGCCCTTATCCACATCCACGGAGAAAGAGCGGAACCCCGTCACATCTTCCACGCAATCAACAACCGCGTTATCAGCAAGCAGTTCGGCCCTTACCCGATAGAGGGCGGGATTGTTGCGGCCATCCCACAGATTGGGACGGTTAACGGTCAGTTGTTGTTTCATCACGGAGCCACTCACGGGTGACGTTTGTTCGGCCACCGCCTGATTCTTTTCGTCGATGATACTGACGCGGAGACTTTTACCTGCCGTTCCTTTCGTGAGTGAAAGAACGGTCTCAATGGTGAGGTCGGCCTTCTGAGCATCCACCTGATTCTGATGAACGTAGATTCCGCAAGAGGCATGATCGAGGGGTGAAATGCAGTCGGGTCCCGTAACAATCAGATGCACAGGGCGCACAATACCGCCATACATATTGAAATCTCCTGAAAGGGGAGCCACATCCGTGCGGTAGGCATTACTGGCCAGTACGGTCACTTTGTTTTCGCCATCCTTCAGCGCATCCGTAATCTCCAGACAAAAGGCTGTGTAGCCGCCTTTATGACTTCCCACGGTCCTTTGGTTCACGGCCACTTCCGCATAGGTATTAACGCCGTCGAATTTCAGGAACACGCGCTTGCCTTGCATGGAAGCATCTTTCGTGAGCGTACGTGAATAAAGATAGGTGGAACGGTCGTAACGCATGCCTTCAAAGACATCTTTCAGGTTCCAGCTATGAGGAACATCAACCGTTTGGGAAACAGGACGCTTCGTCACATCATACTGCGGACTGAAGGTCCAACCTGCGTTGAGACTCGTCACGGTACGTGTGGCAGCAAAGCCGGAAACTGCTGCCAGCAGGGATAGGATGGAAAGGAGAAAACGGTTGTACATAAGTTTCTTATTTTTTTGATTTTATTTTATGCGTACAAAGATAAGAAAAAAATCAACAACCCACAAAGAAAACCTTTCCTAATCCAGGAAAATCATTATTTATTGGGATGACTTGAGAACCTTCTTTCCTTTTGTGACGATAATACCTTGATAACCGTCATGCACCGGCTGCCCCGAGAGATTATACGCAGCACCTGATTCTGGCGTAACGGGAGTAAGGACCTCAATGCTGCTGGTTTTTTTTCGCTGCAAATAAACTCTCGAAATATAAAGGATTGTGGCTTTATCGGTTTGAATGGCCACTTGTGCAACACGGGTTACATCCTTCCCCTCAAAGGACAAGGATATTTGCCGGGCACCCACATCAGCCTTTGACGAAAGGTCTTTCGACTTGTCTTCCATCTGAACAAAAAGCTGTGTATGGACGACAGGAGGCTGCGCAAATTCAAAGACGATTTTCTCATAGTCAGACCAATCCCGGTATCCTACCCAATAAGACAATCCGCCCCATTGTAAGGCATGATATTCAAGAGCACCCGTTTCACTCACGCCCACACGCTCAGATTTATTCCAACAGGCGTTGAAGTTATTTGTGATTACGATAGGCAGCAGAGGATCAATCTGGGGAACCTCATCCTCATCGATATTGGCATCAATACCCATGGTCTTCAGCATCTCTTTGGCATAGCGGCGACCCAGTTTACGCTGTCCGGCCGTATTGAAATGAACCTTATCGTCCATCAGCGTACAACCTGCCGATGAGACGACATGAGCTGTGGGAATAACCGATGGAAGACGGTTGATAGTGGGATTCGCATGACTACAGATGCCGCCCTGATCTTCACTGGCTGTTTCTCCGGCAATAAGGGGCACATCCTGGGCATTCAGGTTCAGTTCTTTGAGCATATACTCATAGATTTTCTTCACTTTCTGCAGCCAAGTATCATTATAGGCATCGGTCTCTCCCTGATGCAGCAGAATGCCTTTGATAACACCACGCTCCTGCGCCTGCTTGGCACAATCCATCAAGCGGCCCAAGGGATTACCGCCATATTCATTCACAGCAGCAATCTGCCAGGTATCGGTCATGCCTTTCACATTGGCTTCCCAACCGTCGGGGTCGAAGAGGTCGATGGCACAACCGCCGACAGCGACCACCACAACGCCCACCTGCTTCTTTTCATCGAGGTTTGCCAACATAGCACGGCCAAAATAATCAGCAGGACAAAGTCCCTTTCCGCAACGTGACAATGGTGGCAGGGCATTATACCACTTACCTAATTGCCGGATGCCACAGTCAACGGTGGACATCATCCAAAAACGTTCATCGTAGCTACAGTCCGCGTCCTCAATAGCAGCCTGTCCCTCCATATTGCTTTGTCCAAAACAAAGATAGATATGGAAATCGGGATCGGGCTCAGCCATGGCATTCATGCTTAGGAGGGTGGCAACGGCAACAAGTGCCGTCAGCATGAGGCTTCGTTTCATGATGCAATAAATTGATAGGGTTGCTTATTGGTAGTTATTGTTTCTGGTAGTTATGCTTCGGATGCCTTCAGCGGTCCAGCGTATTTTCATCATTCAAGATTCTGCATAGCCTCTTTCACGGCATCCTTGGCCTCTCTCTTGGCATCCTTGGCGGCTTTCTCGGCTTCCTTGGCCATACGCTTAGCCTCTTTTTCGGCTTCTTTGGCGGCCTTCTTGGCCTCTTTCTCGCGCTTCTTGGCCTCTTTCAGAAATTCTTTTTCTGCTTTCTTAGCTTCGCGGAGGGCTTCCTTGTCATCAGGATCGGTCAAATCCTTCTGCTTCAACTTATCACCGTTCTCCAAAGCGTCGCGGAGCATTTCCTTGTCAAAGGTAATCACTTTGCCGAAGAGTCCCAGCGACAGCATTTTATCCTCACCGTTCAAACGGATATGGGTGGCATTGGCCACAAAATAGTCGTCGAGCTTCAGTTTTAAGTCCATAGCCAGACTGATAGTCGAACGTACCAAGCCCTTCCCGAGATCCGTCAACACATTGTTTCCAAGTCCCGAATCCTCGGCCTTGTCGTCCACATATTCTGCAATGGCTTTCATCATGGCTTCCTTATGTGCTTTCTTGTCTGGTTTCGTGAGCGCCATCAGGATAACCACACCTACGATGAGAATCAAAAAGAGTAGTTTCTTCATTTTTTATGATTAAAATGGTTCAACGGCCACAAAGATACAAAAAAATCGTTATCTTTGCAAAAACTTGAAAAATATATCATGACAAAACCATTTATGAGATTTCTCAAACTGACCATATTGCTGTTGTTTGCAGGTCTCCATACCATTCATGGACAGGAAGCCGTCACCGACACAGCCATCATTCACCGCACGGCGATGGATATGCGGCTGGTGAGACTCAATTTCGTCTATACCTCCGTAGGCCCCGACGGGCGTACACCTACCACTCTTTCGGGTGCCATCATCATGCGTTATTCTATTTGGACGAAGGAAAACCATGCCAACGGCCTCATCATCTATAACCATCCGACGAGTTGTGAGAAAAACGGGTGTCCGTCACGTGATAACCAACTGGATGCGGAAGCTGCCATCGGCTTCACGCACAAATATATTATTGTGGCCGTTGACAACTATGGCTTCGGCATCACCGAGGACCATCCGCAAGCCTATTTGAATCCTGATGTCACAGCCCAAGGAACCATCGACGGACTGCTGGCTGCCAAGCGACTGCTTTTCCTCATGGGATATGAATACGAGAACCGTTTGCTCAATATCGGCTATTCGCAGGGAGGACATACGGCGATGGCCGTGCAAAGACTCGTGGACACCCGCTATAGCGACCGTCTGAAGATTCTGCACACCTATGCCGGTGGCGGGCCTTACGACATTATGGGCATCTATGATGAAATGAAAGAAACGGGCGTGACATTCTATCCCTGTGCCCTGCCGCTCATTCTCAGCGGTATTAACGAGACCGAGGGCTTAGGACTTTCTCCCCACGATATGTTTCGCGGTGCATTGGCAGACCATTACGAAGAATGGATTCTCTCGAAGGATTATTCCTCCACCGACATCAACCAAATGATTCTTGACAACGTCTCACCCGACGATATCGTGCCCAGTGATCCGCGTGACGGCGTTCGCCTCTCGGCCATCATCAATCCCGACATTATGGATGAAACCACTCCTTTAGGCAAACGGATGAAGACATACTATCAGAAGAACTCACTGGTGGGAACTTGGACGCCCAATCCTGAAACCCGCATCTATTTGTTCCACTCTTTGTCTGATGAGGTCGTACCCGCAGTTTGTACCTATAGGATGGATTCTTTTTTGAAACAAAAGGGCGCTGACGTGAAAACGGAGTATGTCAACGACTGGCCCCACACGCCTGCCGCTCCCTATTTCTTTTCACAAGTGGCTTTGCAGATGGTACGCGACACCAACAAGTCCACGCTCCTGGACAAGGCTACCGACAGTCTGCGTGATGTCACCGATGACATCATTGACGTCCTCGACAATGTATTCCAAGGTATCGGTAAACTGTTCAGATAAAAAAAAGGATTACTGCTGAAAGGCAAGACGTTCGGCTCCATCGAGCAGGTAGATGATGCCGCAGTAACGGAAGCCGTATTTCGCCAAGGCTGAGCGCATAGATATATTCTTCCGGTGGGTGTCGATGCGGAGCGTATCGGTAAAGGATTCACTCCATGCCAAGACATCTTTCAGGATGCCGTGGACACCCGGTTCGCTGGCAATGCGGTGAATCACATAATAGGGTTTATCATTCAGCCATGCCCCTTCATAGATCTTTTTATAGGTAATGTCGGGGCCTTTCACAAAGGCAAACGTAGCCACGACCCTACCTTCTTCCTCCAAGAGGTAGCTGTTGCCGTTGGCCATGTCCTGCACGATGCGTTCCAGAATCGGAGTGGCGTCAGTCCATTGTTCCGTATTCCCTTCGGCCCGCATTTTCTTACGCCCCGCATCTATCAGTTCCTGTATGCGTGGCAGATCGTCGGATGTAGCTTTTCGGATGATTCTATTCATGACGCTACAAAAATAGGCAATTAAAATGGAAATGACAAAACCTTTTATTGATTTTTAAAAATCTGTACTTAAAAAAGAGGGGCGTATGTAATCAAATGTAAAGAATCAGTTGGAAAGAATGGAAGATTCCTGTACTTTTGCAGCGGAATTCCAAACAAACTGAAGTTAAACCTTTTAAGCAATTGACAATGAAAAGAATCTTTTTATGTATAATGATGGCAATGATGATGGCCATCCATTCTGAAGCCCAGACCAACAAAGTATACGACAAAGTGGAGGTTATGCCCGAATATACCGGTGGCATGGAAGCCCTTCTCGAATACATGATGAATAACGTGAAATATCCGGAAAAAGCCCAAAAGCAGAAAATCGAAGGGCGAGTCATCGTGAGTTTCATCGTAGAAAAAGACGGTTCCATCTCGGAAGTGCATTCGCTGAAAGCTGTTCATCCGTTGTTGGAACAAGAGGCCATACGCGTGGTGAACAATATGCCCAAATGGATACCTGGCAAAGTGAAGGGTAAACCCGTGCGCGTATCGTTTGCCTTACCTGTAATTTTTAAATTGAAATGAACGTAAAACACCTGTTTTTATCATTTGCAGCACTATGGATGGCAGGCTGTTCCCCGAAGGAGCAGCCTGGTCATCCTCTACTCCTGCAGGCAGAAAGATGGGTTGATGAGAACTGCGATTCGGCCTATGGGTACATCTACGATCTGACAGATTCCTTCTCCCGGCAGGCCGACCAAGCTCTTTACGGCGTGCTCTTCACGGAAATCCTCCACAAAAAGACAATCCATGTGGGCAACGACTCACTCATCACGGCCAGTGAACGATTCTTCTCCAACAATGGGAAGGGACGCCGATGGGTAAAAGCAATGCTTCATCTCGGCATTACCAAAAGCAGAAACGGAGAGACGGAAGAGGCGGTGGAATGGCTCAAAAAAGCAGAACAGGAGTCACTGCAGCTGGATGACACGCTGAAATATGACGTTGCCTTGGCATTGGGTGATTTGAACCAGCAGGAGAACTGTCAGGTACTGGCCAGGCGATGTTATCAGAATGCCTATCTCTTAGCACAGCAAACAGGCAGTTTCTCACGGCAGGCACATAGCCTATGCAAATTAATAAGAACGGCAGATAAAGACAGCATCTCGAATTATATAGACAGCAGCAAGAAGTTGTTACCCCGTGTGGACAAAACTTTGCAATCAGAACTCCTTGGTTGTTTGGGATACTGGGCACTTCAAAAGGACCTGCAAGACCAAGCACGGCAGTATCTGGAGAAAGCAATAGAACTATTTCCCAATGATTTTGCTGCCTTGCAATTAGGGAACTTGTTTGAAAAAGAAGGAAATACCAAGAAAGCATGCGAACTATGGTTTGAGGCGCTGAACACCAATGAAGATGAGGTGAGGATGGCTGCGCTGGAAAAACTCATCCCCTACTATAAGAATACAGAGACCTGGAGGGCGCTTGATTTGAGTCAGTTGCTCAATGATTTGTTGAAAAAGCACCATTCCATCGACCAAACGGAGCACATCGCAGCCCTTCAGGAACAGTTCGACCAAAATATCATTCATACAAAACTACTAAAAAGACTGGCCTTCACGCTATGTGTTATCGCCTTCTTGGCACTTGTTATCCTGTTCTTTTTCGGTTATCATCGCAAGAAAATGAAGCAATACAACAAGGTGCTTTCACATATCGGAAACTTACAGAAACAACTGGCCGAACAGGAAAAAGCAAAGCCTCTTCCCAAGGAATGGAACCTGAAAGAAGCTCTTCATGAGAACAACACCGTGCATCGTTTCCATCGATTAGCCGACAAAGGTAAGGAACCACAACTGGAAGACTGGACCGAACTGTCTCAGATTACGGAACAATATGCACCGGGATTCAGCCGTTTTATCCATCAGAACGGCATGCTTTCAGAACGCGACACGCACATCTGCCTACTGATCAAACTGCATTTCCAGCCATCGGAAATTGCTGTTCTCATCGGCTCTTCTCCGCAGACCGTCACCAACAGCCGCGTCCGTCTGCTCCGCAAAATCTTTGGAGAACAAGGGGGAGCCAAAGATTTCGATGAGCACATCCGTGAGATGGAATAAGAAAGGAAAAATTTTTTCAGGCAGCATGTAATAATTCTTCAATAGAGTTGTCTTATAGATAAAAAACGACGAGAAAGATGGAAGACAGAATCATTGTGGACTGCATCCTGAAGGACGGGAAGAAAAACCTGTTCAGCCTCATTGTGAAGAACTATGGAGGCATGGTCTTCTCACGCGCTATCGGTATTACGAAGAATACCGAGGCTGCCAAGGATGTGACACAGCAGACTTTCATCCGCGCCTTCACCCGACTCAACAGTTGGAACGGAAAGGAGTTAGGCCCGTGGCTCGCCGCTATCGCTGCCCATCAGGCGCTGAACCTCCTGGAAAAGGAAAAGCGGAAAACAACCATGGAACTGGGCAACAGGCCGATTCCCGATGAAGACTATTCTGAGGAACATGAGCAACGGCTGCAACGCATGGAACAGGCCATCGCCCAACTGCCTCAGCAAGATCAGGACATCATCCGACTGCATTATTACAAAAAGGTGAAGACCGACGAGATTGCCCGTCAGCTGAATCTCTCTCATGCAAACGTATTAGTGAAACTGCACCGCATCCGCGAACGACTTAAAAAACAATTGCAAAATGAATACAATTAACGAAGGACGAAAGACGGAAGACCAAGAACTCTTCTTGACCGATCAAGAGGTGGAAAACCTCATCAGCGCATCGTTTGAACGCCAGGATATGCTGGCGGAGATAGACCGCGAAGTGATGGAGGAAGTGAAGCGTAACACCCGTCGTGAGACACTTCGCCAATGGATACGCATTGCCGCCTTTTCCTTCGGCGTGCCTTTCGTGTTGTTCTGTTTCGGTTTCGGCACCTATTACGCCTACACCCGTGTAGAGATGTATCCTTATTTGTGGATAGCCTTCGCATTGCCCACCATTGCCGTTTTGGCCTTTCTGGGCAAACAAGTGAAAAATTTTTCTATCTCTGAAGTGTAATAATTCAGAAAGTCGCTGGTCATATCAGTGACGACCGGTCAAAAAACAAAAAGAAATAACAAAAGTTGAACCCCTTTAAAAATAAGAAATCATGAATGGATTTGAAACTTCAGTCGCCTTTATAGCAGTGTTACTTTCACTCTCGATTCCCATCGTCGCTATCATCATGGAAGGATTCAAAAGCATCAACAAGAAGAAGCAAGAGGCAGAACTGCGCAAGGCAATCATAGAGAGCAACGTGGACCCGGAAAGCATCAAACTGCTTGTGGAGGAACCTGACAAGAAAAAGAAGAACGACCCATATTCCACCCTTCGCTCAGCACTCATCTGCATGGGTATTGGTTTGGGAGCCCTTGCCAACTATCTCCTGCACATCTCTTCGTCAAACATGTTCTTCTGGTGCATCATTGCCTGCGGTGTCGGTATCGGAATGTTGATATCCTTCGTTATCGAATACCAGCTGTCAAAAAAGAACAAGGAACAACTGCCCGCCGAAAATGAAAAAACAACTGTGTAGTCTGCCATCATAATACTCTCTCGTCAGACACCCCCGGTTCAAGCAAGCCTTGAGCCGGTTTTTTTACGATAAACGAGGGGACGAAGGGACGAGAGGACGAGAACGTACCTTAGTGAACATAAAAAATGTGTCACAGACCGAAGGGAAGTAATACTCCTGCAGCCGATGGTAATCTCACTCCCACGCCAAACTCCCCTCCTTTTGAAGGCGATTTTGTCCTTAAGCGGACAAAATCTTCAAGCAGGGGTGGTTAAGCAAGCATAAAAGCAGGTTTTTTTTAACTGTACACAGAGACACGGAGACACAAAGAATTTTAACGATGACTATGACTTTTAGACTTTGTGTCTTTACTTCCCTTTGGTCAGTGACGCTACGGCTTTGCCGCAGGGGGTTGTGTTCCGTTAAATTAGTTCATAGTCATGGTCATAGTCCTTTAAACAGTTGTGAAGCAACGCTTAAACTTTTATAACACGAGAGTGAGAGCGAGATCAAGGAAATGTTATAAATATGATGTTATAATCCTATCAGTTTGACTTGTGTCTCAAAATCATCCCTTGAGACTAATGCGTCTTTTTTAACCCTCGACCGATAGTTATAAATAGAGTTGGCTGTATAGTCGAGGAATTCAGCTATTTTTGAACTCTCATCAATGCCAAGTCGTACTAAAGCAAAAATACGTAGTAAGGTATTCATGCTCGCTGGTTTCGTAGGATAGAAACGAGCCTCAGGCTTAAGCAGTTGGTTGAAATCGTCGATAAACGTGGGGAATAGGTGAAGAAAAACCGCATCGAAATGATCCATCAGTTCCTGCCGCTCCTCGTTCTTCATCTCTTCCGAGTCGGTCATCTTCATCAAGTCTTTTATCTGATTGGCTTTTAGTTTCCTGTTGATGCGGATGCGATAGTTATCCATCTTGTCGATATAAGTAGAGCACATCTGTAGGAATTCTCTGATATATTCATCCTTTACACGATTTGAGTCTTTCAGTTGCGAGTTGAGTGTGGATAACTGTTCATTCAGTTCAGAGAGTTGTTGGTTACGAAGACTGACCACAGCCCTTGCAGCTACAGCCATCCGTCGTTTACGAAGAGCATAGATCAGTGCCGCAAGAAAG
>CACZVX010000025.1 GCA_902784755.1 uncultured Prevotellaceae bacterium
CTCTCCAAGCCGTTCAACATGGATGAGCTGCATATTCTGATAGACAACCTGATAGATAATGTGCGCCGTTTGCGCGGCAAGTTCTCCGGTGCCCAGAAACAGGAAGAGAAAATGGAAAAGGTGGAGGTAAGGAGCAACAACGATGCCTTGATGGACCGTATTATGAAGTGCATCAACGAGAACCTTTCCGATCCTGATTTTAATGTGGAGAAACTCACCGAACAGGTCGGTATCAGCCGTGCCCAGCTGCATCGTAAGATGAAGGAAATCACGGGCATCTCAGCCGGTGACTTTATCCGAAATCTCCGTCTGGAGCAGGCCGCCCGACTGATTCGGGAGAATAAGATTAACGTCACGCAGGTCGCCTATGCCGTAGGTTTCAACAATCAGACACACTTCTCTACTGTTTTCAAAAAGCATTATGGTATGACGCCTACGGAGTATCAGAGCGCTTCGCAAGCGAAGCTAAATGATAAATGATAAAAGATCTCAAATAAAGAAAGAAATAAACCTTGAAAATGAAAATAATATGATGAGAAAGAATCAAAGTTGGAAGCGAATTTTATTCGGTGCTGTAATAGTTTTTGCTCCCTCCTTTATAGGGAGGGCCTGGGGAGGGTCTTCTGAAGACGGTTCCCAACTGTGGCTTCGTTACAACAAGGTGAATACTTGTCAGGTGAAAACTAACGGGCAATCTCCCACAATCGACATTGCTGTCCGTGAGCTCTCTGACTATTATCAGGGGCCTACCGTCACTTTGATGATTGATAAAGAACAGAAAGAGCCGCTCATCAATGATGGTTTCATCATCAAGAACGATACGATCAAGGCCTGCAACGACCTTGGGTTGCTCTATGGCGCCTATGAACTGCTTCGCCTGCAGAAAGAGGACAATCCCCTTTTAAGGAGTAAGGAGTTTACGAGAGGCATCAAGAGTGAGCCTTATTACTCCCTTCGTCTGCTGAACCACTGGGATAATCTTGACGGAAGTATTGAGCGCGGTTATGCCGGCAACAGTATTTTCTGGGATAAAGACCAGGCAAAGCTGTCGAAGAATAATACGCAGCGGCTTATTGAATTTGCGCGTGCCAATGCCTCTATCGGCATCAACGGAACGGTGCTCAACAATGTGAATGCTTCACCTAAGATTCTCACAAAGCCCTATCTGCAGGAGGTGAAGCGTATTGCCGACATCCTGCGTCCTTACGGAATACGTGTCTATCTAAGCATCAACTTCGCAACTCCTTTGGCTTTGAAGCAGACCAAAACCGCAGATCCGCTGGATAAGAAAGTGTCTGACTGGTGGAAGAAAAAGGCAAAGGAGATTTATAAGTTGATTCCCGACTTCGGTGGATTCCTGGTGAAAGCCAACAGCGAGGGACAGCCTGGACCTTTCGATTATAATCGTTCACATGCTGACGGTGCCAATATGCTGGCTGATGCCCTGAAACCTTATGGTGGTATTGTGATGTGGCGCTGTTTCGTCTATGGTGCCAAACACAAGGGCGAAGACCGGGTGAAACAGGCTGTTTCGGAATTCCAGCCTCTTGACGGACAGTTCCGTGACAACGTAATCCTGCAAACGAAGAACGGTCCCCTGGACTTCCAACCACGCGAACCTTATAGTCCCATCTTCGACCAGATACAGAAAACACCCAACATGGTGGAACTGCAAATCACGCAGGAATACCTTGGTCAGTCGCGTCATCTGGTCTATCTGGCACCGATGTGGCGTGAATTTTTCGTGTATGTTCATCCTAATAAGCTTCGCGCTATTGCAGGCGTTGCCAACATCGGTGACGACGCCAACTGGTGCGGTCATCATTTCTCACAAGCCAACTGGTATGCTTTCGGTCGTTTGGCATGGGATCCTTTCCTGAAAAGCGAACGGATTGCCCGTGAATGGCTTCGCCAGACGTTTACTTTGGATAAGGGTTTTGTGGAACCTATGCAGCGTGTGATGATGGAGAGTAGGGAAGCTTGTGTGAATTATATGATGCCGCTTGGATTGCATCATATCTTTAGCTTTGATCACCATTACGGTCCTGAGCCAGATGGCTTCAAGGCAGAATATCCTATAGAATGGTGCCCCGTCTATTATCATAAGGCAGATGCGGAAGGCGTTGGTTTTGACCGCAGTTCTACGGGTTCTGATGCTGTCAGCCAATATCGTGAACCGCTGAATAAGATCTATAATGACTTGGAGAGTTGCCCCGAGGAGTATCTGCTCTGGTTCCATCATGTGCCCTGGAATTACCAGATGAAAAGCGGTCTCACGCTCTGGCAGGAGATGCAGGAGAAATACAACAGCGGCGTGCGCGACGTGGAGCGTTTCTGCTTGATATGGGATAATATGAAGCCTTATTTCCAGAATGACATGCAACGCTGGAATGAGGTGAAAGCCCGTATGGATCACCAACTCGAGAATGCCCGTAAGTGGCGGGATGTCTGTCTGAACTACTTCGGCAGTTTCGCCAAGGGTCAGAATACGGGTTCCAAATAGTCATTGGTAACATACAAACCTTTCATTCTTTCAGACCAGAATAAACGAAATCAATGAACGATATTAATAAGATCGTTGAACAAAGTTAATAGGATTGTTGAACAAAGTTAATAGGATTGATGAACAAAGTTAATAAGATTGTTCTGCTTCTGTTGCTTTTTTGCCTCCCATCGTTGGCAAATGGGAAATCTTGGTTTGGTCGCGATGTCAGTCGATTGTTCATCCTTGGCGGCGAACTTTCGAATTCCGCCGCTACTTCCGTGGCCGATATCGATGAGGTGATGCCACGGATGGCTGCCTTGGGATTGAACACGGTGCTGGTACCCGCTTATTGGGATCTCATTGAACCCGTGGAAGGACAGTATGACTTTACGTTAATTGACCGTGTCATTGATCGCGCCCGTGAAAACCATCTGCAAGTGGTTTTCCTGTGGTTTGGTGTCTGGAAGAATTCCATGTCCTGCTATGCCCCGCTGTGGTTTAAGCAGGACACGAAGCGTTTCCCGCGGGCGATGACCCGTAACGGAAAGCCTTTGGAAATCGCTTCTGCCTTTTCAGAGGAAGTCTTTCAGGCAGACTGTAAAGTGTTTACGAAACTTGTAGAGCATCTGGCTGCGAAAGATCCGCAGAAAGAAACGGTCATCATGTTGCAGATTGAGAATGAGATCGGAATGCTCGAAGATGCCCGCGACCATTCTCCATTGGCAGAAAAGGTGTATAATAAGAGGCAAGGTTCAAAGGGCAAGGAGCAAGTGGCTACTTCTGTCTATCCGGAAACTTTAGAAAGTGATGAACAGTTTATGGCGGAACATTATGCACGCTATGTGGAACGTTTGGCACAGGTTGCCCGTAGGATATATGATGTTCCGCTATATGTGAATGCCGCTATGAACAGCCGCGGAAGGAAACCTGGAGAGTATCCATCGGCAGGTCCTTTGGCTCATTTGGCGCCTATTTGGAAGAAGTATGCGCCCACAGTAGACCTGTTGGCACCCGATATCTACGATACGGGTTTCAAATCGTGGGCTTCCCAATATGCACTTCCCGATAATCCGCTTTTCATTCCGGAGAGTCGCTGTTGTGAAAACAGCGGTGTGCGTGCCTTATATGCTTTTGGACAATTCGACGCATTGGGCTTCTCTCCTTTTGCCATTGATCAGTCTCCAGCGCAAGATACTCAACATGTGACAGCGGCCTATCGTCTGATTCTTCAGATGAAAAGTTATATCCTCAAAGCCCGTCAGCAAGCTTGGAAGAAAGGAAGTTGGCAGACTGAAAACGGACAATGGGGCGTTCTCTTTGATAAGGAGGACCGGGAGGAAATCATCAACGACGGCGACCTTGTCATGACCTGCCGCCACTTTTTCACGCTGCCATGGGATGCCCGTGCCCAAGCGAAACAATGGGCAGAAGGTGGCGCTATCATCCATAAAATGGCACCTGATGAATATCTGATTGCAGGTTCAGGAGTGGTCGTGGAGTTCAATACAAAGAGTGAAAAGCAACAGGAAGAGCAAAAGGTTCTCGGTGAGGATGGCTTTGCCGATCAGGGAAATGGGCAGGCTTCCGCTCTTCAAAACCAGCGTTGGAAAGGGAAACGTATGGGTATTGGCTATGTGGATCAGGTGGAAATCGACGAGCGTGGCCAGCTGAAATTCATCCGCCGTGATAATGGCGATCAGGATCACCAAGGTCGTCATGCACGTATCTCAGTTGGAGAATACAAGATACTTCATGTGAAACTTTACAAATACTAGGACTTTCCTGTAGTCTTTTTTTAGGTTATAACAAACAGAAATTACTTTTGTGTCTCAAAGCAATTTCTGTTTGTTTCATTTTATGTAGCTTATTCCAAGGTTTTTCTGCAGAAACAAACGCGAATCTGAATGAAACAAACACAAATCTTGTTAATTAATATTTTGTATAATTTTGCTGCCGGAAAATGAGACAAATCTGATTGTCGCATGATGAAATTTACCTAAGAATTACAATTTGTTATACAAAATATTGAAAGACCTAATTTAAAACCAAGCTTATGACGTAAGAAACATCTATTCTATGATGTATGTCCTCCTATTGGAAAGACATGCACTGCTCAGTAACTAACCAAAGCATAACCCAAATTAATAAATTATGAATTCAAACCTAAGTAAGACAGTCTTGCTGCTGGGTATCGTTACATTCTTTGGAATGATGCACCCAACGCAGGCAATGGCAACGCCTGAAGGCAATTCTACGGAAGCCGTTCAGCAGGCAAAGAAGATTACCGGTAATGTGAAGGACTCCCAGGGTCCGCTTATCGGTGCAACTATTATGGAGAAAGGAACCACCAATGGTGCCGTAACTGACATTGATGGTAATTTCTCATTGAACGTTAATCCAGGTGCCACACTGGTTGTTTCCTACGTCGGTTACATCGACCAGGAGATAAAGGTCAGCAGTGCTTCGGATTACAACATCAGCATGAAAGAAGAAGGCCACAACCTGAACGAGGTGGTGGTCATCGGTTATGGTACGCAGCGCCGTGAAGCAGTGACGGGTTCTGTAGCCAACATCGGTGGTGAGAAACTGAACCAGATTGCAGCTACCAACGCAGCTCAGGCCCTGCAAGGCCGTGTAGCTGGTGTGCTCATGACGCAGACCAGTTCTAAGCCAGGTGCCGAGATGCAGATCCGCATTCGTGGTCAGCGCTCACTGAGTGCAAGTAACGACCCGCTGATCGTGCTCGACGGTATCCCCTTCATGGGACAGCTTTCGGATATCAATCCCACCGACATCAAGTCGATGGACATTCTGAAAGATGCCTCTGCAACGGCCATCTACGGTTCCCGTGGTGCCAACGGTGTGATCATCATCACCACCGTGAAGGGCTATCAGGGCGCTCCCGCCAAGGTGACCTATAATGGCTACGTGAGCTTCAAGAAGGTGTTCCATAAGTATCCGATGATGGACGGTCCTGCATTTAGTAAGATGCGTCAGTATGCTGGTAAGTACCAGAACTCTCTGGACGAGAGCGACGACACCAACACCGACTGGCAGGATCTGTACTATCAGACAGGTGTAAGCCATAACCACGACGTCAGCGTGGCTGGTGGTACCAATGGCGGCAGCTACAGTTTCGGTGCAGGTTACTATCACGATGAGGCAGTTGTTCCCACTGAGGGTTACGACCGTATCTCTGTTCGCGGTAACTTCGATCAGATGGTGGGCAAGTGGTTCCACTTCGGTCTGAGTACCAACAACAGCTATCGTAAAACTCAAGGTGTCAGCGGTATGTACAATGTGTTGTCAATGAGTCCGCTGGCCAGTCCCTATGATAAAGATGGTAATATCAAGCGTTATATCACTATGCCTAAGGATGATCAGCCGGTTATTACCAAGGATGTTGTAGAGAGCCTGAAAGACTTGTGGTTGAACGAGAATAAAGGTATTGGCTCATATAATACTCTGTTCGCAGAACTGAAGTGTCCATGGGTGGAAGGTCTGAGTTATCGCATTAACATAGGTTTGAACTTCCGTTCTTCAAAACAGGGTGGCTTTACAGGCACAGGTGTCAACAATAAGGACGCCAATGCCGTGAACAGCGGTTCTGTCTATGAGAACCAGACTCGTAACTGGGCTGTTGAAAACCTGCTCACTTATGATCGCACCTTCGCAGAGAAGCACAATCTAAATGTCGTGGCTATGTATTCAGCTGAGCAGACCACATATGAACAGTCAGGCGGTCGTGCACAAGATATTCCTGCCGACTATCTTCAGTACTACAATCTGGCAGCAGCTACAGGTGAGGCACTGCTTGACGGCTATAACTACTGGCAGAGTGGCTTGATTTCCTGGATGGGACGTGTGATGTACTCTTATGACAATAAGTACATGATTTCAGCTGCCCTCCGTTCCGATGCTTCTTCTCGTCTGGCAAAAGGCCATCAGTGGCACACTTATCCCGCAGTCAGCGCAGGTTGGAACATTGCTCGTGAGGAATTCATGGAGAGCACTAAGTCGTGGCTCGACAATTTGAAGTTACGTGTTGGTTACGGTGAGACCTCTAACCAGAGCATTAATCCTTATTCTACGCTGGGTACGCTGGCTGTTCGTAACTACAACTTCGGTGACAGCTACAAAGCAGGTTACTATGTGACAGGACCAGCCAATAGTGATTTGGGTTGGGAGTATTCCAAAACATGGAACTTCGGTTTGGATTTCTCACTCTTCAAGGGCCGCCTCTCTGGATCGTTTGAGTATTATACCCAGAAGACCAAGGATATCCTGCTCGATGTCTCTATGCCTTCTACCTCTGGTGTAAGCAGTTATACAGGCAATATCGGTAGGACGGAGAACAAAGGTTGGGAATTGGCATTGAACGGCATTATCCTCGACAATAAGAACGGTTGGAACTGGGAGGCTGGTATCAATCTCTATGCTAACCGCAATAAGCTGACAGAATTGGCTTCAGGTGAAGACCGTGATGAGGCAAACCGCTGGTTCGTTGGACATCCCATTGATGTTATCTACGACTATGAGTACGAAGGTCTGTGGCAAGTTGGCGAAGAGGCAGCCATGAACATTCTGGAACCAGGTGGCAACGCGGGCATGATTAAAGTGAAGTATACTGGTGATTATGATGCAAATGGTCTACCTACCCGTCAGATTGGTCCTGAGGATCGTCAGATTATGGATATGGAACCTGATCTTCTAGGTGGTTTCAACTCGACGGTTACCTATAAGAATTTCGACTTTACTGTCATCGGAGCCTTCCAGATTGGTGGCAAGTTAATCTCGGCCATCCACTCTGCCAACGGCTATCTGAACATGTTGGATGGTCGTCGAAACAATATTGATGTCGATTACTGGACAGAAGAGAATACAGGTGCCAAGTATCCGAAACCTGGTGGTATCATGAGTAGTGACAACCCCAAGTATGGTTCGACTCTTGGTTACTTTAACGCAGGCTATCTTAAGATTCGTGCTATCACCTTAGGTTACGACTTTGCCAAGCTAAAACCTGTCAAGGACTTCGGTATCAGTCGTCTGCGTCTCTATGCTACCATTCAGAACCCGTTCGTGCTCTTTTCACCGTTCAACAACGAGAGTGGACTTGATCCTGAGACCAACTCTTGGGCAAACGAGAACACTGCTGTGGCTTATGGTGAGTACTCTGGTAAACATAAGATGCCAATCGTGGGTTACAATACTCCTTCGACTCGTAATTTCTTGATCGGTGTCAATGTGGCATTCTAAATAGTAGTTGGAGAAGTCAAGTTGTTAACTAGTAAAGAATAAAAGAATAATAGTATATGAAAACGAAAAGTATTAAATATATCCTTGCTGCGGGCTTGGTTTGCTGTGGACTTTCTACAGCACTAACCTCCTGTAACGATGTTCTCGATGAGGAACCGCGCAGCACTTTTGACCCATCGTTCTTCACGACGAAGAAGGGTATAGAGGGCGGTTTGACATCGCTTTATGCTCATTTACGCTATTTCTATGGCAACGGTTATTGGCTGAATGCCTGCGAGACGGGTACTGATGAGTACACTTACGGACAATCGGCAGATGGAAACTTTAAGGATGCTGACCTCTCGGGAGTCGGTTCCATGACTTCTACAAGTAGTGTCGCAGGCGGTATGTGGGGTGCGGCTTTTGCTAATATCAATACCTGTAACGGTATCATCGAAAATGCAGCAGACGCAGGCATCAACGATGCTAAGCTACTGGCAGAAGCTTATTTCTTCCGTGGTTTCGACTATTTCCTGCTGGTTCAATATTATGGAGGTGTGCCCCTTGATTTGGGAGCAGGCGAGTTGAAATATAACACGACAAAAATCCGTACCTCCAAGCGTAACACAGTTCCTGAGGTATATGCTGCAATTTTCGCTGATCTTGAGAAGGCTGTTGCCGACCTGCCTGAGAGCCCGCGTCTCACTGGTGCGGTTACCAAGAATGTAGCCCGTCTGTTCCTCTCTAAGGCTTATCTGACATACGCATGGTGGTTGGAGAACCCCAACAACATCCCGACTTACCCTGAGTGCAGCCGTGATGCCGGTCAGGCTAACAGCTATTTCCAGAAGGCTTATGACACTGCTATGCAGGCCATCAACAATCCTGGTCCTTACAAACTGCAACCTACTTTCTACGACGTGAACGTGGCTACCAACGACCGTAACTCGGAGATTATGCTCTATGCCGACCATAATGAGAACGAGAAATTCGGTAATGGTGGAGCCGGTTATGGCTGGGGTAACGGCGGTTCTCCTGAAAACTTCGCTTACTGGATGGAAACCTGGAACTACACCGAGATGATTGCAAAGAATGACAAGGGTGAGAATATCAATCCTATTCAGCGTGAGGCTGTTCAGGCTCTTGGTCGTCCCTGGACTCGTATGGCTCCTATCGCCGACAATTTCATGGAAGGCGGTGTCTGGGAAGATGCTGTGAAGGCTATCGACTCCCGTTACGATGCTACTTTCACTCTGCGCTACCATACCAACTGGCATAAGGCAGGCAATACTTCTCCTTACGTGATTGGTGCCAATGGTTTGCATGTAGCCCCCAATGAGGTTTATTTCAGCTGGGTTCCCGAGAGCGAGGACAGCAAGATCAATTACACTGGTGCTGACGGTAAGCTTGGTTTCGGCGAGATGGCCGGACGTCCCGACTTCGTGGTAGCTGTTAATCATATCAGCCGCAAGAAGTATCCTATTAACTGGAAGATTGGTATCTATCGTACCGATAATGCCGGAGGTCTGGGCTCTAAGGTGAACGGTGGTAGCCCCCGTCCTTGGAACATTGCCAAGTTCTCAGAGTTATATCTCATCGGTGCTGAGGCTGCCGTGAAGCTGAACAAGAATGCTGAAGCCCGTAACCTAGTGAATGTGCTCCGCGCCCGTGCCGGTAAGCAGACGTTCTCTCAGAACGACAATGTAAAGGTTAGTGTTGACCATAGTGCAGAGATGCTGGCTGCTACTCCACAGACCATCACCATCGACTATATCCTCGACGAACGTTCGCGTGAGTTCTGGGGTGAGGGTTACCGTTGGTACGACCTTGTACGTACCCAGAAGTGGGCTGAGCGTGCAGGCACTTACCGTATCGCCGGCAGTGGCTACACCGACAAAAACCTGGAGACCTTTAAGCGCGATATCCCCGCTGGATATTATCTCCGTCCTATTCCTCAGGGTCAGCTCGACGGAATGGAGATGTCTGATGAAGATAAAAAGAACTATCAGAATCCTGCATACAGGTAAACCACTTACTTATATATGTAATAAGTGCGTGTCTCGAAAGAGCACGCACTTATTTTTATTTTGTTGATTTACATAATTTTTATTGCATAATTTATATAAAAGCGTTATCTTTGCATACAGTCGAGTGCAAAGATAACGTTTGTGTTTGTCATGGTATTTCCAGACACGCCACAATTATTTTGAACCTAAAAAGAACAGAAAGATGGAAGATGATATATTAGAAAGATTTATAGACAAAATCTGGGAGATTTGTCGTAAACTGAAAGTAGAACAATTATTCCTGACCATCAAGAATTTCTTTGGCAAAGGACATTCCTTCTATGCTTCAGCCCTGGCTTTCAACACGATTATGGCAATAGTCCCTATTGTGGCCTTGTTGATGGCCATTGCGAACGGATTCGGCCTTTCTGTCTATGTGGAGGATTGGCTACGGGAAGTGCTGTCCAGTCAACCACAAACGGTGGAAACATTGATTTCACTTGCAAAGAATAGTATCAATAATGCTCGGGGCAGCACATTTATTGGAGTTGGTATTGTAATCATGGTTGTGTCCGTTTGCTTGCTCATCATGAATATCGAAACGATCTTCAACGAGATTTGGAATGCAGATTACAGCCGTTCTACAAGCAGCACGATTGCCAAGTATGTCTCTATGGTTTTTATCGTGCCTATCGTGATTATCATCTTTTCCGGACTCTTCATCTTTATAGAGACCACTTTCAAGCAACTTGAAAGCTATGAACTGCTTGCACCTGTAGTCAGATTTATCATCTTCCTCATTCCGCTCTTTGTCACGATTTTCATTTTTACCGCCATGTTTGTACTGATACCAAACACGAACGTAAAAATCAGAACGGCCCTGCTTCCAGGTGCGATTGCGGGAGTTATCATGTTTGCCCTTCAGAAACTGTATGTCTACGCGCAAACCTTACTGACAGGTTATAATGCCGTTTACGGTTCGCTGGCAGCACTTCCCTTGTTCATGCTTTGGATGCACCTCACTTGGTATGTTTGTCTGTTATGTGTAGAACTGAATTATGAAATGCAGAATTATGAACATACCGTCTCGATTGACGAAAGTCCGCTGAAAAGAAACATTATGAGCGCCAAACTGATGCAGATCATTTTTGATAGGTGCAACAATGAAGAAAAACCTTCGTCAGCACTTGAGCTAAAGGAAAAGACCGGACTCCCCATTCGTGTTGTTAATGAACTACTCACTAACTTATGTAAAGCGAATATACTGACTGCGAACTATGGATATAATGGAAATGAAGAAAAGACCTACCTTCCAGTTGTAAACATTTCCGAAATGACCTTTGGAAAAATGACGGAAAGACTTGACAAACTATATATACCTCCTAAACATTCCGTTGAACACAAAAGCGAAAAATACAAAAAGGAAATGGAGGAATTGACACGATTCTATGAAGAGAAGTATGCCAGTTTTATTCAGCAACTGGATGAAAAACCAGTATTAAGCGAGAATAGACGCAATTCAAGAAGAGCCTAATCGCTCGTTTTTCCATAACTTTATGTCGCTACGCGTCATGAAGTTAGGCTGCATTCGGGAAAATTCAAAATATTTATTTTGATTTTCCACTCTTTTGCACTAACTTTATGTCGTTATGCGCCATGAAGTTAGGCTACATTCGGGAAAATTCAAAATATTATTTTGATTTTCCACTCTTTTGCACTAACTTTGCACCCAGATAAGTTTAAGGTATAAAGAATTAGTAGTATGGCAAAGAAAGCATTGTTGATGATTCTCGATGGATGGGGAATCGGACAGCATGGTAAGGGTGACGTGATCTTCAACACGCCAACACCTTATCTTGATTATTTAACTGCTACCAGCGCACACTCACAGTTGGCAGCTTCTGGTGAAGACGTGGGACTGCCCGACGGACAGATGGGTAACTCTGAGGTGGGACACCTCAATATCGGTGCCGGACGCGTGGTATATCAGGATCTTGTTAAAATTAACCGCGCCTGCAAGGATGGTTCTATCCTGAAGAACAAAGGTGTTGTAGAAGCTTACACTTACGCTAAGGAGAATGGCAAGAAGCTTCACTTGATGGGACTTACCTCTGACGGTGGCGTTCACTCCAGCCTTGACCATCTCTTCAAGTTTATCCAGATGGGTACTGAGTTCGGTCTGAAGAACCAAGTGTTCGTTCACTGCTTTATGGATGGTCGCGATACCGACCCCAAGTCGGGTAAGGGATTCATTCAGCAGGTTTCCGACTGCTGCGCCCAGAATGATGCTGCTATTGCCAGCATTGTGGGCCGTTTCTATGCTATGGACCGCGATAAGCGTTGGGCCCGTGTGAAGGAAGCTTACGACCTCATTGTTGCTGGTCAGGGTAAACAGGCTCAGGACATGGTGAAGGCCATGCAAGAAAGTTATGACGAAGGCGTTACCGATGAGTTCATTAAGCCTATCCATAACTCCAAGGTAAACGGTGTTATCGAAGAGGGTGATGTGGTCATCTTCATTAATTTCCGCAACGACCGTGCGAAGGAACTCACTACGGTGCTCACTCAACAAGATATGCCCGAGGAAGGCATGAAGACTATTCCTGCACTGCAATATTATTGCATGACGCCGTACGATGCTTCGTTCACGGGTGTCAATATTCTCTTCCCCAAGGAGAACGTGGAGGATACCCTCGGCGAATATCTTTCTAAGTTGGGTAAAAAGCAGCTTCACACTGCAGAGACGGAGAAATATGCTCACGTTACGTTCTTCTTTAATGGAGGTCGTGAAAAGCCTTTCGATGGGGAAGACCGTATCCTGGTTCCCTCTCCAAAGGTGGCAACTTACGACCTGAAGCCTGAGATGTCTGCTTATGAAGTGAAGGACAAGCTCGTTGGTGCCATCAATACCCAGCAATACGATTTCATCGTAGTGAATTTCGCCAATGGTGACATGGTGGGTCACACCGGTGTCTATAACGCCATTGCCAAGGCTGTTTGGGCCGTTGACCATTGTGTGGAGGCCGTTATCGAGGCTGCTAAAGCCAACGATTACGAGGCTATCATCATAGCCGACCACGGTAATGCAGACAATGCCATCAATCCCGACGGTACGCCTAACACCGCTCACTCCCTGAATCCCGTTCCTTTCATCTATGTCACCAACAACAACAGTGCCACAGTGAAGGACGGTCGTCTGGCTGATGTCGCTCCCTCCCTTCTCCACATCATGGGACTGGAGCAGCCCGCCGACATGACGGGTGAATGTCTGATTTCAGACAATATCGTAGAGTAGTTTTCTCTTTGAAATAGCAAGCAAGGCAGTCAAGTTACTAACTTGGCTGCTTTTTTTACACTTATAAAAAAGCAGCACAAAAACTTGTCAATGTTAAACATATTTTATATTTTTGCAAGAACAAAAACAAACATAACTTTAAAAACATTATGAACAGATTATTTTATCACATGAAAAAACCATCCTTTCTAATCCTTTCTGGGATGTTGATGGTTTCTTGTACTGATGGTGATTTTGACCTGTCGCATATCGATACGACCATAGGTGTTGGCAGTGAAGCTTTGCAGTTACCCATTAGTAATACGAATCAGATTACGCTTGATAATATCCTCGATATTGACGGTAGCGACATCATTTTTAAGGATGAGGCAACGGGTTACTATTCCCTTTTCAAAGAAGACCATAGTATCAGTCCTACGACGATTTCTATTGATCAGCCATCATTCACTATTTCTGGGGAATACAACTATCAGTTGAAACTCGATATGCCTTCCTCTATCTCCGCAGCTAAGACGAATCGTGCGCCACGTAGGATTTCAGCCTCTGGTGGATTCTCTTCATCTTTTAAAGCCGTGGAATATGAGACGGAGGCAGGTACTGTAACTGATGCTATTGAATCTTTGTCCCGATTGGGCGTTGACTCCAAGATAAATTTCCACCTCAGCTGTTCGGATGTGTTGAAACAGAGCGATGCCTCATTGACGAGGGTTACGCTGAAACTTCCCAAATATATGATTTTGGCGCAGCCCCAACTTCCATCCCATGTAGAGAAGGTGGAACTTTCTGCCGATGGTCACAGTGTGATTCTGACCAATGTAAGTGGCAGTGATGATATCTTCTTACAGATACCAGTCACAGCACTCGACTTTAATATAGGGGCAGATCAGCCTAATGTCTTGAAATTCACGAAAGGAAAGTCGGTCGAGGTGGTGGCCTATATGGAAATTACTGGCGATTACCTTGTTAAAGACCCGAAGTCCACTAATCCCGGCGACTATTATCTGTCAATGAAGTTCAGTGGCGAGCCCATTGTCATCACATCAGCAACAGGTAAGTTTAATCCTGAGATTGAGCTTCATAACATTGGTGACGTGACGCTTAACAATGTCCCTGAGTTCCTTACTGAAAAGGAAGTTGCCATTCATCTCGAAAACCCACAGGTAATTCTTACTATCGGTTCTGACTTGCCACTGGGCGGTAGTATTTCTGGTACAATTAAATCCTTTGATGAAAACGGCCGTGAGCTGGCGCATGTGAATGTGGACGGACTCAAGGTTGAGTCTAATGCCACTTCCCGAATCTGCATTTGCCGTCATCCTGATGAGATAGATCCCTCGCACTATACGTTTGTGAAGCAGGTGGACAACCTTTCCGATATTCTTAAGGTTATTCCTTATCGTCTTTCATTCGATGTGAATGCTGCAGCCGACAAGAATACGGAAGCCACTATCTTGTTGGGTAATTCCTACACACTTTCTCCTTCGTTTGAGTTCAGGGCACCGCTTACATTTGATGAAGGTTCTCTCATCGTTTATCGCGATACGGTTGACGGTTGGAATGATGATATCAAAGATTTTAGTTTGGTGAAAGGCTCCTATCTTCAGGCAACAATCGATGCCGATAATGGCATTCCTGCAGAGATTGAGGTATCCGCTGTGGCTATGGATGTTAATAAAACGGTGATACCAGAGGATCAGATTATGGTGAAGGCGGACAAGAACGTGGAAAAGTCTGTTGATGGTGTCACTCGCAAGGTAACAGAAGTCCAACTCAGAGCCGAGGAAATGGTTCCTGGTTCCATGAAGCGCATGGACGGTCTTATCTACACGTTGAAGGCAAGGCCTACCAAGGGTGTTCAGCTCAATGCCAAGACGCAGACCCTTTTACTAAAGAATATCAGAGTGGTGTTGATAGGTAAAGCTGCTGCCGATTTGAATTAAATCATAGCATGAACTAAATAGGAAAAAAGATGAAGACAAAATATATTCTTAGTGCATGTTTGCTTTCTTGCAGTATGACAGCCATCTCGCAAGGGCTTCATTCAGGTTATTTCGTCGATGACTTGAAGACACGCCATACCATGAATCCCGCTATCGCCAACGATCAGTCGTATGTGGCTATTCCTGGTATAGGTAATCTTAACATAAAATCTATGGGTAACTTCGGTGTTGGCGATGTGCTCTTCGATAATCCTCTCTATGGCATTACCAGCGACAAGAAGAAAACAACCTTTATGAATCCTTATATCACAGGAGCTACGGATGGTTTTAAGGATATCAACCGTATCCGCGTGCAAGAGAATATCAGCATTCTCTCGGCAGGTTTTAAGGCTTTTAATGGTTACAACACAGTGGAACTTAATGTGCGCAGTGATATAAATGCAAAGTTGCCATTCGAACTTTTTGCCTTTGCCGCCAATCAGGAAAACCGTCATTACGACATCGGTGAAATCAATGTAGCTGCCAAGAGTTTTGCTGAGTTGGCTTTGGGTCACTCACGTCAGGTTGGAGATAAATTGCGTTTGGGTGGAAAACTTAAAATTCTCCTGGGTATTGCCGAGGGAAATGCGGACATCACCCATGTCACAGCAGATTTGCAGGATGCCAATCGCTGGATTTTGAATGCACAGGCTGAGGCCAACATCTCGATGAAAGGTTTCAAATATGTTTCAGAAACCAAAGAGTATAAGAGTACTGGTTCCAGTTATGCGCGTGTCAAAGATGTAGATGTGGATGGAACAGGTATCGGAGGTTTTGGTGTAGGCGTGGACCTTGGCGCCCTTTATAAGATTAATGAAGACTGGGAGGTGAGTGCTGCTCTTCTCGACCTTGGCTTTATTTCGTGGAGCAACCAAATGGTGGCCCGCAATGATGGCAAGCCTTTTGAATTCTCCGGTTTCCATGATATTGACGTAAACGATAAGACAAGTCCTACGGGAATGGAGACGCAAGGCCATAAATACAGTGACCAGATAGCCGATTTCTATAATCTGAAAGATAAGGGCGATCAAGGTGGTCGCACCACATCATTGTCACCGGTCTTCACCGTCGGTGGAAAATATACTCTACCTTCTTACCGTTTGCTCAGTTTAGGTTTGCTCAGCACAACTCAATTGGGCAAGTTTATGTGGACAGAAGCCCGTCTCAGTGCTAATATCTCGCCACTGAAGTGGCTTGATGGTGGCCTTAGTTTTGCCGTAAACACCTATACCACAAGCATGGGATGGGTGCTGAATATTCACCCTCGCGGTTATAACTTTTTCATCGGTATGGATCACCTTTTGGGCAAGTGCACCAAGGAAATGATACCGCTCAGTAGCAATGCAAGCCTCTCGTTAGGTATGAGCATCACTTGGTAAATTGCCGATGGGAGATTCATATAATGTGTTTTACACTTTAAAACAAAGGATATGGAGTACAAGGCGTTTCGCGATTTGAAGCTTTCACGTCTCGGTTTTGGCAATATGCGACTGCCGGAAGAAGATGGTCGTATCGACCGTGTAAAAGCCAAGGAGATGATAGACCTGGCTATGGCCGGGGGTGTGAATTATTACGACACGGCGTGGGTCTATCACGGTGGAGACTCTGAAACTTTCCTCGGAGAAGCCTTGAAGGACTATGCCCGCGATTCCTTCTATGTAGCAACGAAGTTCAACATCAGTGCTGATCCCGACTACCGCAAGGTGTTTGCCCGTCAGCTGGAAAAGTTGAAGACCGACTACATCGACTTCTACCTCATCCACTGTATTATGGACAACAACATCCATCCCTATGTGGATGACGGCGCCGTGGATTATTTTCTCGAACAACAACGCAAAGGACGCGTGCGCTATCTCGGTTTCTCATGTCATTCCAGCGTGGAATCCCTTCGTTGGTTTGCCGACCATCATCAGTGGGACTTTGCCCAGTTGCAGCTCAATTATTACGACTGGCTCTATTCTGCCACCCCTGAGGAGTACCATATCCTTGAAGAACGCAACATTCCCATCATGGTGATGGAACCCGTGCGCGGTGGTAAGTTGGCAAAGCTTACTCCCGAAGCCGAAGCCATTCTCCGCGAAGCTCATCCTGAATGGAGCATCCCTTCATGGGGCTTCCGTTTCGTGCGAAGCCTGCCTATGGTACAGACCATTCTCAGTGGCATGAGTACCTTGGAGCAAGTGGAGGATAACTTAAAAACGTTTGCTGACGACAGCCTCTTCACCGAAACCGACCGTAATCAGCTTTTCCGTGCCTGCGAAATCTTCCACAAGCAGATACGCATCCCCTGCACCGCCTGCCGTTACTGTTGCGATGACTGTCCGATGCAGATCAATATCCCAGAATTCCTACGCGTGTATAATCAGTACAAGGTAGATGGTGACTGGGGTATCAAAGAGAAGTTTGCTGCCGTCAGTTCCGAGGGAACTCCCGCCGACTGCGTTGCCTGTGGAGCCTGTATGGACCATTGTCCGCAGAACATCCAGATACCCGACTTAATGGGTGAGATGAGCGAAAAGTTTTTCGGTGAGTGAAGGCTTACGAAAGATGCTCGTTGCGGTTCGTATCCCGTGACACCATTGAAGAATTTGCCTGATGCGTGGCCAGGATGAGCACCTCTGCAATTTGCACATGCTCTGGAGCCTCGGCGCAATAGAAAGCTGTGTCGGCAATGTCAGTCCCCGTCAGCGGCTGTAAACCCTCATATACCTTATCGGCCCGTTCTTCGTCACCTTTAAAGCGTGTGCGGCTGAAATTTGTCTCCACGAGGCCTGGTTTCAGCGTTGTCACCCTGACAGCAGAGTCCATCACGTCGATGCGCAGACCATCGGAAATCATTTTCACCGCAGCCTTGGTGCCGCAGTACACGCTGCCGCCCGCATAGGCAGCATCGCCAGCCACTGAACCGATATTAATCACGTGGCCGTGGTTACGTTCCACCATGGAAGGAACGATGAGACGCGTCATCGTGAGCAATCCCTTGATGTTTGTGTCGATCATGGTCTCAAAGTCATCCAGAGAGCCCTCGTGCTCCTTGTCCAGTCCCAAAGCCAATCCCGCGTTGTTGATTAGTACGTCGATGACCGCCCATTCAGCTGGAATGCTTTTTACGGCCTCGATGGCTGCCTTCCGGTCGCGTACATCGAAGGTAAGCGTCATCACCTCCGTACCCTTTGCCTCCAGTTCCTTTTGCAAAGCACTGAGTTTCTCACTATTCCTGCCCGTGATGATGAGGCGGTAGTCTCCTTGGGCAAATTTCCGTGCACAAGCCTCACCGATTCCGCTTGTAGCACCTGTTATTAAAACTGTTTTCATAAAGAACTATTGATAATAAATTCTGATTTAAATCCACGGAGTTGCGGACAAATATACGTAAAAAAAGGAGAACCTCCAAATTAATTGATTAAAACCAAAATCCCCCCAGTTGGTTATGAGATATAATAAAGAGCTGCGCCTCGGAAAATCTCAAATAAAGTAGGATTCTCACTCGGCTTGTACTATCTTTATGTCCCAAAGGTCATGAAGATAGGCTGTACTCGGAAAAAATAAAAACAAGTTTTTGTTTTTTTCACTCATTTGCACTATCTTTGTATCCAAATGAATGTGCAGATAGAAGAAAGCTGGAAGCAGCATATAGGAGCGGAGTTCGAGAAACCGTATTTCGGACAATTGGTGAACTTCGTGAGACAGGAGTATGGCACGACGACGTGCTATCCTCCCGGCCGTGAGATTTTCAATGCCTTTAACTTGTGTCCTTTCGACCGGGTGAAGGTGGTGATCATCGGACAAGATCCGTATCATGAGCCGGGACAGGCAGAGGGACTTTGTTTCTCGGTGAAGGACGGGGTGATGATGCCACCATCGCTTATCAATATTTTTAAAGAGATTCAAGATGACCTGGGCGTGCAGATGCCGCCATCGGGGTCGTTGAGAAGATGGGCGGAACAGGGTGTGCTGCTGCTGAATGCAACACTGACAGTGAGGGCTCATCTGGCAGGTTCTCATCAGCGCCATGGATGGGAGGCCTTTACGGACGCGGTAATTCAGGCTGTGGCCCGTGACAAGGAGCATGTGGTGTATATGCTCTGGGGTGGTTTTGCTAAGACGAAGGCACAGTTTGTGGACCCTGCGAAGAATCTGATTCTTCAGAGTGCGCATCCGTCACCGCTGTCAGCTAACCGTGGAGGCTGGTTTGGCAACCATCATTTCTCGTTGTGCAACCAGTATCTGGAAAGGACAGGACAAAGTCCGATACAGTGGTAGGGATCCACCCTCAATCCCTCCTGAGGGGAGGGAGTTTTGAATACTTGCCGCCTTTCCTCAAGAGAGGTTTTAAATGCGTGTAGTGTTATGGATAATAAGGTAGATTTCTCTAAAGGTAATCAGAATCCCTCTCTTCGAGAGCAGCAAAGGGTGGGTTCTATTCCTCCTATTATAGATGTGGATGGGGTGTTGATTTCTTCGGATATCATCACGGAACGGTTCTGTTGCGATCTGGATGTATGCAAGGGTATCTGCTGCGTGGAAGGGGATGCAGGCGCTCCGGTGACGCTCGATGAGATAGCGGAGATAGAGGAGTCGCTGGACACGGTATGGTCAGATATGACGGCCTCGGCTCAGGCGGTGGTGGATAAGCAAGGTGTGGCCTATCCAGACCGTGATGGGGAATTGGTGACGAGTATCGTTGGGGGGAGGGATTGTGTGTTTACGGCACTTTATCATGGAGATGAACTGCCGGAAGGGTGCGTGATTTGCGCTTTAGAGAAAGCGTATAGGGCAGGGAAAACGAAGTTTTGTAAGCCGATTAGTTGTGCGCTCTATCCCATCCGTGAGAAACGGTTTAGTGGAGGACTTGTCGGATTGAACTATCACCGATGGAGTGTATGCGAATGTGCTCGGGAAAGGGGGAAGGCACTTGACCTTCCCGTCTATCGTTTTCTAAAGGTTCCGCTTATCCGCCGGTTTGGTGAGGATTGGTATCGGGAGTTGGAAAAGATAACGCAGGAACTTGCTGCACAAGGGATGATTTAATGGTAAACTTTTAAGTTATAACACTACTGTGTAGCAATACTTAACCTTTTAACCCTTTAACCCCTTAACCTTTATTCTCAGTTCTTCCGGTACTCTGAGGGGGACATGCCGACGTGCTCCTTGAAGAACTTGCCAAGGAAACTCTGGTTGGGGAAGTTGAGATAATCTGTAATTTCCTTGATGTTCATGCCAGAAGTCTTCAGCAGAATGCGGAGCTCGTGAATGACATAATAGTCTATCCATTCGTTGGGCGTGCGATGGCTGACAATCTTTACAGTCTCAGAAAGGTACTTGGGCGTAATGTTAAGCTGAAAGGCATACCAGCCAACACGGCGTTCTTTACGGAAATTTTTCTCCACCATGTCGATGAACTGGGCGAAGATAACTTCAGCCCGTGTTGTTTTACGGTTGTCGTACTGCTCGCGTAAAATGACGTTGGAGAGATCGTAGATCATGGTCATCATGAGAGAACGTGCTACATCGCGTCGGAAATGATGCTCCCGTTCATCGAGTTTCAGCTTGAGGGCGCGAAGATAGAGCTTGAGATTCTCGGACTCGCTTTCGCTGAGCGTATAGACAGGATGAACCCGAGAGAAAATAAAGAGCGACGATAGTTCGTGGATACCTCTTATAATCTCTTGGAAGAAATCTTCGCTGATGAAGATACCAAAGGCAGAAAGGTCACTGTCTGGTTCGTAGTTGTTGACTACCTGTCCTTCGCTGACGATGATGATGTCGTTGGCTCGGACCGTATAATCTATCGTGTCCACCGTGTAACGAACACTTCCCTTTAAGCAAAGTGCGAGCAAGATGCATTTTGTTTTCCAAGGGCCTTGAGGAAATGAAGTAGAGTTTACTTCATCGAAGATGAAAATATCGTTTTCGATGTAACTTCCCTGATAGGTTCGTTGCATGTAGCCTACGGATATCTCTTTCATTGAATTTTTGTCCATTCCCCTTTTTTGAAGTTAATAGTTTTTTCCTTGTTGTTATAATAGATGGTTGCATTACCGCCTTGTTGACTATAGATGGAGGCTTCCTGTACCTGAGAATCTTTCCAACTCATGTTTACCGTGAAACCACCACGGGCACAAATACCCTCGATGCTGCCATCCTTCCATTCTGTGGGAAGGGCAGGAAGCAGGGTGATGTGAGTGATGGGTGACGGTTGCAAGGTGATGTCGGACTGCAAAAGCATTTCACAGACACCTGCCGTGCCGCCGAAATTGCCATCAATCTGGAAGGGTGGATGAGCATCGAAGAGGTTGGGATAGGTGCCGCCGCTACGACGACGGTCAGGGGCCTTGTAGTCGTCAGGGGTGACGAAGGTTAAGAGCTTTTGGTAGATATGATAAGCCTGCCGGGCATTCTTTAGACGCGCCCAGAGATTGATGCGCCATCCTGTGGACCAGCCTGTTGTCTTATCGCCTTTCTGAATAAGGGTTTGTTCACAAGCTTTCAGGAACTGTTCCCGTGCATGTTCTGGTGAACTGTTTCTGAGACCCAAAGCATGAGTTACATTCTCTTTATATAGGTCTTTGACGGGATAGAGCACACTGCCGCCTGGGAGTTGCAGGTAATGCTGTCCGGGATAGAGTCCGATGAGGTGACTCTGATGTCGATGGAGCGGATCGAAGTCTTTCCAGTTATAGAACCACTCATTAAGGTCGCCTTCACTACCAACCATATATGGACGGAGGTGTTTGAGAGCATCCTGATAGGTGGCTCCATCATAGCCACATATGTAACATGCGGCAATGACGTTGGAAAGCAGTTCGCGGATGATGGCCATATCTGCCGTTCCTCCGTAACAGGTCATGCCATGATAGCCCTCAAAGGTGATATACTCATTCTCTGGAGAGGTTGAGGGGGCTGTGATGAGTTGTCTGTTCACAAACTTCGGGTTTGGAATAAGCCAGTCGAGACAGAAATCGGCGGCACCTTTCATCAGCGGAAGTGCGATGTTACGGAGGTATTCCTTGTCTTGAGTGAACTGATAGCGTTCCCAAAGGGTATTCACTAGCCATGCGCCACCCAAGTTCCAGTTTGACCATTCGGGTTTCTCATTATGTTCGCCCACGGGATTACTCATTGCCCAGATATCGGAGTTATGGCTGGAACACCAGCCCCGGTTGATGCCGTAATAATGTTTAGCGGTGTGCTTTCCTGTTTCTGCGAGCGCACCGACAAAACCATCAAGCGGCATGGCCATCTCCGTGAGATTGGTGACGAAGGCAGGCCAGTAGTTCTCTTCGAGATTGATGTTCACCGTGTAGTTGGCACGCCATGGGTTATATAGTTTCCGAGCCCAAAGTCCCTGAAGATTGGCGGGGACATTGGGTGTACGGCTACTGCTGATGAGGAGGTAGCGGCCATATTGGAAATAGAGTGTTTCAAGATAGCGGCGGCCCTCGGGATTCTCCTCTGGATTGTCGGTGTATTGTAGGAGAAGGCGATCGGTAGGAAGGGTTGCGACATAGTCGTGACTTACAGGGCCAAGGCGGAGCTTGAGACGGTCGTAGTATTGCTGATAGTCAGCGATATGGCGACTGCGGAGCTGATCGTAGCTGTAGTTCACCAAGTGCCAGGCATCGTCCGCCACCTTTTCTATATACGGGGCTCCTTCACGGACGGGGTGTTTGTCGAAACCATTGAAAGAAGTCTCGTTGACGAAATAGAGTGTGGCCTCGGTGACATTTTCCAAGACAAGCGTGGAATCCTTGACTAAGACCTGGCCGTCTTTGTTCTTGACTAGCAAATTTGCACAGTAGTGGATGCTCTCGTTGGGGTCGCCAACAGCGTGCCCCATCAGCGTGAGCTGTCCCCGTGATGCTTTGATATGGTGAGGCGTCTGAGAGGTAAGCAGGATCTCATTGTTGATGCTTTGGGGACGGTCGGCACTAAGGCGGATGGCAATAACTTTGTCAGGATAGGAGGCAAAGTATTCGCGGCAGTAGCGGATGCCGTCTTGCTCGTAAGTGATATTCATGAGGGCACTGTCGAGACTCAGTTCGCGATGGTAGTTTTGGGCCGCAATAGAATTGCGGTCAATGGGGGCATTCTTGATGCGGAGGGTTGCGAGTGCTTGATAGTATTGGCTGTTATGGCCTTGTACATGCAGCTGGAGGGAATCAGCGAGGGCATAGTTTTCGGCAAAGAGCGCCTTGCGGATTTCTGGAATCCAAAGTGCGAGGTCTCCCAATTCGCCTGTGGGTGAAGGCTGGTTGCAACCTTCTTCGGGATCAACGGGTTTTCCCGTCCAGAGGGTTAGATCGTTCAGATAAATCAGGTCATCTTCGGGATTGCCATAGACCATGGCCCCCAATTTGCCGTTGCCGATGGGTAATGCTTCTTCAAAATATGTCGCAGGACGGTCGTACCATATGCGCATCGGTAACTGTTGCGCCAAGGTTTGTAGTGAAGTCAGGATTAGAAAGATGAATAGTAGTCTCTTCATAAGTTTGTTAGATTAAAAATCAGAGTTTCTGATAAATTGAATCCCCCTTCTAAGACAGTATCCTAGAAGGGGGACTAAAACTGATTCTTTTTAAGCATCGATATTGGCGTAGGTGGCATTCTTCTCAATGAACTCACGACGTGGTTCCACGTCATCGCCCATCAGCATGGAGAAGATTTCGTCAGCCTCGGCAGCATTCTCGATGGTTACCTGCTTTAAGAGTCGGGTCTTGGGGTCCATGGTGGTCTCCCAAAGTTGCTCAGGATTCATTTCACCCAAACCTTTGTAGCGCTGCGTGTGCAGGGCTGCAGCATTCTCATCACCAGCCACATATTTGTCGATGAAAGCCTGGCGCTGCTGTTCGGTGTAACAATATTCTGAGAACTTCTTATAAGTACACTTATAAAGAGGAGGTGTAGCAATATAGAGGTGACCTTCCTGAATGACACGTGGCATAAAGCGATAGAAGAGTGTCATGATGAGGGTGTCGATGTGAGAACCATCGACATCGGCATCGGTCATGATGATAATCTTGTCGTAACGCAACTTATCAATGTTGGCCTCCTTGTCGCCCTCTCCTTCTACACCGAAACGAACACCGATAGACTGGATGATGTTCATTACCGACTCTGCTTCGAAAACACGGTGCCATTGTACCTTCTCCACATTCAGAATCTTACCGCGGAGCGGCAGGATGGCCTGTGTGTAACGGTCACGGCCCTGCTTGGCGGAACCACCTGCGGAGTCACCCTCCACGAGGAATATCTCACATTCCTTCGGGTCCTTATTGGAACAGTCGGCCAACTTACCAGGAAGACCGCCACCCGTCATCGGATTCTTACGCTGGACACTCTCGCGAGCCTTACGGGCTGCGATACGGGCTGTAGCTGCCAGTACCACTTTGTCGCAGATAAGGCGGGCCTCCTTGGGATGCTCCTCCAGGTAGTTGGTAAGTGCTTCACCTACAGCCTGCTGAACGGCACCGGCTACCTCTGAGTTACCCAGTTTAGTTTTGGTCTGACCCTCAAACTGAGGTTCTGCCACCTTGATGGAGATAACGGCGGTAAGACCTTCACGGAAGTCCTCACCGGCAATCTCAATCTTAGCCTTCTCGATATTCTTTGAAATCTGGGGGTCAGCATCAGCATAGGACTTCAGCGTACGGGTCAGTGCCATACGGAAACCTGTCAAGTGGGTACCACCTTCGATGGTGTTGATATTGTTAACATAGGAGTGGATGTTCTCCGAATAGTCAGTGTTGTACATCACAGCTACTTCGATAGGCGTGCCCTGCTTCTCCGTTTTCAGATAGATGACATCGTCGAAGAGATGGGTACGATGACGGTCCACATAACGGACGAACTCTTTCAGACCATCCTTGGCATGGAACACCTCCTGCTTGGTCTTGCCTTCTTCATCAGGACGGAGGTCGGTAAGCGTGATGGTGATGCCGGCATTCAGGAATGCCAATTCGCGCATACGCTTGGCAATGGTGTCGTAGTTATAAGTGGTAACAGTGAACACAGTGGGATCGGGCCAGAACTGCTGGCGGGTACCTGTCTTATCAGTGTCGCCTACGATCTTTACGTCGTAGAGCGGCTTTCCTTTCTCGTATTCTTGCTGATAGATGTGACCATTGCGGTACACTTGAGAAAGCATGTGAGAAGAAAGGGCATTTACACAACTGACGCCAACGCCGTGGAGACCACCACTGACCTTATAAGAACCCTTGTCAAACTTTCCTCCGGCATGTAGTACGGTCATGACTACTTCGAGTGCACTCTTGTGCATCTTCTCATGCTCGTCCACGGGGATACCGCGGCCATTATCTTGAACTGTAATAGAGTTATCTTCGTTGATGGTTACTTCAATATGTGTGCAGTAACCAGCCATAGCCTCGTCGATGGAGTTGTCAACGGTCTCATTTACAAGATGGTGGAGACCTTTCTCAGAAATGTCACCGATATACATGGCTGGGCGTTTACGCACAGCTTCCAGACCTTCGAGGACCTGAATGTTACTCGCGGAATAATTGTTTACGTTGTTTTGATTTTCTGCCATTTTGGTTTTTTGCAATTAATAGTGTGCAAAGTTACAAAAAATCTCGCTAAATACGTAGTATTTAGTTGCTAAAAAATTTAAAATAAAAAGTCGCCAACCTTTCGGATGGCGACCTTTATTTCTTTCACTTGTTTTGTCTGATGCAGTTAGCCTAATTTGGCAATGTGCTTTGCCAGACTTGACTTCAGGTTAGCGGCCTTGTTCTTGTGGATGATATTGGTTTTAGCCAATTTGTCCAGCATCTTCTGTACGGTGGGGTACATCTTTTGTGCCTCTTCCTTGTCGGTCATAGCACGAAGCTTGCGAACGGCATTACGCATAGTTTTAGCATAATAGCGGTTGTGCTCATTGCGGGTTTTTGTCTGACGGATTCTTTTCTCCGATGATTTGTGATTTGCCATTTTGTTTAAATCTTTTAATTTTTAATCTTAGAAATTTAGAATAGACAGGTCTTATGTCGCGAGGACTGCCTTAAAAGAAAAAACCTCCATCTTCTCCCTCGGCAATGGTTTGCCTCGTTAGCGCAGTCACTGCGCGGATGGTGGTTTCCTATGTAGTCCCTAGGAGAGTCGAACTCCTCTTTAGAGAATGAAAATCTCTCGTCCTAGCCGATAGACGAAGGGACCATCGTGCCTGTAAAGCGGGTGCAAAGGTACGAATAAAAGTGAAGAGTGAAGAGTGAAGCATGAAGAATTTTTAGGAAATTAATGATTTTTAAGAAATTCCCCGCCAATATCAGGCTCTCTGAATGTAATCATAACTCTACATTCTCCACTCAACACTCTAAATTAAATAATGCATTTCAGATTTTTGGCCAACTGTTCCTTGCTGCTAGCACCTACAAGGACTGATGTAGTTCCGCGCTGTTCCAGAATCCAGCGCAGGGCGCGCTCTGCCAGCGTCTGACCCTTCTGCTGTGCTTCCTCGTTCCATGCCTTCAGCTGCTCCAGCAGTTCCGGTGTCAGCATTTCTTTCCGTAGGAACTTGCCTTTGCTCATGCGGCTGTCTTCGGGAATACCGTTCAGATAGCGGTCGGTGAGCAATCCCTGGGCGAGGGGAGAGAACGAGATGAAGCCGATGCCGTTGTCGGCGCAATAGTCGAGGATGCCCTGCTCCTGCGGTTCGCGGTTGAGCATATTCAGCTTGTCCTGGAAAATCAGCAGCGGCACGTCGCGCTCCGACAGATACTTGTCGGCAATCTTCAGGGCTTCCAATGGCCAGCGGGAGATACCCACATAGAGGGCTTTGCCTTGGCGCACGATATCAACTAGTGCTTGCAGCGTTTCCTCAAGTGGTGTTTCCGGATCGTAGCGGTGACTGTAGAACAAGTCCACATAGTCAATCTTCATGCGTTTCAGGCTTTGGTCGATGCTGGCCATAAGATATTTGCGGGAACCCCAGTCACCGTAAGGACCAGGCCACATGTCATAGCCGGCCTTCGACGAGATGAACAACTCGTCGCGATAAGGACGGAAGTCATCATCCATTAGCCGTCCCATGGTTTCTTCGGCGCTGCCATAGGGAGGACCGTAGTTGTTGGCCAGATCAAAGTGTACCACACCGTGGTCGAATGCATAGCGGGCCGTTTCGCGGCAGTGTTCATATACATCCACGCCGCCAAAGTTATGCCAGAAGCCCAAACTCACTTCGGGCAGTTTTACGCCAGAGTGGCCGCAACGGCGGAATTTCATCCGCTCGTAACGCTGCTCATCTGCAAGATATTTCTCCATTTTATTGTTCAGTTTGATTAATTTGGAACAAAGATACGAGAAAATGAGAAATAAAGAGAATGAGAAAATGAGAAATGATTCTTTTTACGTTTTTTTTAACTATTGACATTTTGTGTGTCTTATTCATTAATTTCTCATTTTCTCATTTTTTTATTTTCTTATTTTTTCCTACCTTTGCATTATGCTTACCAAGACACAGGCCATTGTGCTCCGTACCATTAAATACGGTGAAAACAA
>CACZVX010000026.1 GCA_902784755.1 uncultured Prevotellaceae bacterium
TTAGCCCTGTGAAGATTTCTTTTAACCGCTGCGTAGCAGCACTTAACCAGTAGCGAAGCTACGATTAACCCTTTAACCTTTTATATGTACACAGAGTCACAGAGTTTTATTATTAAGGAAGAGATTACGATGGGGTGTGAAAATCTCTAGAGATTTTGCTGAAAAAATGGCACTTTTGTCGCTCAAAAATGAAAGAATTGCTATAAAATCTCTAGAGATTTTATCACCCCTTAGCCTTGTCGGGAAATTACCGATGACAGTTTAAAACGGGCTCTATAGGAAGCCTTGCTGCTTGAGAGCGTCGATGAGGGTGACGGACATGGCCTCGTTGTCTTTCCGGGTATAGCGGATGTCTGTAAAGATTTGCGCCAAAGTCTCCTTGTTGTTGATGCGCACAAACTTCTGATTCTCAGGTAATTGTTCTTTCTCTGCATAGAATTGGTCAATGCGCTCACGGGAATAGTCTTCGTAATGCTCTTCGTGAATGATGCTTTCCAGCGGCAGGCGGTCGGAGAGGGCGGGTTGTTCGTCTGGCCATCCTAACGTAATAGTAGCCACGGGCATCACCAGTTTGGGAAGTTCCAATACCTCAATGATCTGTTTGGGCATATAGACCGTGGTTCCTAAATAACAATAGCCCAGTCCTTCTTCATCGGCAAGGTTGCAGAATGTCTGACAGTAGAGGAGCGCATCGGTGGCAGCATTGATAAATGAAAGAAAGTTATCGTAACCTGGTTTCGCATTTCTTTCTTCTGCCCAACGGGAAGTGCGGCGGAAATCTGCGCAGAAAGTGAGCACCACAGGGGCCCCTTTTACCATGGGTTGGTTGAAATGAGCAGGAGCTAAAGCTTCCTTTTGCTTTTCTGAACGTGTGATAACCACGCTGTAAAGCTGGAGATTGCCCATAGTCTGCGTGCGTTCTGCCTCACGGAGCAATCTGTACAATAGTTCATCGCTTACTTCACATGGAGCGTATTTCCTGATGCTGGTTCTTTTATTTAAGTTCTTCATCTTTTACCTTATAATTTGTTGTGTAATGTCCTACAAAGGTACGGTAATTTTCGTAAATAGCCAAATGATGAGAGTTTTCTTTTTGGAAAACTTTACTGATATTTTTATTTTGAAAGTTTTCCAAAAAGGAAAATTATTATGAAAAAACTTTTGGAAAGTATGTTTTTTGTGAAAACTTTAAATTAGTTTTACTGCATTCAGAAAAAAAATAAAGTAAACTTTGCTTTTTTCACTCATTTGCGCTAACTTTGCAAACAGAATAATCTAACAATTGAAATGGAAAAGAAAACTTACTCCTACGAGGAGGCCTTCGAGGCTTCCTTGAAATATTTCGGCGGGGACGAGTTGGCCGCTCGCGTCTGGGTGAACAAATATGCTATGAAGGACAGTTATGGCAATATCTTCGAAAAGTCACCAGAAGACATGCATTGGCGTATAGCTAACGAGGTTGCACGTATTGAGAAGAAATACAAAAATGCGCTGACCGCAGAACAAGTCTTCGAGCTGTTGGATCATTTCCGCTATGTAGTGCCAGCAGGTTCTCCTATGACGGGTATAGGCAATCATTATCAGGTGGCTTCGTTGTCAAATTGTTTTGTGATTGGTCTTGAAGGCAATGCCGACAGTTATGGCGCCATCCTCCGCATTGATGAGGAACAGGTGCAGCTGATGAAGCGTCGTGGTGGAGTAGGGCATGACTTGAGTCATATTCGTCCGAAGGGGAGTCCGGTGAACAATTCGGCACTGACCTCTACAGGTCTGGTTCCCTTCATGGAGCGTTATAGTAATAGTACGCGCGAGGTGGCACAGGATGGGCGCCGCGGTGCGCTGATGCTGTCGGTAAGCATCAAGCATCCTGATGCAGAGTCTTTCATTGATGCCAAGATGACGGAAGGCAAAGTGACGGGTGCGAACGTGAGTGTGAAGATTGACGACGCTTTCATGGAGGCTGCCACAGAAGGAAAGAAATACGTGCAGCGCTTCCCCGTGAGTGATGAGGATTATAAAAATGAGGTGGAAAACCTGCGTATCGAAAAAGAAATCGATGCGAAAGTGTTGTGGGAGAAAATTGTTCACAATGCCTGGAAGAGTGCTGAGCCTGGTGTGCTGTTTTGGGACACCATCCTCCGTGAGAGTATTCCCGATTGCTATGCGGACTTAGGCTTCCGTACTGTTTCTACAAATCCTTGTGGTGAGATTCCGCTTTGTCCCTACGATTCTTGCCGTCTGCTAAGCATCAATCTGTATAGCTATGTGGTGAATCCCTTTACCAAGGAGGCCTATTTCGATTACGACAAGTTCAAGAAGCACGTGCAATTGGCACAGCGCATCATGGACGATATCGTGGATCTGGAAATGGAGAAAATCGCTCTTATCATGCATAAGATTGAGACTGACCCGCAGAATCAGGAGGTAAAGGGAGCCGAATATCATCTTTGGGAAAAGATTCAGCGAAAGAGTGGCATGGGCCGTCGCACGGGAGTGGGCATTACCGCTGAAGGCGATATGATTGCCGCCATGGGGCTTCGTTATGGTACACAGGAGGCTACAGACTTCAGCGTGAATGTGCATAAGACGCTGGCATTGAGTGCTTACCGTTCGTCTGTGACTATGGCGAAGGAGCGCGGTGCTTTTGAAATCTATGATTCTAAGCGTGAGGCCCAGAATCCTTTCATCCTGCGTATCAAGGAAAACGATCCGCAGTTGTGGGAAGATATGCAGAAGTATGGCCGTCGAAATATTGCCTGCCTGACAATTGCTCCTACGGGAACGACATCGCTGATGACTCAAACCACAAGTGGTATTGAGCCTGTTTTCATGCCCGTCTATATGCGTCGTCGCAAAGTGAATCCCAATGATACGAACGTGCATGTGGATTTTGTGGATGAAGTTGGTGACTCCTTCGAGGAATATATCGTTTACCATAAGAAATTCCTGGAATGGATGAAGGTTAACGGCATTGATACAGAAAAACGCTACACCAAGGCGGAAATTGACGAACTGGTTGCACAGTCACCTTATTATAAAGCTACAGCCAACGATGTTGACTGGCTGATGAAGGTGAAGATGCAAGGCGCTATCCAGAAGTGGGTGGACCATTCGATTTCTGTGACTGTGAATCTGCCAAACGATGTGGATGAAGCGTTGGTAAACCGTTTGTATGTGGAAGCATGGCGCAGCGGCTGTAAGGGCTGTACTATCTATCGCGACGGTTCTCGTTCGGGTGTGATGATACAAGTGGATGAAAAGAAGAAAAAGACGGAAGAAGAGCCGAAGGTGGAGCTGCCTTGCAAGCATCCTGAGGTAACGGAAGTCCGTCCTCAAACCTTGGAGTGCGACGTGGTCCGTTTCCAGAACAACAAGGAAAAGTGGGTGGCTTTTGTGGGCCTGCTCAATGGCTACCCTTATGAGATATTCACAGGTCTGCAAGACGATGAGGAAGGTATCGTATTGCCCAAGACCGTCACGAAGGGTAAGATTATCAAACAGCAGAATCCCGACGGTTCGAAACGCTATGACTTCCAGTTTGAGAACAAGCGTGGCTATAAGACAACGGTGGAAGGACTGTCAGAGAAATTCAATCCTGAATATTGGAATTATGCGAAACTGATCAGCGGCGTGCTGCGCTATCGTATGCCAATCGACCATGTCATCAAACTGGTGGGTTCGCTGCAGTTGAAGAGCGAGAGCATCAACACCTGGAAGAACGGTGTGGAGCGTGCCCTGAAAAAGTATATCTCTGACGGTACCGCTGCCTCTGGCCTGAAGTGTCCGAACTGCGGTCAGGAAACACTTGTGTATCAGGAAGGTTGCCTGATTTGTACGAATTGCGGATCTTCAAGATGCGGATAGAAGAATCATCCATATTGCTGAAGGGGCTGCGCTTCTCGGCAAAGCACGGCGTACTGCCACAGGAACGTGTGGTGGGTGGTGAGTATGTAGTCAATGTGTGTATTGACTGTGACTTGTCGAAGGCTGTGAAAAGTGATGATGTGGAGGATACGTTGAACTATGCGGAAGTGTATGAAATCATAAATAAGGAGATGCAGACGCCATCCTGCTTGCTGGAACACGTAGCAGGCCGGATTGGCGAAAGCATTCTGAAAGCATTTCCGCAAGTGAGGATGGCAGAGATAGAAATCACGAAGTGCAATCCTCCGATGGGGGCTGATTGTGAAGGAGCGGCAGTGAAGTTGAGAGTTAAGCGTTGAGAGTGTAGAATTATGATTACATTTGAAACTTGAGACTTAAAAACTTTACATGTTTCTTCGGTTTTTTAAATAGAAATCATTAAATTTGCATCCGATAATGAGAAATAGATGGATTTTCATCATAGCAATGATGCTGACTTTGGTTCTTCCAACCAAAGCAGCTAATCATCGTTTCACCCTTGTTATCGATCCCGGACATGGTGGCCATGATGCAGGTGCCGTTGGCGCAATATCAAAAGAGAAGAACATTAACCTGAAGGTTGCATTGGCCTTTGGAAGAATGGTGGAGCGTAACTGTCCTGACGTGAAGGTTGTCTATACACGAAAAACCGATGTCTTTATTCCGCTTAACGAACGGGCCAATATTGCCAATAAGGCAAAGGCCGATCTCTTCATCAGCGTGCATACCAATGCATTGCCGAAAGGAAGGATTGCCCGTGGTTTTGAGGTTTATACTTTGGGTATGCACCGAGCAGCTGACAATCTGGCCGTGGCAAAGCGTGAGAACTCCGTAATTCTCGTGGAGAAGGACTATAAACAAGTTTATCAGGGTTTTGATCCCAATTCTTCGGAGAGTTATATCATGTTCGAGTTCATTCAGGATAAGAATATGGCGAAGAGCGTGGAATTGGCTAAGATGGTTCAGCAGGAGGTCTGTGCACAAGCCAACCGTCCCAATAAAGGAGTTCATCAGGCTGGTTTCTTGGTACTTAGGGCCACTTCGATGCCGAGTTGTCTGATTGAATTGGGTTTCATCACTACTAGCGACGAGGAACAGTTGCTCAACTCAGAGAGAGGCATTGAGAACCATGCCCGTGGTATCTATCGGGCTTTCAATCGTTATAAGCAGAAATACGACGACAATATCGTAGTGCCTTACAACGCTCCTAAAAAAAAAGAGAGGGTAGAGATTCCAACCATCGTTCCACCGGAAATAAAGGAAGAGTCTCAGCCAAAAACAAAGCCGCAGCCTCAGGTGGAAGAAAAGGTACCTGAAAATGTTACTGTTGCTGAGGCTTCACCCGCACCAGAGCCAGTTCGATCGGAAGTGGAACCTTTGCCTGTGGAAGAAGCAAAAGTTGCTCCCGTCTTTAAGGTGCAGATATTGGCTACCGATTATCAGCTTAAGAAGAATGACAGTCAGCTGAAAGGTGAGAAAGACGTGGATCTCTATCAGGAAAAGGGATGGTTCAAATACACCATTGGTGCTTCTTCTGACTATCAGGAAATCAACCAGTTGCGTAAAACGCTGCAGGCAAAGTTCCCTCAGGCATTTATCGTTGCTTTCAAGAATGGAGCCAAGATGGATGTGAGAGAAGCCATTCAGGAATATAAGAAAATGAGTGGTAAAAAGTAATTGAGAATATATTATATATAATAAGGTATGACACACGGAAAAGAAGTTAAGATAGCCCTTGTGGGAATATTGGGATTGTTTATTCTCTTTGTGGGTATGAATTTCCTGAAAGGACTGAACACATTCTCAAAAGGTGACGTGTATTATGTTTCTTTTGATGATGTGACTGGATTGGCTTCATCAAGTCCTATTTATGCTGACGGCTATCCAGTGGGTACCGTTCGTTCCATCGAATACGATTATACCCATGAGAATAAGACAAGGGTGGAGATTGACATCGATACCAAAATGCGCATACCTAAGGGTTCTTCTGCCATTATAGATAGTGATCTGCTGGGTAACGTCCGGCTGAATCTGTTGCTGGCCAATAATCCCAGGGAGCGTGTGAACCCAGGTGAAACAATTCCAGGAAGTATGGCTACTGGCCTGATGGCTAAGGCTGCGACCCTGATACCTGCTTTGGAGCAGATGTTACCTAAGCTTGACAGTATTCTGATCAGCGTTAACACCTTACTAGCCAATCCTGCGATAGCACAGTCGCTGGAGAATATTCAGGTGACGACAAATAATCTGACTCACACCACCCAGGAAGCCACTAAGTTGATGAGTTCCCTGAACAGACAGGTGCCTGGTATGGTTGATAAGGCCAATGGTGTTTTGGATAATGCCCAAACACTGACGGGTAATCTGGCTAAGGTGGACGTAGATGCAACGATGGCCAAAGTGAACGCCACGTTGGCTAATGTACAGGCATTGACCGACAAGATCAATTCCAATCAGGGAAGTCTGGGCTTGTTGATGCGAGATGCATCGCTTTACAATCACCTTAATTCCACTGTCAGTAATGCTGATTCGCTGTTGATTGACCTCAAATCGCATCCGAAACGCTATGTGCATTTCTCATTATTTGGAAAGAAAGACAAATAGTAAAAAAAAATTCTGTCGGAGATCTATAATTTAAATTTTGTCTAAATAAAAAATATTATCGAAATTCTGTTTGCAAACTCTCTGTAAGTTGCGGAAAATAACGTATTTCGGACGTTTTTTTGCACATAAGGAATAGTGTGCGCTATTTATAATGCTATTTTGGTAAGTTTCGATATTTCAGCTACTTGCAATTTTGCAACACCTATTATTTGTATACTAAATTCATAAAGTCCTAAAGTGCCTTATTTACGAGACTTACGTCAATAGAATTAAAAAAATAAAAAAAGGGGGATTTGTTTTATTCCAGAAAAAAAAGTAATTTTGCACTTGGAAAAATCGAAAATACGATTAACGCTATTTTAACTTAAATATGAGTATTAACCCCCGTGCGCTCTGGGATAATTGTCTCCAGCTGATTAAAGACAACGTCTCCGAGCAGCAGTTCAACACCTGGTTTAGGCCGATTGTCTTCAAGTCGTACAAACCTGCGACTAGGACGATTCTTGTCGGCATTCCAAGTATGTTCGTTTACGAATACTTGGAGGAGAACTATGTGGATCTGCTGAAAAAGACACTTACCCGTTTCTATGGGGAAGGGACTAAACTCAATTATAGCGTACTTACTGATAAGCAGAATAATATTACGCAGAGCATCGAGGGAGCCGATGCTGCTGATATTGAAGCACCCAGACCAAAGACACGCGGCAACCAGTCGCCAACAGTTCTTGATGCAGTGAAGCCACAGGAGATTGACTCTCAGCTGGATCCTCATCATACTTTCTCGAATTATATTGAAGGTGATAGCAACCGGCTTTCCCGTTCAGTAGGTCTTTCCATTGCAGAGCATCCCAATAGCACACAGTTCAATCCTATGTTTGTCTATGGCCCGTCAGGTTGCGGAAAAACGCATCTGATTAATGCCATTGGTGTGCGTACCAAGGAGCTCTATCCCCAGAAGCGTGTGCTTTATGTAAGTGCTCGTCTTTTCCAAGTGCAATATACTAATGCCGTGCTGCAAAACCGCCAGAACGACTTTATCGCTTTCTATCAAACGATAGATGTGTTGATTGTGGATGATATCCAAGAATGGATGACTGCTCCCAAGACTCAGCAGACCTTCTTCCACATCTTCGACCATCTTTTCCGTAATGGCAAGCGCATCATTCTGGCAAGCGACCGTCCTCCTGTTGACTTGAAAGGAATGCCAGAACGTCTCCTCACCCGCTTCTCCTGCGGTTTGATTGCTGAAGTGGAGAAGCCGAATACCCAATTGTGCGTGGATATTCTCAACAGTAAGATTAAGCGTGATGGCCTGAAGATTCCTGCCGATGTCGTTCAGTACATTGCCGAAACGGCAAATGGAAGTGTGCGTGATCTGGAAGGTGTCATCAATTCTCTGCTTGCTTATTCAATTGTGGATAATGCCAGCATTAACCTCAAACTGGCAGAGCGTATCGTTAAGCGAGCCGTGAAGGTGGATGACAAGCCGCTGACCATTGATGACATTGTAGAGTCAGTATGCCGTCATTACAATGTGAGTGAGTCAGCCCTTTCGAGCAAAAGCCGCAGGCATGAAATTGTGTTGGTACGTCAGATTTCTATGTACCTGGCTCAGAAATACACCAAGTTACCGGCTTCCCGTATTGGAAAGTTGGTGGGTGGCCGCGACCATAGTACTGTGATTCACAGCTGCAATACCATCAGCAAGCGTCTTCAGGTGGACACCATGTTTAAAGAGGAACTCTCAAGTATAGAGCAATCCTTTAAGATCAAGAAATAGGGCTTTTGTATCCTGTCAAAAAAAACAGCCTGGTCTCACGATCGGGCTGTTTCCACATTAAAACTAAATTAACTCAAGTTTATAGGAAATGCATACTTTCACAAGTATGAACTATTTTTTACGCAAAAAGCGAAAAAATAATATTTCGTTAAATTACTATTCTTATAATTTCTGCAAATATACATAATTTTTCCGAATTTGCAAAATTTACGATTAAAAATGTCTCTTTATCATTTCATTTTATATTTTTTTTGCTAAATAGGTACGATACACGAGCATAAGGCCATCGATGCTGAGCATTAGGTGATTTCCTGTTGCTTCATTCAAAGTTCCCTGCCAAAATTCTTCGTAAACATAAGGATTCCATTTGAAACCATCACCTTTCACATCCTTGCACGAGACATTGAAAAGGCTGATTTGTTGACCAGGGAAAGTGACTAGTTCCGTTGGGCCGTTGATGACACAGAACCATCCATGGTCAGTATAGATTTCAGGTGTAATTCCGTATTGTCTGACATAATGGGGGAGCAGGAAGATATTACCTAGAGTATGATCTTCCCGCTTACCGGTAGCGCCCAGATAGGCAATACGTTTGAATCCCTTAGCCATACAGAATCGTGTGGCCTTTGTGAGGTCATTATCCTCCTGTTCGCTTTCATGATGAATCAGATGAGCTAACTGATTCTTGATGTCAATGGGCAGGGAGTCGCCATCACCAACAATGGCATCAGGTGCGAATCCCTGTCCTATAGCCTTAATGGCTGCCCCATCGCAACAACATAAGAATCTTGCTTCCCGCAGAATCTGCAAAGGAACATCAGCCGAAGGGAAATCTCCGTCCGCCAATATCACTGCCTCAGGCATTTGAATTTCCAACCTGGTTTCTTTGTCGGGAAATGTAATCATAACTCTACACTCTACACTTTACACTCTACACTCTTCATCATTTTCTTCCACTTGAAGTAGCCCATGACGGCGATAACCACGTAGAGCCCATAGAGGAAGGCTTTGAAAGGAATGCCTTTCATTATATAAAGATAGGTGCAGATGAGATCCACGATAATCCAGCAGATCCATTGCTCCACGTATTTGCGGGCCAATGCCCAAAGACCTACGAAGCTCAATGCATTGGTGAAAGAATCCATCAGCGGTACGGTGGAATTTGTCCAGGTTATCAGCACATAATAAGTGACTGCCCAAATAGCGAGGAAGGCCAGCAGGGTAGGGAGATAGAGACTTCGCCGCATGTGCGTGATGGGGAGTTCTTCACCTTCTTTCTGTCCATGTTTCTTTCCGAATTTCCATACAGCATAACCGTAGACACCTGCTATCGTGTAGTAGGCCGCCATACCCGCATCGCCATAAAGTCCATGACTGTAATACAGATAGATGTCCATGGCCGGCATGATGATACCCACCAGCCATACGGCAATATGTGCCCGGTATTCAAGCCAGATATAAAGCAGGCCGAGTACTGTGGTGAACATATCCAGCCAATGGGCTGCGAGAAATTCTTGCATAATGATGATAGGTCTAATCGTTCAAAAACTCCCCTCTCCTTGGGGAGGGGGAGGGTGAGAGGTTTAGAATCTCAGGGTGATGCTGCCCATGGCGGTGATGCCTGCAGAGGGAACATAACCAATCTGATAGTAACGGTTGCCGTTGGGATGGCCACCGCTACTATAGATGGCGCTATATACCCATCCGCTTTGGGCAAAATGCTGATTGAATATATTGTTTATGTTGGCTCCAAATACGATTTCCTTCAGGAATTTCTTCACGGGAAGCGAGTAGTTCAAGTTGAAATTGCTCACGGAATAGCCTGGCAGGGAACGGTCTTTATTCTCCGTGTTGTCGAGATACATACGGCTCACATAACCTGTATGCCAGGTAGCCGTCCAGCCCTTAAGGTGGAAGTTTACGAATCCGTTCAGGATGGTAGAGGGTGAAAAAGCCAGCGTGGAATTGTCGTAATGTATGTTTTGTGAACCATTGTCCCAATCTTCCACCACCTCGTCGAAGTCCTTGATTTTGTTCTGGCTCAAAGCCGCATTGCCTTCAATGGAGAGCCAGGGCGTGAGATCTACACCAGCGGTGAGTTCCACACCCATACGGTAAGAATCTTTGATGTTGGTGGTCAGGGCCTCGCCGATATCGCTCTGTGCACCCGTCTGTACAAATTGGTCGGTGTAGTTCATATAATATAAGGTGGCACCGGCACGCCAGTTCTGTGCACTATAGCTATAACCTAATTCAAAATCGAGGAGTGACTCAGCCTTAGGAGCAGGGTAGCTTCCGTTGTCGGTGAAATTGTTACGCTCGGGCTCACGATGGCTCAGGGCAGCAGAGAAGAAGGCGCGGTGCCCGTCCTGATGGAAGCTTACACCAGCCTTGGGGTTGAAGAAATCGTATTTCTTGTCGATGTCAAGGTAATGTTTCTTGATTTCACCCGTGTTCTCGTCCTCATAGAATTTGTCGTTGTAGCCGTCGGTCTTGTAGCCTACGTGGCGATATTGCATATCTCCAAACACATCCCAACTATCATTGATATGGAAGAGAGCCTTGATAAAAGCACTTGCATCCAATTTCTTGGCGTCTGAGTCGTAATATTGATAGTCGCCGTTGCTCATCAGATGGTTACGCAGTTCCTCATTCTTGATATAGGTAAGATAGCCGAAATGATTACCGTCAAACTGCTGTACAGATAGACCTCCGATAACATCCCAGCTGTCGTCTTTGTAGTTCACGTTTCCAACCATTCCATAGGTGTCCTGTGTGAGTCCCTTTTTGCGTACGAAGTCCGTTTTCTTCAGCGTGGAGCCGTCGGAAAGCGTGAAGTTGTTGAGTCCATATTTCTTCAGTTTATTATTCAGACGGAACTCCTTATAGTAACCGTAACCATGCGTATAATGCAGCGAAGCCGTTGTGCTCCAATGCTCATTGATGTCCCAAGCAGCGGAGAGAATGTTGTGGTTTTGCCAGAAGTTGTCGGTGGTTTTGTCCCACAGTGTTCCATCAGCCAGTTTGTAGCGTTCAGTTACGTAGTTTCCGTTAGCATCTTTCATGAAGTTGCCGTCGGCATCGTAGGCCAAAGTCTCGTAGAGCGTGTTGTATTTGCCAAGGCCTACGTTGTAGAGGTCTTTGTATTCCTTAATACCCGTGTTGATGCCGTAGGTTCCGTCCATCAAACTCATATCGTTATCACCTGCCGTAATGCCGTTCCACGCTTGTCCGGTCTTCTCGAAGTTACCGATGTTCTTATATTTGATGACAAAGTTATCAGACACCCAACTCAAACCACCATAATAAGAGCCTGAGCGACCGCTGGTACCATGGATATAGCCGTCAGTATTGGTTTCGTGATAGGCACCGTCGAAGATCAGATGGTTCCACAACAAACCCGTAGAGAACGAACCGCCCACATTGAACGTGTTATATGAACCGTAGGAGAAGTTCACTTCCCCGCCAGCTTTTTCTGAAGGCGTCTTTGAGGAAAGGACTACTGTACCGCCAAAGGCACCGTCGCCATTGGTACTCGTTCCCACACCACGTTGAATCTGCACCCCACCAAGCAATGCGCTGTAGGAGTTCATATTTGCCCAGAAAACTGCTTGGTCTTCAGGCGAATTCAAAGGCACACCGTCGAGCGTCACATTGATACGTGAGTCGCCGGCACCACGGATGCGCAGATAACTGGTTCCCGTTCCCAATCCATTCTCACCCCAAGCCAGAACGCCTGGTGTCTGAGAGAAGAGGAAAGGCAGTTCCTTACCTGTCTTGGAGAACTTCTGTAATTCGTCTTTTTTGATGTTTGCCACGGCGAAAGGCGCGTTCTTCTGCACCCAAACACCTTTAACCACTACTTCCTGCAACTGCTCCATACGCAGCGAATCTCCATCCGCCTCATTAGCAGCATTCACAGCCATCACGCTCATCCCGAGCAATGCAGCCATCACAATCTTTTTCTTCATCATGATTCTACTTTTTACTTTTTTCGGCAGAAGGTTTTTACTTTTTTACCTTTTACCTTTTTAATTTTACATAAAAGGGGCAACTTTTATGCTTAAATCCTGTAAGACCATTTACTGCAGATTCGGTCAATTCATCCCTACGCCGGCATTACCCGGATCAGGTTCGAGGGTTTAATCTCAGCCCGTCCACGACGGACACCCCTTAACTTACCCTTTGTAAGTCGGTGCAAAGATACTGCAAATGAGTGGAATTTGCAAATTTTTCAGCATCTTTCTATGCATCAAAGGCATTGTCTCCACGCCATTCTTACATTGTCTCCACGCCATTCTTACGTTGCTTCCACGCCATTCTTGCATCGCTTCTACGCCATTTTTACAAAGCATCCACTTTATTCTTACTTTTCGCCTAATGTATGTTTATGCAGCGGCAATTCACCCCAAACAACAGTTTTTTTATGGGTACTTTTTGAGCTTACTGGCTATAGAGTTCATTTTGGACGTGTGCCATGCTTATATTGGTGCTTCAAATGTTGAGAAAACGGGAGCTGTAATCAGTATTGTTCTGCTAACTCGTTGATATACAATCTTATACAAAATGACCGATTACGCGATTACAGGATTACAGCTTCTTTTTTGAACTTCCCTTCTTTTAACCGTATTTTTATGTATATATTTGTGTATATATATACATATATTTATATATAATAATATATATATAGGTATATAAATAATAGTAAATTCAAGGGAGGGGGTGTAAAATTTAAGGTGTAATCCTGTAATCCTGTAATCGCTTGCTCGGAATAAAGCAATTTCCCCACTAAATCCCGTCCTATAAAAACAGAGGCACCAAGGAAGGACCTTAGTGTCTCTGCGTTTCTTTGTTCTGAAATCAGGATCAATCCTAACTCCTAATTTGTTACTCCAAACTAATTGCTATTCTATGAGTTTCTTTCCCGTGTTGTTCATCATGTCCTTCGCTTTTTTGTAAGGGATGACAAACGAGGGCATTCCGGCTGCATAGGATGCAATCTCGTATTGCTGATAAGTGACTATGATGCCGTCCTTGCCAAAGAGTGGGGGAGTGACGGGCATTGGCAGGATGTAAGAGTCGTTGAGCGTCAGACAGCCTGCCAGTTCGTCGTCGGTCTTCACCTCGAAGTATTCTTTCAGTCCGTCACGAATGATGCTTTGCATCTTAACCGTTGAGAACAAATCCCAGTCGATGCGACGGCCGTCGCTCTTGCGGAAGGTCATGCCCGAACCAACGGCTCCGCCATGAGCGCCTCCACCGTTCTCGTAGCTGTTGTAAAGGAAGGTCACCACCTTGTCGGTCTCGTAGTCCTTTGTGATTTTGATGCTCGAGGCAAGCTCGGGAATTTCTGGCATACCGTCCTGCTTCATGTCGTTGTACATGCCGTTGAACTCTTTCACCTTCAGGTCGAAATAGTAGGTTGCCATTTTCTCGCCGTCGGCCAAATCTCCGCTGTATGATCCCTGCAGCGACTCGTCCTCGCCACCGCCATAGGTAGAGCCGAGCGACTCGCTGATGTATTCGCGGATAGCGTTGACAAGTGTGGCTTTACCGCCTTCGGGGAAATCGATGGTCAGGTCAAACTCGCCTGCGTCATTCTTCAGGCTTTTGGCAATCTTCTTGGTGGTGAGCTTATCGGTCAGGGCCTTTTCTGTAGGTTCAACAACAGTTGTTGAGTCGGCATCTGCCGAAGTGGTTGTCGCCGCTTGTTTTTTGTTACAACTGGTCAGGGTAAATGCTGCCAGAGCAAACATCGTCATGAGAAATCTGTAGTTCTTCATTTTGTTCTATTTTTAATTCATCAAACAGAGAGAGACTCTATCGGCCATTCCCTCTATTCTTTCACTATTTGCAAAAGTAGACATTATTCTTTATCCAGCCAAATTATCAGGCAGGAAAATGAGAAATAGAACCAATACCAGAGCCATTCTGTCTATGTTTCCGATATTTAAAATAAGGTCTGGATGTGTTGACACCCAGACCTTAATTGTATACCTAACAATAAGCAGAGACTAGCAGGTTGCTGGCCAAGGCTTCAGCTGCTTGAAGAAGTCGTTGCCCTTGTCGTCCACGAGAATGAAAGCGGGGAAGTCTTCCACGGTAATCTTCCAAACAGCCTCCATACCGAGTTCGGGATATTCCACACACTCGATGCTCTTGATGCTCGACTGTGAGAGTACAGCAGCCACACCACCAATCGTGCCGAGATAGAAGCCACCGTGCTTCTGACAAGCGTCTGTGACCACCTGTGAACGGTTGCCCTTGGCAATCATCACGAGCGAAGCACCGTTGGCTTGGAACTCATCCACATAGGGATCCATACGGTTAGCCGTTGTCGGGCCCATAGAGCCGCAAGGATAACCTTCAGGAGTCTTGGCTGGTCCTGCATAGAGCACAGGATGATCCTTGAAGTACTGAGGAATTCCCTCACCAGCATCCAGGCGAGCCTTCAGTTTAGCATGGGCAATGTCACGTGCAACGATGATGGTACCCTTCAGATTCACGCGAGTAGAAACTGGATATTTGGTGAGTTCTGCGCGAACAGCATCGATACCCTTGTCGAGATCTATCTCTATACCCTTAGCTCCTTCACCAGGACGACGATACTCCTCAGGAATCAGTTCCGTAGGATTATCGTCCATCTTCTCCAGCCACACACCGTCTTCATTGATCTTAGCCTTGATATTACGGTCAGCAGAGCAACTCACGCCCATACCGATAGGGCAGGAAGCACCATGACGAGGCAGACGAATCACACGGATGTCGTGAGCCAAATGCTTACCGCCAAACTGTGCGCCGAGACCAATCTTGTGAGCTTCGAGCAGCAGCTTCTTTTCCAGGTCGATATCACGGAAAGCGCGTCCCGTTTCGTCACCTGTAGTGGGCAGATTGTCATAATATTTAATGGAAGCCAGTTTCACCGTGAGCAGGTTCTTCTCAGCTGATGTGCCACCAATCACGAATGCGATGTGATAAGGAGGACAAGCGGCAGTACCGAGCGTCTTCATCTTCTCCACGAGGAAAGGCAGCAGCGTGCCTTCGTTCTGGATGGTGGCCTTGGTCATCGGGTAGAAGTAGGTCTTGTTGGCAGAACCGCCACCCTTGGCAACCATCACAAAGCGATATTCCGCACCTTCACAGGCCTCGATGTCAATCTGGGCAGGGAGGTTGCAACGGGTGTTCACCTCGTCGTACATATTCAGCGGAGCATTCTGAGAATAGCGCAGGTTGTCCTGCGTATAGGTGTTATAGACACCGAGAGAGAGGGCTTCCTCATCCTCGAAGCCGGTCCATACCTGCTGACCCTTCTCACCATGGATAATGGCTGTACCTGTATCCTGGCAGAATGGAAGAATACCCTTCACAGATGTCTCCGCATTGCGGAGGAACTGCAGGGCTACATACTTATCGTTCTCAGAGGCTTCGGGGTCGGTGAGAATAGCTGCCACCTGCTCGTTGTGAGCACGGCGGAGCATAAACTCGCAGTCGTGGAAAGCCTGCTGAGCGAGCAGCGTCAAGGCTTCCTTGCTGACCTTCAGAATTTTGTGTCCTTCAAATTCGCTTGTGCTAACGCCTTCCTTGGTGAGCAGGCGGTACTCTGTGTCGTCCTTTCCAAGCTGGAACATCGGAGCATACTTAAAATCGGGTGTTGCCATAATGGTTTATGTATTTTGATTGATAGTTGATGTTTTGACTACAAAGATACAAAAAAAATCGATTAAGTGAGAAATAAAGGATATATTTTTTATTTCGGATGATACAAAAAAATAATGAGGGTGATTAGACCCTCATTATTTTGGTTTTTTAGTAACCGAAGACCTCTTCAAGCGAGAGACGCTTGATGGGACCTATCTTCTCTAACGATTTGATGTCGAGATTCTTCTCATCACCGAGAATGATGTAGCGATAGGGCTTATTGGCCATGTTCTGACGTTCGAAGTTTACGAGATCCTGAAGTTTCAAATTAGGCAACTGCTCGTAAATCTTCTTGTTATGGTCGTAGTCAATACCCAGACGCTTTGCACTCAGGTATGCGTTGATGATATTCATCTTCGTCGTACGCTGGGAAGCGAGTTGCTTGGTGAGCGCATCCTTGGCAATCTTGAAGGCATTCTCGCTGGCAGGCATCTCGTTGAGGATGTTGTGGAACTCTTTCACGCAATCCATCATCTTGTCGTTCTGCGTGATGATGTGGGTGAAGAAACTCTCCTTCTGATCTTTCTTTGCAGGACGGTTATAGAGCGCAGCAGCATTGTAGGCAAGACCACGGGCTTCGCGGAGCTCCTGGAAGACAATACCATTCATGCCACCACCGAAATACTCATTGAAGAGGGCACGCACACCGGCTTCTTCTGGCTGCCAAGGACGATTCTCATTATGGTACATGCGCATATAGATGTTCTTGGCATCGTAGGGTGCCAATAGAATCTCATTCTGGTTAGCTTCCTGCATTTCGTAACTCTTGCCTTCAGGAACGGTCATCAGTTTCTTAGGCGTCTTGTGGAGTTTGGTGACAATGGCCGAAAGCTCCTGCTCGCTCATCGGACCGTAGTAGCAGACAGTCTGTTCATATTTCTTCAGGTTCTTCAGCAAGTTGAGAATTTCCTGCGGATCGGTATCCTTCAGCTTTTGTATGCTCATCACGTCGCGGCTGCTGTTGTGGGTGCCGTAAGTACCATAGGCAAAGAGGGTGTTGAAGCAGGAACGCTGATCCTTTTTGGCATCTTCACGACCTTTCTGAATCAAGTCAACCATCTTTGTATAGGCTTCGCGATCCACTTTGGCATTCTGCATCAGGTCTTCCAGAAGAGCCAATGCTTCACGCATGTTCTCGCTCAAGCCACTGAGACTGACATTGATGGCGTCAGAGCCTACACTAATGTTGTAGTTGCAGGCCAGCTGGTAGAATTTCTGCTTGATTTGTGAAACAGTCATCTTTTTGGTGCCCAGATAGTCGATATAATCAGATGCAATGTTGTAGCGGTTATCGTCTTCCTGTCCGAACTCGTAGCGGAAAACAAGGTTGAAGAGACCGTTAGAGGAGTTCTTGACATAAAGCAGCGGCAACTTCTGCTTGGTTTCAGAAATTGTCAGGTCGTTCTTGAAATCCACGAAACGGGGCTGGATGGGCTCCACCACGCTGTTCTGGATATCCTTTACAAACTGACTCATCTGGTCGCGGTTGGTGGGGATAGGCGTAATAGCGGGCTTGTCAATCTTCTTCTGATTGGTGTCGATGCCCTGTTTCTTGTAGATAGCTACATAACCGTCTGTGAAGAAACGATTGGCAAAAGCCACAACCTCTGACTTCGTAATCTTTGAAATACGGTCAATGGCTCCAACTGACTGTGCCCAGTCAATACCGTTGATGAATGCATCCACATATTTATCGGCACGGCTACGGTTGTTTTCCAGAGAACGATAGTAACTGAGTTTCATGTTGTTGATGACACTGGGAAGCAAATCATCGGAGAAGTCACCGCGCTTCAGTTTGTCAATCTCACCTATCAGAAGCTGGCGTACTTCATCGAGGGTCTGACCCTGCTTGGGCTGTCCGGCAAGGATAAAGCCCCCGTGATCAGCAAAAGACTCTGCACCGGCGAAAGAGCCCTGCAGTTTCATGGGCTGGATGAGATCGAGGTCGATGAGACCTGCCTTACCGTTGCTCAGCACCTCGCCAATCAGGTTCAGGGTGTCCGTCTGCAAAGAGTTAGCCTTCTCACCACGCCATCCTAACCAAATCTGCTCAGCTTCCTGTCCAATGACGGTGGTGTCCTTTGGAGAAGTAAGTGGCGGCAGGGCAGGGAAGACGGGTTGACGTACGTCAGCACCTGGTTTCCAGGAAGAGAAATACTTGTCGATAGTAGCGATGGTCTTGTCCATATCGAGATCACCACTCATACAAACGGCACAGTTGTTAGGCACATACCATTTATTGAAGTAGTTCTTGATATTGGTAATCGAAGGATTCTTCAAATGCTCCTGCGTACCGATGGTGGTCTGTGTGCCATAGGGATGGTTGGGGAAAAGCATGGCTGTAAGGGCGGTGAAAAGCTTGCGCTGGTCGCTGCTGAGGCCGATGTTGTACTCCTCATAAACGGCTTCCAACTCAGTATGGAAACCGCGGATAACCATATTTTGGAAACGATCTGACTGAATCTTTGCCCAGTTCTCCACCTCGTTAGAAGGAATATCCTCGGTGTAGCAAGTCACGTCGAGCGAAGTGTAGGCATTGGTTCCTTCAGCACCGATGGCGGCCATGAGCTTGTCGTATTCATTAGGAATGAAATACTGTGCTGCCAGTTGTGACACGCTGTCAATCTCGTGATATTTCTGACGGCGAAGCTCTGGGTCAGTAATGGTACGGTATTCCTCGTAACGCTTTTCGATGTCGCTGAGAAGCGGTCCTTCACTGACGGGATTGTTTGTTCCGTATTGCATCGTACCCTTAAACATCAGATGCTCCAGATAGTGGGCAAGTCCGGTGGTTTCGGCGGGGTCGTTCTTACTACCTGTCCGCACGGCTATGAAAGTCTGAATGCGTGGTTTTTCCTTGTTGACTGACAAATACACTTTCAATCCGTTGTCGAGGGTGTAGATGCGGGTCTGCATCAAATCTCCTGGAACGGTCTCATACTTGTAGTCTTTCGCCGTTGCGCTCATCCCGAACGCAAGGGCACATGCTACTAAAAATACTTTAAATTTCATATATAATTCAATTTTCAAAATCGACCTCATGGTCAAGTTGTTCTACAAAGTTCTGATAAACCTCTTCCTCTACATCACCCATGGCAAATTCCTTATCGGCATCTTTGCGGATTTCGGCAATCCATGCACGGCGGGCTTTGATATAATCCTGGCGGATGTGCTCAATGGCAATATCGTCAAGTTCTTCCAACTGGTAGTAATCCAGAATGAGATCATAACTCCATGCCCAACGGTAGTCGCTATAAGCATCGTTGATTTCTTCGAAACGGCTGAGCACCTGCTGGATATTGTCGATGTTGCCCTCAACGATATCCGTAGCCAGACGCTTTTCTTCGCTTTCAGGCAGTAATAGTCCAGAAAGATCAACCCAACGGCCCATACCAACAGTTGTCTTGGGTTTACCGAGGAATCCTTCCTTAACGGCACGCTTCAGCACGGCGCCCATATAGATGCGCAGGGCAATATCATAGTATTTCAAACCTTTCTGCAAAGAAGAGGCGTTGATGACATATTCATGGAAATTATAGGTAGAAACATTGTCGCCACTGGCCTGACGGAGATTCTCCAGAATTTTCTTGCCTTCCAGAATCTCACCTACCGTAAATGGAGAAAGCCAGTCAAAGTTGATAATTGACTTCTTGGACTGTTTGGAACGCTTGTCACGCTTTGGCCATTTTTTGATATCGCGGTAAAGTCCTACCGTCGTGATGTTGCGGCCAGGTATCAGATAGCAGTCATCGCCATAAGCCATCAGATAGGAGAAGGGCAGATTGCGGGTGTCAGGATGGTGCATCAGTTTGCCGAAACAGACAGAGAAGGCACCGATAGTGGCAGGCATCAGCACATAAGAACCGCTGGCTGTCTTTGTACCACGCTCCAATGTTCCATAGTGCAAGGGTCCCATCTTGTAAGCATGGTTTGAGAAGTTGGTGTTGGAACCGGCATTATAGAATGAGAACTGGCCGCCGATAAGTAGCGAACTCTTATGGTGACTAGCTGAGAATGGCCCACAAAAAGCAGCACAGGCCTCCCCATTCGCCATGAAGGAATTGGCAAAGAACAAGGATGCTTCAGCAGTGAATCCATTTGTAATCTGACAGGCTTCACCTACGAAACAATCCTGCATTTTCACAGAGTTGTTGATCGAACAACCATCGCAAATGATGGAATTTTCGCAGATAACACCAGTACCTATATATACGGAGGCGTCCTTAGATGACATGATGGTACAGTCAGCCAAGCGGGAAGCACCACTGATTTCACAGTCACCTTTGATAACCGTATTCGTAATTTCCTTGGTATTGATAATCTTTACATTGTTACCGATGATACCGCGCTCAGGAGCTGAAACGCGCACTTCATCATCGATAAGCTGTTTCAGGATGTTCATCAGTTCTTTTTCTTCGTGATGCTTCACCATGAAGGCAGCCAGCTGAGAATTTAACTCGCGGAAAAGAACCACGTTGCCGTCGCCCATCTCATTGAGCACTGAGATTAAAGAGCCGGCACCATAACTGGCACCCTCGAGCGTTTCCATCGTGGAGATGTTCGAGATGTAGCAGTCGTCACCAATCGTGTAGTTGTTGATGAAGTTTCCAACTTTTTCAATCAGACAGTCGTTACCAACCGATACGTTTCGCAATGTGGCATCGTTAATACCTGAATGTTTAACAAAACCTTTGGTGACCTCCACCTGTTTCTCAAACTTTCCGAGCCGGATATCTCCATAGAACACTACGCGGTGGAAATTGTAAGGCTTAAATGCATCGTCAACGAGTACTTTCGACCAGTCCTCTGCCCAACAGGCGTTCTGTTCGAGTACCTGTATTTCTTCTTCTCTTAGAAATCTGTAGTTCGTCATATAAATTATTGTGCTTGTTTATGTTATTGTTCTTCTATATTATAAAGAAAATCGTTATAAGGATATTTTTGTACATGCAGTTCGCGTACCTTTTTATATATGGTGTCCCTCAGTTGATTGATATTGATCTTTTCACGCGCAGAAATAAACAGACAGTCATCACCCATTTTGGCCATCCATGTCTTCTGTAGTTCTTCAAGCGTGATGTTTTCTTTCGTGGAAGGTGTCAGGTCGTCGGGTTCCTTCTCCACCCATGTATAGGCATCAATCTTATTAAAGATCATCATCATGGGTTTTTCTGCAGCATTAAGATCCTTAAGCGTCTGATTCACTACCTGTATCTGCTCTTCAAAATCAGGGTGCGAGATATCCACCACGTGAATAAGCAAGTCTGCCTCGCGTACCTCATCAAGGGTGCTCTTGAATGAATCCACAAGGTCGGTGGGCAGTTTGCGGATAAATCCTACGGTGTCAGCCAACAGGAAGGGTAGATTCTCCACTACAACTTTCCTGACCGTCGTGTCAAGGGTAGCGAAGAGCTTGTTTTCTGCAAAGACATCGCTTTTGGCGAGGAGGTTCATAATGGTTGATTTGCCTACATTGGTATATCCCACCAAAGCAGCACGAATCAAGCGGCCGCGACTCTTTCGTTGTGTGGTCTTCTGCTTGTCAATCTCTATAAGCCGTTGTTTTAGCAGGGTGATGCGTTGCAGGATGATTCGGCGGTCCATTTCCAACTGTGTTTCACCAGGACCACGGAGTCCTACACTTCCTTTACCGCCTCCGGAACCAGAACCGCCTCCCTGACGTTCCAAGTGGGTCCATAGCCGTTGCAGACGAGGTAGCATATAGCGATATTGGGCCAGTTCCACCTGTGTTTTGGCATTGGCTGTTTGGGCTCGCATGGCAAAGATGTCAAGAATCAGACTGGTTCGGTCGAGAATCTTTACTTTCAATTCTTGCTCAATGTTACGGATTTGTTTGGCGGTCAGTTCATCATCGAAGATAACCATACCCACTGGTTGTGGAGGATTCTCCGCAGCTTCTATTTCACCGGAAGCCAAAGACTCTTCATAATCATTGGCCGCATCCTCGCATTGCTTGATATATTGTTTAATCTCATCGAGCTTTCCTTTTCCCACATAAGTGGTTTGGCTTGGGCCGTTCACCTTTTGTGTGAATCTTTTTACGGTGACAGCGCCTGCTGTGTCAGCAAGGAATTCCAGTTCATCGAGATATTCTTTGGTCTTGGCTTCATCCTGTCGTTGGGTGATGAGTCCAACCAATACGGCAGTTTCAGCTTTAACCTCAGAGATAACGAATTCTTTCATTTATTATACATGTGATTATTGGGGACAAAGATAATAAAAAAAACAAAGAATAGGAAATTTAAGGGTAAAAATAACGTTAGCAGATGTTTTCTACAACTGTATTATTTGTATTTTACGTAATCGTTTACGTAAATTTTTTGTTATTTTTTGTCTCATAATTGATATAAATCAAGTGAGATGTATTATCTTTGCATGCAGTTAAGACAAAATAATACTGATTTTCAGAAATTACATGCTACATAATACTAACTGCTAAGACATTCAAAAAAGGATAAGAAATTGCTTCGACGTGATGTCGAGGCATTTTTTTTGTTAAAAAAATCCCAAAGAATATATGATTTTCATAGATTATTTATACTTTTGCGTTCAGTTTTTAATTGAAACTTAAACAAAGCAAACACTATGAGATTAATTATTGAGAAAGATTATCAGGCGATGTCCCAGTGGGCGGCCGAGCATGTTATTGAGTGTATCAATGCTTTTAACCCAACACCTGAAAAGAAATTTGTCCTTGGTCTCCCAACGGGTTCTTCACCTGAAGGAATGTATGCCGCTTTGGTGAAAGCTAACAAGGAGGGACGCATTTCATTCAAGAATGTGATTACCTTTAATATGGACGAGTATGTAGGACTCGCAGAGGACCATCCCGAGAGCTATCACTCCTTTATGGCTCGTAACCTTTTCGACCATATCGATATTGACAAGAAGAATGTACACATTCTGAATGGAAATGCTGAGGATCTGGTTGCCGAGTGTGCTCATTATGAGCAGATGATTCAGGAAGCTGGTGGTATTGATCTTTTTATTGGCGGTATTGGACCTGATGGACATATTGCTTTCAATGAGCCTTTCTCCTCATTGAGCAGCCGAACACGTCAGAAGACTTTGACGACGGATACGATTATTGCCAACTCCCGTTTCTTCGACAATGACGTGAATAAGGTGCCTAAGTCTGCACTTACTGTGGGTGTGGGTACGGTGATGGATGCCAAGGAAGTGATGATTTTGGTAAATGGTCACCACAAAGCACGCGCATTGAAGGCTGCTGTTGAAGGTGCTGTTTGTCAGGAGTGGACCATTTCAGCCCTGCAGATGCACCAGCATGGTATCATCGTTGCTGATGAGCCTGCTTGTGACGAACTGAAGGTGGCTACCTACAAGTACTTCAAGGATATAGAAAAGAAGTAATTCTATTTTAACATACAGAGACGCAGAGACACAGAGGATTTTTCCTGCTTGGGAATGAAACCTCTGTGTCTCTGTGTATTTGTATACTATATTATAATTTAATCTGTTTAGTGGTTGAAGTGCCATCGGAGGCATGAACCACAATTACCAAAGTTTTGTCTGTAATTCCCTTCATAGGAAGCATGAAAGACTTGGCATCCTTTTTCTTGGAGTCATAAGTGCAGATGGTCTGTCCGGAATAACTCACCACTTCAATGGTTTTATAGGGCTTCTCGGATGTGATCAGCAAAACGTCACCATGATAATCGGGAGATTTCATGAATGTTCCATTGACTTCAAATTCAGCATTCTGACTAACTGTTTTTGTACCAGTTGTTTCGTCTTTGACATTGATGCCCATAAACTTCAGCATCGCATAGGCATAACGCTTGCCAAGCTTTACATATCCCTCATGATTGAAATGGAGGTTATCGAAAAGTGGAGGACAGCCATTGGATGAAACCACTGCTGATGTGGGAATCCATTGGGGAAGTTTCTGAATGGTAGGAATAGAGTGAGCGCAGACGCCTTTGAATTCCGCAGCTACAGGCTCACCAGCTATAATCGGACAGTCTTCGGCTTTCAGATTTAGTTCCTTCAACAAATATTCGTAGATTTCCTTAACTTTTTGCAGCCAGGTCTCATTATATGCATCGGTTTCACCCTGATGGAGGATAATACCTTTAATGACTCCGTCCTTCTGAGCCTGACGGGACAGTGTCATTAGACGTTCAAAAGGCTTGCCTGCATAACAGTTGATTTCATTTCTCTGCCAGTCGGGGAGATTCTTGGCACACCAAGTGGCACTGTGTTCTGGATGGAACATATCTATGGCACAACCGTCAACGGCAACTAGGAGTATTCCCACCTTTTTGTCTTTGGGTAGATTCTCCAACATAGTACGTCCGAAATAGTCAGAAGGGCCTAGTTTGGTCCACTGACGTGCGAGTGGTGGTACAGCTTTACGCCACTGACCTGTAGGATGTGTGTCGCAATCAGAAGCTGTAAGATTCAGAAAACGCTCGCTGACGACAGAGTCTTCAGCTGTCAAAGGAGCTTGTCCCACCATATTCGATTGACCGATGGCAATGTAGATGTAGAAATTGGGGTCTTGTGCCTGAATGTTCATGGAGCAACACAAAAGGATAATAGCAGTGATAAAATGTTTCATATTATTTCCATTTTTCCGCAAATTTATAAAAAGTTGAGGATTCAAGCAAGTATTCTCAGATAATTTGTTTATTTTTGTGACCAAATCAAATGTTCTTAAGACAAATAAAAATAATGAAATTAAAATGAAAACTAAATTCTTAACTTTTGGATTATTATTCCTAGTCTGTGGATTTATTCCTCAGATGGTTTTGGCGGGTCATGTCGCTGTAAGCTCACCAGATGGACGTCTGGTAGTGACGGTGGAAAACATGAAGTATAGTGTGGAATACGATGGTTTATTGGTCATCAGACCATCTGCTTTGGGGTTGAAGACGAGCATGGGCGATTTTACACAGGGACTTCGCTATGTGGATTGTCAGGAGAACCCCATTTCCCTGGAATATGATATGCGTCAGGCAAAAGCCAAACATATCAAATATGAGGCTAATCAGTTGGTTCTTGATTATCAGACGGCAGACAATCTTCGTTTGCAGGTGACATTTCAGGTAAGTAATCATGATGTGGCTTTCCGTTATACATTACCTCGTCCCTCAAAGGATAATCCCAAACGTGCTATAATATATAAGGAGAATACTTCCTTTGATTTCCCTGATGGAACAAAGACATTCCTCTGTCCGCAGATTGGTCCCGAGAGTGGATGGGAACAGACAAAGCCGAGCTACGAAGAGGAATATAAGGCAGACGATGAAATGCAGGTAAAATCAAAGTTCGGTCATGGATACACATTCCCCTGCCTATTTAAGGTTCCTATAAGTCCTATAAGCCTTAAAAGTCCTGGCAAAAATCTCTGGGCATTGGTCAGTGAGACGGGTGTCTCAAGTGCTTATTGTGGCAGCCATCTAAGTGACTGGCAGGAGGGTGGCTATACGATAGCTTTCCCTGATAAAGGCGAGAACAATGGTTTTGGCTCTGAATTCGCAACCATCCCACTTCCCGGAAACACACCGTGGCGTACGATCACCGTGGGAACTACTTTGAAACCCATCGTGGAGACTACCGTTGCCTATGATGTGGTGGAACCTCTCTATGCACCATCTGAAAACTATAAGCCAGGACGCTACACATGGAGTTGGCTCATCTGGCAGGATAAGAGCATTAACTATGATGATCAGGTTAAGTTTATTGACTTGGCTTCATCCATGGGGTATGAATACTGTTTGGTTGACAACTGGTGGGACCAGAATATTGGACGCAAACGCATTGCCGAACTTTCCCGTTATGCACAGTCGAAGGGAGTACATCTTTTATTGTGGTATAATAGTAATGGATTCTGGAATGATGCGCCGCAGACACCTCGTGACTGTATGAATACGGCAATTGCCCGAGAGCGTGAGATGAAGTGGCTGAAGTCAATAGGGGTAAAGGGTATCAAGGTGGATTTCTTTGGTGGCGACAAGCAGCAGACCATACAACTCTATGAGGATATTCTTTCAGATGCCAACCGTTATGGACTGCAGGTTATTTTCCATGGCTGCACTTTGCCTCGAGGCTGGGAACGCATGTATCCGAACTTCGTGGGTAGTGAAGCTGTGCTGGCTTCGGAGAATGTGTACTTCACGGATTATCATGCCAATCAGGAAGGATTCGAGCTCACACTTCATCCTTACATCCGCAATGCCGTAGCTGCAATGGATTGGGGTGGCGTAATCATGAACAAATATCTTTCGAAGGATAACAAGAGTCGTCATCGCCGTGCTACAAATGATATTTTCGAAATGGCAACGGGCATTACCAATCAGTGTGCTGTCAACTGTATTGCCATGCAGCCTAACAATCTCTCGGAACTTCCGCAGTTTGAACTTGACTTCCTTCGCAATGTGCCTACCACATGGGATGAAACCTGTTTTATCGACGGTTATCCTGGAAAGTTTGTTGTGATGGCACGCCGTCATGGAAACGATTGGTATATTGCTGGTCTTAATGGAACTCAAGAACCTTTAAAGTTGAATCTTGATTTACCGATGCTGGCAGGTAAAACCTGTAGCTTGTATATAGACGAACAGGCGTTGAAGCAGGCAAAAGTGAACAAGAAAGGACAATTCAAGGTGACGATTCCTGCCATGGGTGGCATGATTATCAAAGAATAGTTTTTCCAGTTTTAAATTCCAAGTATATGAAAAAGATTGCTTTAGTAGCTACCTGTATCATGATGGTCAGCTGCACAATGGCCCAGGATATCCAATTGCCTGCGCCTGACATGAATGTAAAGATGACGCTTATGGAGACGCTGCAGAAGCGTGCTTCCCAGCGTGAGTTCTCTGAACGAGAGATTTCTGAAGCAACACTTTCTCAGGTTCTTTGGGCTGCCTGTGGCATCAACCGTCCGGAAAGCAAGAAGATTACGGCTCCTTCGGCCATCAATGC
>CACZVX010000027.1 GCA_902784755.1 uncultured Prevotellaceae bacterium
CGGCAGGCAGGGCAGAGGTGTCCTTCAGCACTTTGGCAGCAGCCAGGAACTGACCTCGCTCGATATTCTTGATGACTGAGGGGATATTCACGTTGACAGGGCAACCTTCCACACAAGAGGGCTTGGGACAGTCGAGGCAACGCTTGGCCTCAGTGAGTGCCTGCTCCTTGGTGAGACCCTTGTTCACCTCCTCCAGACGCGTTGTGGCGCGATAAACGGGGTCGAGCTCGGGCATTACGACACGTTGGATAGCCATACGCTCTTTGGGCTTCATGCTCTTGCGGAGTTCCTGGCGCCATTCAGCTTTGTTGTCGGTGAGTACTTCGATAGTGTCGTTGGTGGGGTCGTCGTCCATCACGATGTCGGTGGATGCAGTGACAGAGTCGCTGCCTGCGGTAGAAGATGAACCTACGAGGTGCTCCTCATAGTGGGCGAGTTCTTCCTGCTCCTCGCGCTTGAAAGTTCCCATGCGCTTGAACATTTCGTCCCAGTCAACCAAGGCACCATCGAACTCAGGACCGTCGATGCAGACGAACTTCGTCTTACCGCCAATCGTCAGTCGGCAGGCACCGCACATTCCCGTTCCGTCCACCATAATCGTGTTCAGGGAAACCTCGCAGGGAATATTGTGCTTCTGAGCGGTAAGGTTTGAGAATTTCATCATGATGGGAGGACCGATGGCAAACACCTTGTCAACGTGCTCCTGCTCAAAGAACTTCTCCATACCTACGGTGACCACGCCTTTCTCGCCGTAAGAGCCATCGTCGGTCATGATGATCACTTCATCGGAAGATTCGCGAACCTTGTCCTCCAGGATAATCAAATCCTTGGAGCGTCCTGCCATCACACTAAGCACACGGTTGCCTGCAGCTTTTAGCGCCTGGATGATGGGCAGCATGGGAGCCACGCCCAGACCACCACCGGCACAAACCACCGTGCCGTACTTCTCTATGCGTGTGGGATTACCTAAAGGGCCAACCACGTCGGCCACATAGTCGCCTACGTTCAAGGCACAGAGTTTCTTACTCGACAGACCTACCATCTGCACGACGAGTGTAATGGTGCCTTTCTCAATGTCGGCACCGGCAATGGTCAGTGGCATGCGCTCACCCTTCTTGTCAACGCGCACGATGACGAAGTTGCCGGCCTTACGGCTCTTAGCGATAAGTGGAGCTTCAATCTCGAAGAGGAAAACCTTCTCGGAGAATTGTTCTTTTCTTACAATCTTGTTCATATTATGTTCGGTTGTTTTTCTTGGTTTGTTGCGACGGAGTCGCTACTTTCGGAACTCAGTCGATGATGTCGCAACCCATATAGGGGATGAGAGCCTTCGGGATGCGGATGCCTTCTGGCGTTTGGTTGTTCTCTAAGAGAGCGGCTACGATGCGGGGCAGAGCCAGGGCAGAGCCGTTGAGCGTGTGGCAGAGTTCCGGCTTCTTGGCACCCTCAGGACGATAGCGGCATTTCAGACGGTTAGCTTGATAAGTATCGAAGTTAGATACCGACGAAACCTCCAGCCAGCGTTTCTGAGCCTCACTATAAACCTCGAAATCATAGCAGATTGACGAGGTGAAACTCTGGTCACCGCCACAGAGCAACAGGATGCGGTAGGGGAGTTCCAGCTTCTTCAGCAGGCCTTCCACATGCTCCAGCATTTCCTTGTGGCTTTCCTTGGAGTGTTCGGGCTTGTCGATGCGCACAATCTCTATCTTAGAGAACTCGTGCAGACGGTTCAAGCCGCGTACGTCCTTGCCATAGGAACCCGCTTCACGACGGAAGCACTCTGTGTAGGCGCAGTTCTTGATAGGCAGGTCCTTCTCGTCGAGAATCACGTCGCGGTAGATGTTGGTGACGGGAACCTCTGCAGTTGGGATGAGATAGAAATCATCCACCTCACAATGATACATCTGACCTTCCTTGTCGGGCAGCTGACCAGTGCCGTAACCCGATGCGGCATTCACCACCGTGGGCGGCATGATCTCGGTATAACCAGCCTTGCGGGCCTCGTCGAGGAAGAAGTTGATGAGCGCACGCTGCAGACGGGCACCCTTGCCGATATAGACGGGGAAACCGGCACCGGTGATCTTCACACCCAGGTCGAAGTCGATGAGATTGTATTTTTTGGCGAGTTCCCAGTGGGGGAGGGGATTCTCGATGTTGAGGTTGGGATTCACGTCCCAGTTGCCCACGGTGTCACCCTCGCGGCATTCGCGAAGATTACTTTTCACCACGTGATTGTCTTCCGCGCAAGAGCCCTCAGGCACTTCGTCGTATGGAATATTGGGGATGGTGCAGAGCAGGGCCGTCAAGTCCTCTTCGGCCTTCTTCATTTGCTCTTCCAGCTGCTTGTTGGTCTCCTTCATTTCCGAAACCTTCTCCTTGATGGCGTTAGCCTCGTCTTTCTTTCCATCCTTCATCAGCCCGCCAATCTGAGCGGCCATTTTCTTGGCCTCAGAGAGGTTTGCGTCCAGCTGCTGCTGTGATTCGCGGCGCTGTTTGTCGATGTCCAGCACCTGATTGATGGCTTCCTCAGCACCGTTGAAGTGCTTTTTGTTCAGACCGCTGATCACGCGGTCGCGTTGCTCTTTGATGAGTTGTAATGTCAGCATTGTTTTATATTGTTTATTCTTGGTTTTCGTATAATGATGCAAAGGTACAAAAACTTTCTGAACCGTGCAAGAATAATATGCAAAAAAATGTACGCGCATGCGATAGGTTGTTACACGCGTTTTGAACAGCCGATGACAAATGACAGATGACAGTTTTTTTAATTAGCATAATAAATCTGCGTAGAAAAGTTATTATTATATATATTTATAAATATATATAATAATAAATCTCTATACTCCTTTTTTCTCTCGATTTAAAATAACTGTCATCTGTCATAACTGTCATCTGTCATCAGGAAAGTCTGTGTCTTTCCCTGTATAGTGTTGACTCCTTTTGAGCCTTGATTTGTTGCTGTTTTGTTAATTACTGTTTATTATACTGATTCTGTTGACTTATCTCTCTGATCAGGTTGTCTGCTTTCCTGCTTTTGTTGTCCCTTTTCCCGGTTAGTGGACTTTGTACTGGAAAGGTTGATCTTTTCTCATGACTCTTTTAACTTTTTAAGCTGCTTTGCAGGAGTCAACGTATTGCTGGCTAAGACACCCTATATTTGCAAGAATGGCGTAGAAGCGTTGTAAGAATGACGTAGAAGCATTGCAAGAGTGCCGTAGAAGCGTTGCAAGAATGGCATGGAGGCGTTGTAAGAATGGCGTAGAAGCGTTGTAAGAATGCCGTGGAAGCGTTGTAAGAATGCCGTAGAGGCATTGTAAGAATGGCGTGGAAGCAGGGCTTCTGCCTAAGTGAAGGATTACGTCGTGGCGGTTTTGACTTAATCCCTAATAGACGCAGAAAACCTCCACCCGGATGGGCAGAGGTTTCTGTTGTTTGTTTGGAATAAGATGTTTATTGTTAAGCTTCAGCCTCAGCAGGGATTACTGATACTGTGCTCTTGTTGTTGCGGCCCTTCTTGAAGTTAACCACACCGTCAACGAGAGCGTAGAGCGTATCGTCCTTACCAATGCCTACATTCAAACCAGGGTTGTGCTTAGTACCGCGCTGGCGAACGATGATGTTGCCGGCAACGACTTTCTGTCCACCCCAGATCTTCACGCCAAGTCGCTGAGCAGCTGACTCGCGTCCGTTCTTAGAACTACCTACACCTTTTTTATGTGCCATTCTAAAGTCCTCCTGAAATTTAAGCGGTTACTGATTTGATTTCAACCTCTGTGAACTGCTGGCGATGACCGTTCTTCTTGCGGCTATCCTTGCGGCGCTTCATCTTGAAGATAATCACCTTCTCACCCTTAACGAGCGGGTTCTTCACTTCGGCTACTACTTTCGCACCTTCTACGGTTGGTGCACCTACCGTCACGGCTCCGTCGTTGTCAACGAGGAGAACCTTGTCAAACTCAACGGTCTGACCTTCTTCAGCGTCCTTGATGCGGTTCACGAAGAGCTTCTTGCCCTCTTCAACCTTGAACTGCTGACCGTTAATCTCTACGATTGCGTACATTTGTTTTTTTTGTATGTTTAAACGGGTTTTTCCGCGAGGCGAATGGCCTCTTGCCACTGCTTTACCGAGCCCCCACGGACTAAATCGGGCGCAAAATTACTACAATTTCTTGAATTGACCAAATATTTCTGCTATAAATTTTATTTATAACGTCGAATTAGTGCCGTGAACTCCTCGCCGTACTTCTTTTTCTTGAATTCTCCAATGCCCGAAACCATGCCAAATTCCTCGATGGTGGCCGGTTTCAGAGCCGCTAATGAATGGAGTACTTTGTCGGAAAGTACAATGTAAGCAGGGAATCCCTGGGCGTCAGCCAGTTGTTTACGCAGTGCCCGCAGTGCTTCGAAGAGTTTCGGGTCTTCTTCGCCAACCGGTTTTTCCATACCAGGAATGCGGATGGATGGTATTTCGAGGTGAAGTTCACGCTTTTTACGCTTGGGTTGTTCTGTATTCCGGTCGACAACCGCCATCTGGACCTTCATTTTTCCATGGAGCACATCCCATCCCTGCCGAGTGATTTTGACCACATTCTGTTGGTCGTACGCAATCTCGATGAATCCCATGTGGAGCATCTGCAACAGATAATCTTGCCAGTCCTGGGTGGAAATGTCTTTCCCCGCACCGAAAGTCTTCATCTCCTGATAGTGAAACCTTCTTACGTTGGGGGAGAGCATACCCTTGAGAATCTCCACGATGGTACTTGTCCGGATTTGTTCGTCCGCGCGAGCCACAGCCGAAAGGGCCTTCTGCACAATAATCGTTCCGTCGAACCGGCGTGGCGGGTTCTCACAGACATCACAATTTCCGCAATCGCATGCCGTCTCTTCTCCAAAATAATTCAACAAAATCCGTCTTCGGCAGACACTCGATTCCGCATATTCCTGCATGCGGTCAAGCTTCTCATAATTTACCTGCTTTTGTCCGCTTTCTTCAGCAAAACTTCTGAGCGTAATCACATCGGCTAAATTATAAAAAAGCACTGTATCAGCTGGAGCGCCGTCACGACCGGCACGTCCGATTTCCTGATAGAAACTCTCAATGCTTCTGGGCAGGTTGTAATGGATAATCCAGCGCACATTGCTTTTGTCGATTCCCATACCGAAGGCTATCGTGGCACAAACTACCTGCACCTGATCTTGTTTGAAAGCTTCTTGAGCACGGTTCCTTTCTGCTGTGGTAAGTCCGGCGTGATAGACAGTTGCGTGAATGCCAAACCTCATTAAATCTTGGCAGACCTTCTCCGTATTCTTTCTTGAAAGACAATATATAATTCCCGATTCCTGAGGACGTTGACTAATAAAATTGAAGATATACTTTAGTTTCTCCTTGGCATTCATTCCACGTTTTACAGAGAGGCTCAAGTTAGGTCGGTCGAAGGAGGAAATGAACACTTTGGGGTCGCGCAGATTGAGTTGTTTGAGAATGTCTTGCCGCGTCACTTTATCAGCTGTTGCCGTGAGGGCCATCACAGGTACGTTGGGGAAGCGTTCGTGGAGAATGTTCAGTTGGGTGTATTCCGGCCGGAAATCATGTCCCCATTGTGAGATGCAATGAGCCTCGTCGATGGCAAAGAGTGAGATGTTGATGGTCTTTAATAAGAAGTCGGTTTCATTGAGTAGCCGTTCGGGAGAAACGTAAAGTAATTTCAAATCTCCTGAAAGGCATTTCCGCCGTATGATAGTATCGTCGGTAAGGTCGTTTCCGCTATTCAAGGCTGCCGCCTCAATACCGTTTGCCCGTAGTGCTTCCACCTGATCGCGCATCAGACTTATAAGTGGTGAGATGACAACCGCCGTTCCCTTCATGACCAGTGCAGGAATCTGGTAGCACAGGCTTTTGCCACCACCAGTGGGCATCAGCACGAGCGAGTCTCTTCCCTCCATCACGTTGCGAATGATATCTTCCTGTTGTGGACGAAATGAATGATAACCGAAATAATTCTTCAATATCTCTCTGATTTCCTGCATAAAAAGTCTATTTTCCAGTTTCTGTGTACAAAGTTATACAATTTTTATTAAAAATATTCCAAATTATTTGACTAATTCAGAAAAAAGTAGTATTTTTGCGATATCAATAAACCAATGGTAAAACCAACAAATAATATTTAGACTAAGGTATGGCAAAGTACAACATTACTGAATTGAAGGAGAAAGAAGCCGCCTACCGCAGCCTTGTAAGTCCGAAACTGATGGATGAACTCAAGGAAAAGATTCTGGACATCATTCTCATTCAAAAGAAGTACAAAGACAAGGATTATTCAGCAAAGAAACTTGCTGAAGACCTCGGAACGAACACGCGTTACATTTCGGCTGTGGTGAATGTGCGTTTCCACATGAACTACACGTCGTTTGTGAATAAGTTCCGAATTGAGGAAGCGATGACTTTATTAGTTGACAAACGCTACCGTGACCTGAACATGGAAGACATTAGTGACATGGTGGGATTTGCCAATAGACAGTCATTCTACGCCTCTTTCTTTAAAATAAACGGAATTACCCCGCGCGAGTACAAGCTGCGTCATTATCAACAACATCCTACTGACGCGAAGCGACCCCTAAAGCGCAACAAAAAGAGAAATATTCCTCAAGATTAAAATCGATGCAAACAGAAGACTTCAAATATTCAGACGAGCGCTTCGCCGATTTGCAGTTGCTGAGGTATCGTCTGAATGGATTTGAAAGCCTTACGACCAAGCAGAAGGAACTCGTTTATTACTTATCGGAAGCCACTCTTTGGGGGCGTGACATCACGTTCGACCAATTCGGGAAATACAATCTCCGCATCCGCAAGATGCTCGAGATTGTGTTTCTTCGTTATGAGGGTAATCGTCAGAACCCTGAATTTCAGGCTCTGGAGGTTTACCTGAAGCGTGTCTGGTTTTCCAACGGCATTCATCATCATTATGGCATGGAGAAATTCGAGCCAGCCTTCTCGGAAAGCTATCTGCGTGAGGTGTTGAAAACAATCGTAGGCGAAGATTTGTCAGAATATGAAGATTTGTTTACAGTCATCTTCAATGCCGATATATTGCGCCGTCGTGTCAACAAAGGTGATGGCGAAGATTTGGTCAAGACTTCTGCCTGTAATTTCTATGACGGCGTGAACCAGCAGGAAGTGGAAGATTATTATGCTTCCATCAAAGACGCTGACGACCCCGAACCCATTTCCTATGGCCTGAACAGTACACTTGTGAAGCGAAACGGCCAGATAACAGAGGATAAATGGTATGCTGAGGGTAAATACGGTGAGACCATCAAGCACATTATTTATTGGCTTCACAAGGCGATGGATGTCGCTGAGAATGATGATCAGCGCACCTATATCGCCTCACTTATCCGTTATTATGAGACAGGTGATCTGCGCCTGTTCAACATCTATTGTATCCAGTGGGTGAGCGAACATCGTTCACGGGTGGATTTCATCAACGGATTTATTGAAGTGTATGGTGATCCGCTTGGCTTGAAAGGCTCTTGGGAAGGCATCGTGGAATATAAAGACTTGGAGGCCACCAAGCGTACCCAAACCATCTCGGATAATGCCCAATGGTTTGAAGACCATTCCCCTGTTGACCCGCGTTTCCGCAAACCGAAAGTAAAAGGCGTAACGGCCAATGTGATTTGTGCGGCTATGCTTGGCGGTGACGAATATCCATCCACGGCCATCGGTATCAATCTGCCTAATGCCGATTGGATTCGTGCAGAGCATGGTTCAAAGAGCGTTACGATCGGTAATCTGACCGAAGCTTACAATAAAGCAGCACATGGAAACGGATTCAGGGAAGAATTCGTGATTGACGAAGAAACGCTTCAGCTGATTGATAAATATGGCGATATTTGTGATGATCTGCACACTGACCTCCACGAATGTCTTGGTCACGGAAGCGGTCAATTGTTGCCGGGAGTTGATCCTGATTGCCTGAAAAACTATGGCAATACCATTGAGGAAGCGCGTGCCGACCTCTTTGGCCTCTATTATATCGCTGATGAAAAATTGGTGGAACTCGGTCTTACGCCCAACATGGAAGCTTATAAGAGCCAGTATTACACCTATATGATGAACGGTTTGATGACCCAGCTGACACGTATTAAGCCAGGCCATCAGATTGAAGAAGCTCATATGCGTAACCGTGCCCTCATTGCCCATTGGTGCTATGAGCATGGAAATGCCATAGAAATGATGAAGCGCGATGGTAAGACCTACATCCGCATCAACGATTATCCCCAATTGCGCACACTTGTTGCCGAACTTTTAGCAGAGATTCAGCGTATCAAGAGTGAAGGCGATTTTGCAGCTGCCCGTGATTTGGTGGAAACCTATGCCGTGAAGGTAGATGCCGAACTCCATGCAGAGATTCTCGAGCGTTATGAGCGTTTGAACCTGGCACCTTATAAAGGATTCCTTAATCCCGTGATGAAGCCGGTCACAGATGCAGAAGGTCGCATTACGGACATTGAACTCGATTATACAGAAGGCTATTCCGAACAGATGCTTCGCTATAGCCGTGATTATAGTGTGTTTTAAGTAGAAAAGCATAAATTATGGATGAGCAGACGCTAGCGAAAGTGAAGGCAATCAAACAGTCTTTCCGATTAAAGATGGATGGAGTGGCTTCCACTTCCATGCGTAATAAAGGGCTCGATTACAAAATCAACTGGGGTGTTGGCATTCCAGATCTTCGTAAGATGGCTCAAGAATACGGGAAAGATTATACACTTGCCATTGAATTATGGAAGGAAAACATCCGTGAGTGTAAGATTCTGGCCACGCTGATTATGCCGCCAGATGAGATGTTGCCTGAACTTGTTGAAATCTGGATGGAACAGACACCTACCCAGGAGATTGCCGAAATGGCCGTCTTCAATCTGTATCAGCATCTTGACTATGCTCCAGTACTGGCCTTTCAATGGATTGCCTGCGATCGTGAGATAGAACAAATCAGCGGATACCATCTCCTGTCACGTTTGTTTATGAAAGGGCAAGAACCTAACGAACGTGGCATTCAGGAATTCCTTGATCAGGCTTTGACCGCCTTGCAAAGTCCTTCACTTGGTGTGCGCCATGCAGCCCTGAATTGTATTCAGCGCTTTGCATCTTTAGATGATGATTATGCACAAATAAGTAAAAGTGCGTTGAAAACTCTTAATTTAGAAATTTTTTGAGTAAAAATGGCCACTATTTATAAAAAATAGTTGTAAATTTGCACGATTTTGTGCGCAAACCTCATTAAATGAGCTGATGAAGGAAAGTAACAAGGCTGCTGTGAGGCAGATTCTGACTAAATATTTGGACGAAAATAAGCTTCGCAAAACGCCAGAACGCTTTGCGGTTCTTGATGCGGTTTATAGTTTCAATGATCATTTTTCCATTCAGGAACTGAGCGAAAAGATTGAAAAGGATTACTTCCCTGTAAGCAGGGCCACACTTTATAACGCGCTGAATCTGTTTGTGAACTTAAGGCTGGTCGTTTGCCACCGGTTAAGTATCGGTACGAAATACGAAGCGTGTTATGCTAATACCACTCATTGTCATCAAGTGTGCACAATTTGCGGAAAGGTCTCTGAAACAAAGGCTCCAAAGGTGGAGACAGCCATAGAAGAGACACATCTGAAACGATTCCGCCGTGACAGTTTTTCGCTTTATATCTATGGCGTTTGCAGCACTTGTTTGGCGAGGCTGACCAGAGAGAAGAATAAGAAAAAAATTAAATAGTTTTATATAGAAATGCAAAAAGGTAAAGTTGACGTGCTCCTCGGTTTGCAATGGGGAGACGAAGGTAAAGGAAAGGTTGTTGATGTTCTCACACCGAATTATGACGTAGTTGCCCGCTTTCAGGGTGGTCCTAATGCCGGACATACTCTTGAGTTTGAAGGTGAGAAATATGTGCTGCGTTCTATTCCTTCTGGTATTTTCCAGGGTGGTAAGGTGAACATCATCGGCAACGGTGTCGTACTGGCTCCTGATTTGTTTATGGCCGAAGCTAAAGATTTGGAGAAGAGTGGCCACGACTTGAAGAGCCGTCTGCATATTTCCAAGAAAGCTCATCTCATCATGCCTACTCATCGCATTCTCGATGCCGCCTATGAAGCCGCCAAGGGAAAGAGCAAGGTGGGAACAACCGGTAAGGGTATTGGCCCTACTTATACCGATAAGACAAGTCGTAATGGTCTTCGAGTAGGTGATATCTTCGAAAACTTCGAAGAGAAGTATGCCGCTCATAAAGCTCGTCATGAGGCTATACTGAAGTCGCTTAACTATACCGACTACAATATTACTGAAGTAGAGAAAACCTGGATGGAAGGCATTGAGTATATGAAGCAGTTCCATATTGTTGACTCTGAATACGAAATCAATCAGATGCTGAAGTCGGGTAAGACGATTCTTTGCGAGGGTGCTCAGGGCACAATGCTCGATGTGGATTTCGGAAGCTATCCCTTCGTGACCTCTTCGAATACCATCTGTGCCGGTGCTTGCACAGGTCTTGGCATTGGTCCTAATAAGGTGGGTGAGGTCTTCGGTATTATGAAGGCTTATTGCACCCGTGTTGGTGCAGGACCATTCCCCACAGAGCTTTTTGATGAAACGGGTGCTAAGATTCGTGATCTCGGTCACGAGTATGGTGCCGTGACTGGTCGTGAACGCCGTTGTGGATGGATTGATCTCGTTGCTTTGCGTTATGCGATTGCCGTAAATGGTGTCACTCAGCTCATTATGATGAAGAGCGATGTGCTTGATGGTTTTGATACCATCAAGGCTTGCGTGGCTTATAAGCAGAATGGTGTGGAGATTGACCATTTCCCCTATAGTATTGAAGAGGGTATTGAGCCTATTTATAAAGAGTTGCCGGGATGGAAAACTGACATGACGAAGTTCACTTCAGAAGACCAGTTCCCCAAGGAATTCAAGGAGTATATCAAATTCCTGGAGGCCGAACTCGAAACACCTATCAAGATTATCTCCATTGGTCCTGATCGCGAACAGACGATTGTAAGAAAATAATTCTATAGTACATATAGCTTTTATAGTGTCTATAGTTTTCTAAAAAGAAAGAATAATGGCTCAAAAACCCAATATCCCTAAGGGAACACGCGACTTTTCTCCGCTGGAGATGGCCAAGCGCAATTATATTTTTAACACGATTCGAGACGTATATGCGCTCTATGGCTTTCAGCAGATAGAAACACCTGCCATGGAAACCCTCGGTACTTTGATGGGTAAATATGGCGAAGAGGGTGACAAGTTGCTTTTCAAGGTTTTGAATAGTGGCGACTATCTTAATAAAATTGACGATAAGGAACTTCTGGAGCGAAACTCGCTTCATTTGGCTGCTCGTCTTTGTGAAAAAGGACTTCGCTATGACCTGACCGTGCCTTTTGCACGTTACGTGGTAATGCATCGCGAGGAATTGCAACTGCCTTTCAAGCGTTATCAGATTCAACCTGTATGGCGTGCAGATCGACCTCAGAAAGGTCGCTATCGTGAGTTCTATCAGTGTGATGCTGACGTGGTTGGTTCCGACTCTCTGCTTAATGAGGTGGAACTGATGCAGATAGTTGATACCGTGTTTACCCGTTTTGGCGTTCGTGTTCAGATAAAGATTAATAACCGCAAGATTCTTACCGGTATAGCTGAGGTGATTGGTGCTGCTGAGAAGATTGTGGATATTACGGTAGCCATCGACAAATTGGATAAGATTGGTATTGAGAATGTCAATCAGGAACTTCGTGAAGATGGCCTTTCAGAAGAGCAAATAGAGAAACTCCAGCCGATCATTTCATTGGAAGGTTCCAATGAGGAGAAACTGGATGTGATTGCTGAGGTGCTCAAGGAAAGTGAGATAGGATTGAAGGGCGTGGATGAAACTCGCTTCATTCTTGATACTCTTAAGAATTCTGGTTTGAATAATGAGATTCAACTTGATTTGACATTAGCTCGTGGTTTGAACTATTATACAGGAGCCATTTTTGAGGTGAAAGCCCTGGATGTACAAATTGGCAGTATTACGGGCGGTGGACGTTATGATAATCTGACAGGTATTTTCGGAATGCCCGGACTTTCTGGCGTTGGTATCAGTTTTGGTGCCGACCGGATTTTCGATGTGCTTAATCAGTTGGATTTATATCCGAAAGAAGCCGTCAACGGAACACAGCTGCTTTTCATCAATTTCGGTGAGAAGGAAACCGCCTATTGTCTTCCTATCGCCGCCAAAGCTCGTCAGGCAGGTATTCGTACGGAAGTGTTCCCTGATGGTGCTAAGATGAAAAAGCAGATGAGTTATGCTAATGCCAAGCAGATTCCATTTGTTGCCCTTGCTGGAGAGAATGAAATCAATGAAGGTAAGGTGACACTAAAGAATATGGTTACAGGTGAACAGATGCTCGTAAATCCCGATGAACTTCTGGATAAGCTAACTAAATAAGATTCAGATGAAAAAGTTATTCCATTTTGTCTTGGCGCTTACCATGATTCTTGGATTGAGTGCTTTCACAAAGAAAGCTCCTATTACCGTGTTTATGATTGGTGATTCCACCATGGCCAATAAGGACACAACTGGTGATAAGCAGGAACGTGGTTGGGGAATGATGCTTCAGCAGTATTTCAAAAGTGGGGTAGTGGTGGATAATCATGCTGTCAATGGACGTTCTTCCAAGAGTTTCATCGATGAGGGCCGTTGGCAAAAAGTGCTCGATAAGATTAAGCCGGGTGACTATGTGATTATTCAGTTCGGGCATAATGATGAGAAGCCTGCACTTGATCGTCATACAGATCCTGGTACTACCTTTGATGCTAATCTTTCACGTTTTGTGTTAGAAACCCGGGAGAAGGGTGGCATTCCTATTTTGTGTGATGCTGTTGTACGCCGTAACTTTTTCCGAAAGGTGGACAGTTCAGTCGATGATGAATCACTTCGTAATACCGTGTATGAAGATGAAAATGTGAATAGTGATACACTTATCGATACACACGGTGCCTATTTGCTTTCACCAAGGAATGTTGCTACCAAACTGAATGTTCCGTTTATCAAAGCCAATAAGATTACTCATGATCTCGAACAAGGGTTAGGTATTGAAGGAAGTCGTAAGCTCCATATGTGGTTTAAGCCTGGCGATCATCCCTCCGTTCCTAATGGCCGTAAAGATAATACACATTATAATGTATATGGCGGTACTGTTGTTGCCGGACTTTTAGCAGAGGAAATAGCTCATCAGGTTCCCGCCCTGAAAAAGTTTATAAATAAAAAGAAAATTAAAAGACTCAAGAAAAATTTGAAATAATTACAAAATTATTTGCTGCTATCAGTTTTTTGTCTTATATTTGCAATTGATATTTTATGAAAACCTTAGAAATGAAAGAAAAGGCTATTGAACGACTCTTAGCAAGTGGCATTAAACCTTCCGTTCAGAGAGTTGAAATCATGACCTACCTGATGACTCACTTCACACATCCTACCGTAGAGGAAGTCTACAAAGCTTTATGCCCCACTATCAAGACACTTAGCCGAACAACTGTTTACAACACCCTTCGGCTGTTTTCAGAGCACAATGCCGCTACGATGATAACGATTGATGAACACAGGGTATGTTACGACGGTGACACACATCCCCATGTACACTTTTTCTGCAAGGAATGCGGACGGGTGTTTGACTTTATGGATGAGCCAGCTCCTGTTCTCACACAGAAAAGGGACATTCAGGGGCATCTGGTTGATGAGATGCAACTATATTATAAAGGTATATGTTCAGATTGTCTTGCCAAGACGGAAGAGCAGAAGGCCGGATGAAAAAACGAAGATAAGCGAACAATTATATTTATCTATCAATTAACTTATTACTAAAGCATTATGAAAAAGAAGTTTATTTGCACCGTTTGTGGATATATTCACGAAGGTCCAGAACCCCCCGAAAGATGTCCGGTTTGTAAGGTTCCTGCCAGCAAGTTTAAGGAGATCACTGAAGAAGAAATGGAGTATGCAACCGTACACAAGATTGGCGACGGTAAGCCAGAAGGCGTGAGCGATGAGATGATTGAAGACTTGCGCAATCACTTTAATGGTGAGTGCGGTGAGGTTGGTATGTACTTGGCTATGAGCCGTCAGGCTGATCGTGAGGGTTATCCTGAGATTGCCGAGGCTTTCAAGCGCTATGCATTCGAAGAGGCTGAGCATGCTGCTAAGTTTGCTGAGCTGCTTGGTGAGTGTGTTTGGGATACCAAGACCAATCTGGAGAAGCGTGCTGCTGCTGAGGCAGGTGCTTGCGAGGACAAGTTCCGCATTGCCAAGAATGCAAAGGCTGCCGGTTTCGATGCTATTCACGACACCGTTCATGAAATGGCAAAAGATGAGGCTCGTCATGGCGCAGGTTTTGCTGGCTTGCTTAAACGCTATTTCAAGTAAGATTCTAGGAGTGAAATATTTCATTTCAATCTTATTGGTTCTGTCTGTGTTTGCTCCTACGCATGCACAGACAGATTCTTTATTGGTATCCGATACCGCTTTTCATTGGCTTACTTTGGTTCGTGAACATCCGCAGAAGTCTTTCTCTCCTGATATTCCTCCTGGTAATTTCAGTGGAATCACTCCTTTAGGAGATGGCCTTTATGCGGTTGTTGATGATAAGAAAGGGGATGGCTTTTATGTGTTTAAGCTACGGTTTAATAAACGGGGGAGTGTGACGTCTGCGTATAACATTGGCTTTTACACGAGTGGTTTAGTTAATCGTGACGCTGAAGACATCGTCTATATGCCATCATCAAAGACATTTTTCATCAGTGGTGAAGTAAATAACGATGTTCTTGAATATTCACTTGTTGGTCAACGTACTATTAGGGAACTGAAAGTTCCTGAAGTCTTTCGAAAAGCCCATGCAAACCAAGGCCTGGAGCCTTTGGCTTATAATGAGTCAACGCATCTTTTCTGGACGACCTCTGAGTCAACTCTTAAAGGCGATTCCTTACATCGTCTTCAAAGTTTCGGTGAGGATATGCAACCCCTTGAACAGTTCCCATACCAAATGGACAAACCAATTTCAACAGATTATAGAGAGCGTACTCATGGTGTAAGTGCTATGACTGCTCTTGATGATGGTTCATTATTGGTTCTTGAGAGGGAAGCCTTCACCTCTCATAATAAGATTGGTTCCTGGGTAAATTGTAAGTTATATCAGGTTTTTCCGCAAAGATCATTGGAGAAGCATCTCATTCACGAATGGAAAACCACGATGACACTTTTACAACAGAACTTTGCAAACTATGAAGGAATGTGCCTGGGACCTGTTTTGAAAAATGGATCACAGGTAATATTGCTCGTTTCCGATTCCCAAAATCAGTATTACGGAATCTTGCGGGATTGGTTTAAGACGTTGGTAGTGAAATAAAAAACGCCGCTGAGAAAATCAAAGGGATTCGTCATCAGGGCGGGAAATATTACGGGAAGCAGCATGGCCTTTTTTCTTCAGCCATGCTGCTTTTCGTTTTTCATATTCTTCCTGATGGGATTCCAGATAACCGTCAGCCATTTGTTAATCGGAGAATTTACTATAGATGACGCTTAGCTTGATAGGCCCGTTAGGATTCTCACTTCCACCTACTAACCTTGTACTTGTTACTGACATTTGGTGTGTCAATTGTTGGAATGACTGTGTATTGGAAGTATTAAAATTGACATCTACTGGAACGAGAACTGCCTTGTTCCAGTTTTCGGAAGCTTTTCCTGCCAGTTTAATTTCATACATAAACCTTATCATTTCAGCAATATTACTGAATTCGAAATCGTTTGTTGATGAAGCACTTATAAGAAAAGCAACCTTGTTGTCTGGTGTTTTACCATTCTCGAAATAGCTTTGTAAACTGTCTTTTTGAATTAACAGCAAATTTGAGGGAACATCAAAACTATAGTCACTCTGTAAACGGTTATTCAAACGGGTAAATGAAATCTTGGCTGTATTGAGTGTGTCATTGCCATGGCTTAGCATGATTTCATCAACAGGAATAGTAACCTCCGTGAAAATGCCGGCAGGTGTCTTCAGATAAGTACAGGTCTTATCTTCTAGCAGTTTATCAATACTATTTTCATTACTGATTGTCGTATGCTGAATAACCTCTTCTGTACCTGAGAAGGGAATAGAAGCTGTAAACGTTGAATCCGAGGGGAGCACACCTTTATAGTATATGCTCATGTTAGTGCCATAGATGTAAGCCATACTACCGAAACCAGACTCTGTTTTTAGATAAAAACCCGGGCAGACATGATTCGCGAATGTCTGAGAGTTCTTAAAGTATTCTGGATGTTCATAAGCTTTTCTCAGAATATAGGTCGCATAGTTGGGATAGGTGTTGCCCTCTTTGTCCGTATAAGGATCTTTCATTACAAAACAGATGTTGGGAGCATGGTTCTCGGCCTCGCGTTCAGACTTTTGGATGGTGTAGTCGGAGAGTGTATATGACTTTCCTATCTTAATGGCATTTGCATCTGTTCTGACATATCCTTCCTTCAAAGGATCGAAATCTGAATAGAAAGATTCATTTTCTTTTAAAGGCTTATCCAGTTCGTAAAGTGTAGCCTTCATAGTAGCAAGAGAGTCACCTACATAATCAGAGAAATAGAAACGCAATTCGCATGAGTCAGCCATGAATTCGCCAGTTGTCTTATAACTGAAAACAGAATCCTTACCTAAAATTGAGTTATTGCTGAGTACGTGGAATTTTGTGGTGAAGTCACTGGAAATATAAGAGTCAGTATCAGGGTCTTTCAGGCGTCCCAAGTTTCCTATTACAGTACGGGAAAGAACAGGACCAGCCTTAATGGATTGAGTAGACACAGTGAAGGTGTCGGTGTAGATCTTTACATGATCCATGTTATCCGTGAGAGATTGTCCAATCGTATCGGTGGTGTCATCACATGAAACAACCACCATGGAGAGCAGCAGTACAAAAACTGACAAACAATTTAGTTTCATTATCGATTAATATATATGTAATGATGAATGATTTCGGGATGTCTATTCTTCGTCTCCCAATATCTGTTGGTAGAATTGGTCGTATGAGTCGCCAATGTTCTCTTTTCCTGGATATTTCAGCAAAGGCAGGTTTTTGTCAGTGGCATATTTCAAAAGTTCGGCATTCACTTCGTTTCCGGCTTCCACAATACCATCACTATAATCAATAGCAAGTTTACCGAGTTCAATGAAGTCGAATTTCGTATTGTATTTGTTGAGCAGTTCCATTTTGGCATCCTTATACTCAATACCTTTTTTGAATCCGTCACCCAGTTCGCTCTTGAGTTCTTTACTGAAAAGGGAAGTGATAACCTTGGTATTTGCAAACGAAGGTTCGTCATGATATGCGGTTTTCACGTAGAGAGGGATAATGGCACTCATCCATCCCTGACAATGAATAATGTCGGGAGTCCAACGGAGCTTTTTCACTGTCTCTAATACGCCACGAGCAAAAAATACGGCTCTTTCTCCATTATCGGCATATTCTTCACCATTCTCGTCGGTTTCCATCTGACGCTTGGTAAAATAATCATCATTATCGATGAAATACACCTGAATGCGAGTTTGAGGTATGGAGGCAACCTTGATTATCAGCGGGTGATCAGTCTCATCGATAATCAGCATCATTCTTGAAAGTCGTATCACCTCATGTAATTGTCCTCTGCGCTCATTGATTGTTCCCCATTTGGGCATGAACGTACGAATCTCATATCCTTTTTCTTGGATTGCCTGCGGAAGACTCTTTCCGAGCAATGATAATTCGCTTTCGGGTACGTATGGGATGATCTCCTGATTGATGAATAATACTTTCTTTGCTGCCATATCCACTAAATTTTGAATGCAAAGATACAAAAAAAAATGCATAAAACGATTTGTTTTTGTTTTATTAAGATGATATTTGGCATATTTTAAAAATATTCTTTGCATATTTCACAAATTCTTTGTTACTTTGCATCCGATTTATGAATCACAAAAGAAGTAATGAAAGTATTTCAGACAATTGTTGAACTCCAAAACGAACTTTTTAAAGTTCGCAAGGAAGGTAAAGAGATTGGATTGGTTCCCACCATGGGAGCTCTGCATGAAGGACACGCTTCTCTTGTTGAGCGCAGCGTGAAAGAAAATGGGGTAACGGTTGTTAGTGTTTTTCTAAATCCTACCCAGTTTAACGATCAGGGTGACTTAGAGCGTTATCCACGTACTTTGGAGGCTGATTGTAAGCTACTTGAGCGAGTTGGAGCCGATTATGTTTTTGCTCCCTCAGTGAAAGAAATGTATCCGATTCCTGATACTCGTCATTTTGAATATCCTCCTGTTTCAACCGTGATGGAGGGTGCAAAGCGACCTGGTCATTTCAATGGCGTATGTCAAGTGGTAAGCCGTCTTTTCTATATTACACGTCCCACGCGAGCCTATTTCGGTGAAAAAGACTGGCAGCAGATAGCTGTTATTAAGGCCATGGTTCGTAGTCTTGGACTTGCTGTTCAGATAGTGGAATGTCCTATCATTCGTGAAAAGGACGGATTGGCTAAATCATCTCGCAATACTTTATTGACTGCCGAAGAGCGTGCCATTGCTCCTAAAATTTACAAGGCTCTCAAGGAAAGTGTCACCTATGCCAAGAGTCACACACTGGAGGAAACCCACAAAAAAGTTGTCAGCGAGATTAATTCCGTTGACGGCCTTGAAGTGGAATATTTCTCTATTGTTGATGGGAATACGCTCCTGGATTTGAAAAATTGGGAAGATTCTCCTTATGTGGTAGGTTGTATTACCGTCTATTGTGGTAAGACTCCTATTCGTCTTATCGACCATATTAAATATAAAGAGTAAAAACCATGATGATAGAAGTCATGAAGAGTAAGCTTCACTGTGTGAAGATTACGGAGGCCAACCTGAACTATATGGGCAGTGTCACCATCGATGAAGACTTGATGGATGCTGCAGGACTGATTGCAGGAGAGAAGGTCCAGATTGTAAACAACAATAACGGTGAACGTCTCGACACTTATATTATAAAAGGAGAGCGCGGCTCCGGTTGTATTTGTCTCAATGGAGCCGCAGCCCGAAAGTGTATTATAGGCGATACTGTTATTATTATCGGCTATGCACTCATGGATTTCGAAGAAGCTAAGACATTCAAGCCGAAAGTTGTCTTCCCGAAAGAAGGAAATAGACTTTAGATAATTCCAAAAGCCACATCCATCATTTGGGTGAAACTGTTCTGACGTTGTTCAGCTGTTGTCACCTCACCTGTAACTAAAGAGTCGCTGATTGTGCAAATACACAAAGCATGACCTCCATATCGTGCCGCATTCATATAGAGTGCGGCGCTTTCCATTTCTACAGCCATTACGCCCATCTTTTGCCATTGTGCCGTGGCACCACTGTTTTCATCGTAAAAGATGTCCGAAGAGTAGATATTGCCTACCTTATAACGGTATCCTAATTCCTCTGCTTTTTCGACAGCTGCCCTTAATAAGCCGAAGTCAGCTATTGGAGCATACATGCCTGACAACAGGAACTGTGAAGCATAGTTACTGTTCGTACAGGCACCTTGTGCCATCATCAAGTCTCCGATGTGTAGATCAGCATTCATAGAACCAGCAGACCCTACACGAATAATATTCTTTACGCCGTAGAAATTGAAAAGTTCATAGGAGTAAATTGCCATTGAGGGTATGCCCATGCCATGTCCCATTACGGAAACACGTTTCCCTTTGTAGCTTCCTGTAAAACCAAGCATTCCACGTACATTGTTAAATTGTACAGGGTTCTCAAGGAAATGCTCTGCCATGAACTTTGCTCTTAATGGGTCTCCCGACATAATAACAGTCTCTGCAATCTCACCATATTTGGCTTCGATGTGCGGGGTTGGAGTTTTTTCTGTCATAATTGTAGGTTTTAGTTTAATAGTGATTGATAATAATATAATTTGAATTTATGGATAAATATTGTTATAACGGCAACCATGAAGATAAACTTCTCGAATGAAGGGTTGGGTATATGCATAGGGAATGTAAGCCAACGAGGGTAGGGGCCTGGTAATCAAGAAATTGGCCACTTTCCCTTTGGCAATACTACCGTATTTATCCGAAACTCCCATGGCATAGGCGCTATTAATTGAAACAGCATTGAAGGCCTCTTCTGGTAATAACCGCATCTTAATACAGGCTAATGAGACACAGAATCTCATATCACCTGACGGAGTTGAACCTGGGTTGTAATCACTGGCTATGGCAATGCCGAGACCTTCATCAATCATCTTTCGGGCAGGTGCAAAAGGCATATTCAGAAAGAAAGATGTTCCAGGAAGGCATGTAGGCATGGTATCACTATTGTGTAGCAACTTAATATCACGGTCTGTCATGCTTTCCAAATGGTCCACTGAAAGAGCCTGATGCTTAACTGCTACTTCCACTCCTCCAGAGTCTGCCAGTTCCTGACCATGAATCTTCGGTCTTAATCCATAGTGGGCACCAGCCTCCAGTATGCGAGCAGTTTCCTCTGGTGTAAAAAAACCACGATCACAAAAAACGTCAATGAAATCGGCCAAAGAGGCCACAGCTGGAATCATCTCGCTTATAACCAGTTCAACATAGTCTTTTTGCGTCATTCCCCTTGCCACAGCATGAGCACCAAGGAAAGTGCTCACGACCTTAATAGGTGAGGTTTCACGGATTCGGCGAATCACTCTTAGCATCTTCAGCTCATCTTCCGTGCGAAGTCCATAGCCGCTTTTAATCTCTACGGCTCCCGTTCCTTTCCGGATAATTTCATCGATACGGTGCATAGATTGCTCATAGAGTTCATCTTCCGACATCTGGTGGAGTCTATCGGTACTGTTCAGAATACCACCACCCCTACGTGCAATCTCCTCATAGCTGAGTCCCTTTATCTTATCAACAAATTCCTGTTCACGACTATCGGCATATACTAAATGTGTGTGGCTGTCACAGAAGGAAGGAAGAACGGCACCACCTTCGGCATTAATAATATCTGCATCTACGATATTGGGAGGTGAATCCGTGCCCCAATCCTTGAAAAAACCATCTTCAACAAGCAGCCAGGCATTCTGATGAGTCTCAAAGACTTTCATCTCAGAACCTTTCCGCCGTAGAAGGGATATTTCGGATGTTCCAGCCAGAATTCCGATATTTGTGATCAAGGTTTTCATTTACGTAGGAATTTAATGGATTTCTCGATGTATGGATACATCAAGTCATCATTAAGAATAAACGGTACATGCATACGAAATGCATCATGGATGGCCATGATTTTTGGAGATGAGCGTAGTGGCTGGCGGAAATCAAGTGCCTGAGCAGCATTGAAAAGCTCGATGGCAAGCACGCGTTCGGTATTGAGTATCACCTTATATAATTTAATAGCAGCATTGCCACCCATGCTGACATGGTCTTCCTGATCCTGACATGAGGGGATGCTGTCTACAGATGAAGGCATGGCCAGTGATTTGTTAAGTGAGACGCAGGATGCCGCTGTGTATTGGGTAATCATGAAACCACTATTGACCCCTGGATTAGCGACAAGGAAGTTGGGAAGTCCACGAGTACCAGAAACTAGACGGTAAATACGGCGCTCAGAGATGTTGGCCAATTCACTCATGGCTATTGAGAGAAAATCAATAGGCAATGCAATTGGCTCACCATGAAAATTGCCTCCAGAGATAATAAGATCTTCTTCAGGACATATTGTAGGATTATCAGTAGCAGAATTGATTTCCACCTCAATCACCGACTTTACATATCGTATCGTATCTTTTACTGCTCCATGTACTTGTGGCACACAACGGAAGGAGTAGGGATCTTGCACGTGAGGCTTAGAGTTAACAATCAACTGACTATCTTCCAATAATTCCTTCATTCGACGGGCTGTTTCTAATTGTCCCTGATGAGGACGAACTAGATGAACAGCCTCAATGAAGGGTTCAATTCTACCATCGAAAGCATCGAGTGACATCGCAGCAATCTTGTCTGCCCATTCAGAAAGTCTCTTGGCATTGAGTAGTGACCAAACGGCAAAGGCACTCATGTTTTGCGTGCCATTCAATAGTGCCAATCCTTCCTTGCTACCAAGTTCAATCGGCTTCCAACGCTTTTTATGAAGCATTTCCTCGCCCGAAATTATCTTTCCCTGGTATTCCACTTCACCGAGACCTACCAATGGCAAGCACATATGTGCAAGTGGAACAAGGTCACCAGAAGCACCAAGAGAACCTTGTTTGTATACCACGGGATAAATATCGTTGTTAAAAAAAGCTATCAAACGTAGAATGGTATCCATTTTACAACCAGAATAGCCATAGCTCAGCGATTGGATCTTGAGGAATAACATGATTTTTACTATGTCATTAGGAACACGTTCTCCCGTACCGCAAGCATGGCTCTTAATAAGATTGATCTGAAGTTGTGAGAGATGGTCTTTTCCTATGTTTACATTGCAGAGGGATCCGAAGCCTGTGGTGACACCGTAAATGGGCTCGCCACGAGCAACGATCTTCTTATCAAGATAGTTACGGCAGCGGCGGATGCGCTGCTTTGCATCCTCGCTGAGCTCTAGTTTGTAGTTTTTGTAAATGATTTCACCGATACGTTCAATTGTGAGGTGTTCGGCAGATATTTGATGTATCATTATTCTTCGTTTTTTGTTATTGCAAATATAGTTTCCGTTTATTAAAATTCTGTTGCATTGATCAACTCATCGTCCACAAGATTTGGCATCGTGACTTGTAGCTCAGGTGTGCGGTTCATTTCTCTTTGGATAGCGTCCATAGAACCTTTGTTGCGTGCCCAAGAACGACGGGCAATACCATTGTTTACATCCCAGAATAGCATGCGCTGGATGCGTTGGTCGGCTTCTTCACTTCCATCGATAACCATACCGAAGCCACCGTTAATGACTTCGCCCCAGCCAACGCCACCACCATTGTGAATGCTCACCCAAGTAGCACCGCGGAAAGCATCGCCGATTACATTCTGTACTGCCATGTCAGCACAGAATTGGGAACCGTCATAGATGTTTGAGGTCTCGCGGAATGGAGAGTCAGTTCCACTGACATCGTGATGATCTCGTCCTAAAACTACAGGACGACTGATACGTCCATCGCGGATAGCTTTGTTGAAAGCCAGTGCAATCTTGGTGCGTCCCTCAGCATCAGCATAGAGAATACGAGCTTGGGATCCGACTACAAGATGGTTCCTTCCAGCTTCCCGTATCCAATGGAGATTATCGGCAAGTTGGCCGTGAATATCAGCGGGTGCTGTTTTCAGCATTTCGTCGAGTACTTCAGCTGCCAACTGGTCAGTAACGGCAAGGTCCTCCGCCTTTCCTGATGAACATACCCACCGGAAAGGACCAAAGCCATAGTCAAAGAACATGGGGCCCATGATATCCTGTACATAGCTGGGATAGCGGAATTTACCGGATTCCTTCCAAATGTCTGCCCCTGCACGTCCGGCTGTTAATAAGAAGGCATTTCCGTAATCAAAGAAGTACATGCCTTTGGCAGATAGTCGATTGATAGCATCTACCTGTCGACGGAGAGAAGCATAGACGCATTCCTTGAATTGTTCGGGTTCTTCTGCCATCATCTTCTTGGATTCCTCGAGTGTCATGCCAACGGGATAGTAACCACCAGCAAACGCATTATGGAGAGAAGTTTGGTCACTGCCCAAATCCACGTGAATATCCTCATCCGCCAAACGTTCCCACAGGTCAACAATGTTGCCAACATATGCCATGGAAACAGTACGCTCTTCTGCTACAGCCTTGCGGATAGCAGGAATGAGTTCGTCAAGATTGTCGTGAAGTTCATCTACCCATCCTTGGTCAAAGCGCTTTTCAGCTGCCAGTGGATTGATCTCTGCCACCACGCTTACGGCCCCTGCAATATTACCTGCTTTAGGTTGGGCACCAGACATTCCTCCAAGACCAGAACTTACAAACAAAGGATGGCTAACTCCTACTTTACGGGCAGCGTTAAGAACGGTGATGGTAGTACCGTGAACGATACCCTGGGGACCTATATACATATAGCTGCCGGCTGTCATCTGTCCATATTGGCTCACACCGAGTGCATTATCGCGTTCCCAATCATCGGGTTTTGAATAATTGGGAATCACCATACCATTGGTAACTACCACTCGTGGTGCTCCTTTATGGGAAGGGAAGAGGCCAAGCGGATGTCCACTGTACATCACAAGTGTCTGTTCATCAGTCATTTCACTAAGATATTTCATCACGAGTCGGTATTGTGCCCAGTTCTGGAAAACGGAACCATTACCACCGTATGTAATCAGTTCATGGGGATGTTGAGCCACAGCTTTGTCCAGATTGTTCTGTATCATCATCATAATGGCAGCTGCCTGTTCCGAACGGTGAGGGTATGCATCAATGGGACGTGCAAACATCTCGTATGTAGGACGGAACCTATACATATAGATACGTCCGTAAGTTTTCAACTCATTGGCAAATTCTGGTGCCAGTGTTGAATGAAACTTTTTGGGGAAATAGCGGAGCGCATTCCGTAGAGCCAGTTTCTTCTCTTCTGGTGTCAAGATGTCCTTTCGCTTAGGCGCATGATTAATAGTCGTGTCGTATGGTTGAAGTTCCGGCAGAATATCAGGAATACCTTGTCGGATTTCTCTGGCAAATTCTTCTTGTGTCATCATTTTAGTCAATAGTTTAAAGTGTTATTTTAGATTCTGTTATTCGTAGGATTTCTGCTTCTGCGGCATTGGCTTGTTCAATGAGTTGGTTGGCTTCTTGGATAAATAAGGCGGAAACTTCCTTGTCTTTGAGTGAAGAGGCATTGATTTTCACATTTAAACCAGCCCCCAATACAGCAGCACGAGCAGCCAAAGCTCCTACACCGGCATCAGAAACACTGTTGGGGTTGCCATTCTCAGCCATGGCCTTGCAGATACTGAATGCTTGGATAGAGGTGCGCATCGTTTTCAATGGAACTTCTGCAGCATAGCGTGTAGCTTCTTGAATAGCCGATGAGCGCAGTTGTTTCTCTTCTTCTGTTTTCTTAGGAAGACCGAATGCATTCATAATTCGGTTAAAAGCCTTAGTGTCTTCATCTACAAGTTGCAATAATTCTGTCATCAGAGCCTGTCCCTTGTCTGCCCATTGCGAGAATTCTTTCCAACGCTCATCCCATCCTGCTTTGTGAGCAGAAAGATTTGCGACCATTGTACCGAGGGCAGTACCGAGTGCTCCCATATAGGCAGCAATGGTTCCACCTCCAGGAGCTGGACTTTCGCGAGAAGTCTCATCGGCAAATTCTTTAACAGTTAAGTCAATCAACTGATGAGCACTTTTTTCTGCATCTTCTAATAAATATTCAATTACTTTCTCACGGGGATTAAATGGCTTAAGGTCGTCTAGCCCCATTGAATGGATGGCTATTTCAATAATGTCCTCTTCTGGGATGCCCGTGGAACGGCATTGCTTCTCCAAAAAGTATTTTCCTGCTTCGATTAGGGTTCGCTTGGGAATGAGCCCCACAATCTCTGTACCAGTCACGCGGATACCCCTATTCTGTGCACAACGGCAAACCTCGTCGAATGCTACATGGAGTGGAGTCACATTAATATTAGTAATGTTCATAGAAACTTGAGCAATGCGGTATTCATCAATAAACCAACCAATAGCCTTTGTTGATTTTAGCGTTCCTGGTTGCATGATGACATTGCCTTCTGCATCTTTCTTGGGTTTACCCGTAATGGGATGTCCCTCACGTACAGGACGTCCTTTCTCCCTGACATCAAAAGCAATAGCATTGGCACGTCGGGTAGAGGTGGTATTGAGGTTAAAGTTTACTGCAATCAAGAAATCTCGGGCTCCAACGGCTGTACATCCGGTACGGGCTACTTTTTCATCCAGTTTACAGGCTCCGAAGTCGGGTTGCTTTCCGGGAGTAGAGAGTTTGTCAGCAAGTGCTTCATATTCTCCTTCACGGCAAACAGCAAGATTCTTTCTTTCTTCGGTTAAGGCTGCTGCCTCATAGCAATAGCAAGGAATAGCGAGTTCGTCAGCAATACGTTTAGCAAGGGTACGGGCAAGTTCGGCACATTCTTCCAACGTAATACCAGACACAGGTATTAGCGGCAAAACGTCAGTGGCTCCCATACGAGGATGGGCTCCGTGGTGTTGGCGCATGTCAATTAGTTCTCCGGCTTTTCTAACACTTTGGAAAGCGGCCTCCACTACATTTTCAGGATCACCTACAAAAGTGACGACCGTACGGTTGGTCGCTTCTCCAGGATCAACATCCAATAGTTTCACGCCTTTCACTTTCTCAATCTCATCGGTAATCTGACGGATTACATCCATGTCATGACCTTCGCTGAAATTGGGCACACATTCAATAATTCGTTTCATGTTGTTTGATATATTTTCAGAGTAATGACTATTTTCTGCAAAAATATGAAAATCTATCAAATAAAGCAAGTTTTTCGAATGGATTTTTCCAAAAAGATTTAGCTATTAGAACTTAACCGTTTGATATTTGGATAATTGGGAATTATTCGCTAATTTTGCGCCAAATTTAGTGAAAGTGTGAGATATTTCATCTATTTTGCCTACGATGGTGCTCGTTATCATGGCTGGCAGGCACAGCCCGATGCAGATTCTGTTCAGGAAGAATTGCAGAAAGCCTTGTCTATGCTGCTTCGCCGTAAGGTGGAAGTAGTAGGAGCAGGACGAACTGATGCAGGAGTTCATGCACGTCAGATGGTGGCACATTTTGATTTTGATACTCCTCTCGATTGCCAGCAGACGGCTTATCGGCTTGGT
>CACZVX010000028.1 GCA_902784755.1 uncultured Prevotellaceae bacterium
CATTCCGCCGTCGGTCACTTTCACTTTTCCTACGACGGTGGCATTCGCGGGAACGGTATCGCCTTCCTCATAAATCACCACCTGATCGGCAGAACGCTGAGGATAGGTTCCCATCAAATCGGCTGTAACTTTTGGATTCATCGCACAACTGGTCAAACAGACAGCAACGGCTGAAAACAGGACCATTTTCATAAATTCTTTCTTTTTCATTTTCATTATCCTTTAAAAACTGCGCAAAGATAAATCCTTTTCACCACTCCGCCAAATAATTTGCCAGCTAATTTCGGCCTTATAAAAGCGGACGTGAACATTATCACCTAATATATGAACGAATTTCCTTGTTGCCTATGGACGAAATCGCTATCTTTGCCTTCAAATCAACAAAAATCCATTCATAAGATCATGAAAAGACTAATAATGATTCTATTGGCCGTGCTTGCTACTACGAGTCTGATGGCACAGAGCGACAGTCTGAGCCGTCACGATTTCCTCTATGCCGGACAGAGCAAGCAGCTGAGAATGTATATCGTGAAGAACGGGAAGGTGGACTGGTACCATAACGCTACGAACCTGAGGGGCGAGATCAGCGATGCCATCCTGATGAGCGACGGGCATATCCTGATCGCGCACCAATATGGAATAGCGGAAATGACGCAGGACCATCAGACGGTGTGGTCGTATGCAGCTCCCGAGGGAACGGAGATTCATACCATCCAGCCCATTGGAAAGAACCATGTGGTGTTTGTGCAGAACGGCCATCCGGCGAAGGTAAGGGTGATGGAAATCCCACAGTGCCGCATCGTGCATGAGTTTGAGATTCCTGCCTCGAAAGGTGTTCACGGACAATTCCGCAATGCACGGCTCTCTTCACGGGGCACGCTGCTGGTATGTCACATGAGTCAGGGCTATGTGGCAGAATACAGTGTGCAGGGCAATGAGCTCTACCGCTGGGAGTTACCTGGGGCTTGGTCAGTGACGGAACTGGCGAAGGAGAACCTGCTGATGGTGGGCAAAGGCAACACGGTGAAGGAAATCACGAGGGAGGACGCGCAGGTGGTGTGGCAGCCTGACCTCAGCGGCATCGGACTCCGACAGATACAGAAGGCGGTGCGCCTGAAGAACGGCAACACCATCCTCAACAGCTGGTGGAACGAATGGGGCAAGGAACCGCTCGACACACTCCATGCGCCGTTGCAGGCCGTGGAAGTGGATAAAGACGGAAAGGTGGTGTGGAAACTCTGTTCATGGAAGGATCCTGACCTGGGGCCTGCTACGACCATCCAGCCGCTGGACCAGCCCGTGGACCGCAACCGCCTCTTCTTCGGACATTTCAATGGACGGGAACTGCCGCCGCTGATGGTGAAGCCTAATCAGCCCTTAGGCGAGGGAAAGGGTATACACCCTGGACGCGTGGCATGGATTCATGCCCCTGGAGTGGCTTCCTGGGATGGGCATACGGGACTCTGGGTGGAGGACCGCTGGAACTCACAGCAGAAAGCAGACCTCATGGTGCGCGAGGCGCTCATACAGCTGACGGGCGAGAAAAACGCGAAGAAAGCCTGGAAGGCACTCTTCCGACACTTCAACGAACAGCACGGACGTGGAAGCCGAGGCTATCAGAAAGGGGAAAAGATCTGCGTGAAACTGAACCTGAACAATGCGCTCACCCACCGCGATACGATAGAATTGAACTCATCGCCCTTCGTGACACTGGCGCTGGTGCGTTCGATGGTGCGCGACGGAGGCATCCAGCAGCGTGACATCACTCTCTGCGAACCCAGCCGTGCAATCACAGATAGCATATATAATAAGGTACATCGGGAGTTTTCATCCGTCATCTTTATAGACAACATCGGAGGCGACGGCAGACAGGCGTGTGAATACTATCCGGAAATGATCACCTATTCCGCTGATAACGGCAAACTGGCACGCGGTCTGGCAAAGTGCATCGTGGACGCGGACTATCTGATCAACTCATCGCTGCTGAAACTGCACAACGGTCCGGGCGTGACGCTCACTTCGAAGAACTGGTACGGGGCGACAGACATCAACCTCATCTGGCGAAAGAACGCCCATAACAACTTCAGCGCCGACAAGCGACACGGGAAACCGGGCTATAAGACCTTCGTGGACTTCATCGCCCACAATCACCTGGGACAGAAGACCCTCTTCTTCCTCATCGACGGCACCTATGGATCGCGTCATGTGAACTTCAAGCCCTATCCCAAATGGCAGAAGCCTCCCTTCAACAACGACTGGGCGTGCTCCATTATCGTTTCACAAGACGAGGTTGCCTGCGATGCCGTGGCCATGGACCTGCTCATCAGCGAATGGCCGGAATACGGCAGCCTGAACTGGTGCGACGAATATCTCTACGAAGCCGCCACCATTCCACATCCACAGAGCGGCACCGTGTATCAGCAAGACGGGAAACCGCTGACAAAGCCCCTCGGGCTGATGGAACACTGGAACAACGGAACAGAACGGAAATATTCTAAGCTGGATATGATTTATAAAAGGGTTGAGCGTTGAGCGATAACCTAAAACCTGAATTTCTTGAGCAGCGAGAGCAAATATGCTTGCATGATTTGCCGAGTCGTGAAAGAAATCACGAGCAAAGCTCGTAAAATTGAAATCTGAAATAGCATGAGAAAAACCATCCTACTGCTCTTGGCACTCACAGCTGCTGCCCTTTGTCCTGCTCAGCATGTCTATGACGTGCGTGACTTCGGGGCAAAGGGCAACGGTGTGCATATTGACAGCCACGCCATCAACGCGGCCATCGAGCAGGCTGCCCATGAAGGCGGCGGGATGGTGAGAGTGCCGGAAGGCGTCTATCCCTGTTATTCCATCCGACTGAAGAGTAACATTACTTTGCAACTGGACAGTGGAGCCATCGTGAAGGCGGCTATGCCTACGGCGGAAGAATCTTACGACCTGCCTGAAGAGAACCTTTCCCGCTATCAGGACTTCGGGCACAGCCATTGGAAGAACTCGCTTATATGGGGCATCGGACTACATAACATCGCCATTACGGGAAAGGGTAGGATTGACGGCAGCGGCGTACTTTCGAGAGGAAGGCCTACGCTCAACGGACTGCCCGTGGCCAACAAAGCGGTGGCTCTGAGAGAATGCCGGCAGGTGAGACTCGCGGACATCGAGATGCTCAACTGCGGACACTTCGCGCTGCTCCTCACAGGAGTGGACTCGCTGATGATTGAACGGCTGACGGTGGACACCAACCGCGACGGACTCGACATCGACTGCTGCGAAGATGTCATTATCAGGGACTGTAGGGTAAATACGCTGAACGATGATGCCATTGTGCTAAAGACCTCCTACGGACTAAACCGTCTGAAACCCACGGCAAACGTCATCATAGAGAACTGCCACGTCACAGGCTACGACGTGGGAACCCTGATGGACGGAACCCTGACCACGCTGCAGACGAAAGCTCCCGACCAGGATGGCCCTACGGGAAGAATCAAACTGGGAACGGAGAGCAACGGTGACTTCCGCAACATTATCATACGCAACTGTAGCTTCACCCATTGCCGGGGACTGGCGCTGGAAACGGTGGACGGGTCGCAGATGGAAAACATCATGGTAGCAAACATCAGGATGAAAGAAATCAACAACGCTCCCTTCTATATCCGTGCGGGAAGCCGCAACAGGGGGCCGGAGGGTCTCCCCGCCTCTACGGTGAAAAATGTGAGTATCGACAATGTGACCGTGGAGGATGCCGATAGCCGTTATGCCTCCATCATCGCCGGAAATGCAACGGGTTCCATTGAGAACGTCACGCTCAGCAACATCCGGCTGCAATACCGCGGCGGTATCACGATGGAGGATGTGAAGAACCAGCGAGGTGCTAACCCTTTCTTTCTGGATAATCCCCGGATGAAAGGCTATCCTGAACCTTCGGCCCACGGCATACAGCCGGCATCGTGCTTCGTCATCTCGGATGCCAAAGACATCACGCTGAAAGATATTGAAATCTCCTTTATCCGTCCTGATGAAAGGCCCAAGATGGTGCTGACGAATACGGAACGGGTAACGACAGAGCGTGTGACACCTGCATTGCAACCATAAAAAAGAATAAAAACAAATAAAAACTACACAACATGAAGAAACTTATCATTTTAGCACTTGCCTTGTTCGCCCTGACGAACCTTCAGGCACAGACCCCACAAGAGGTTCTGAAAGTAGCCCAGCGGGCCAACGACTATTTCATGAAGAAGTACAGCGACCCCACCGTACCTACCAACGTAAACAAAATACGTCCCAGCAGCCTGTGGACAAGAGCCGTGTATTACGAGGGACTGATGGAACTCTACAAGGTGGATCCCCAGCAGCGCTACATCGACTACACTGACCGTTGGGCAGATTTCCACAAGTGGACACCCCGCAACGGCATCACCACATGCGATGCTGATGACCAGTGCTGCGAGCAGACTTATTTGGACCGTTACATGATGACCAAGGACGAGAAGATGATCGTGCATGTGAAGGAAAATCTGGCTCACCAGATGAAGACCGGCAACGACAAGAAGGCCAACGGTGAACTCTATGGATGGTGGACATGGATAGATGCCATTCAGATGGCCATGCCTGTCTATTCAAAGATGTTCCGAATCACGGGTGAGCAGAAATACATCGACCATGCCATGCGGATGTACACTTGGAGCCGCGACACACTTGCCGGCGGACTTTTCAACACCGTGGAAGGATTATGGTGGAGGGATGCCGATTACGTGCCTCCCTATAAGGAAAAGGATGGCAACAACTGTTACTGGAGCCGTGGTTCGGGCTGGGTGTATGCTGCTTTGGTGAAAGTGATGGAAGACTTGGAAGCTGTGATGAAGACGAATACAAAGGCAAAGAAAGCCGCGAAGAAATACTACAAGAGTCTGAAGAAGGACTTTATCCTGATGAGTCAGGGACTGCTCAGCTGTCAGCGGGAGGACGGTTTCTGGAATCCATCTCTGATGTCGGAAGCCAACTATGGCGGCAAGGAACTCACGGGAACCTCCCTGTTCCTTTATGGCATGAGCTGGGGCATGAATCACGGCATTCTGAAAGCCAAGCAATACAAGCCTGCCTGTGACCGTGCGTGGAACGCTATGGTGAAGGACGCCGTGCATCAGGACGGTTTCCTTGGATGGGTGCAAGGCACAGGAAAGGATCCTTCAGCAGGTCAGCCTTTGGCCTACGACAAAGTGCCTGACTTCGAAGACTATGGCACAGGCTGCTTCCTGCTTGGTGCCGTGGAATACTATAAATTGATAAATGTCAAATGATGAGCGTTTTAAATGTAGAATGTAGAGTGTAGAATGTAGATTTCTCGTGCAAACGAGAGCATGGCCAAGCTTGCTTAAACTATGCCGGGTGCAGCTGAGAATCGACGAAGTCAATGATGATTACTTTTTATGCTTGAAACTAAAAATGAGAAGGATTAATAGATTTGCCCTTTGTGTCTTTGTGTCTTTGTGTTCAGTGAACACTTTTGCACAACGCACAGTAAACAGCCTGGATTTCGGATGGAAATTCCAGGCGGGGGATGTGCAGAATGGCGCAGCCGTGAATCTGGACGACAGCAATTGGCGTACCGTGAATTTGCCTCACGACTTCCAGATAGAACAGCCGTGGGTGGAACCTGCTGCTGATGAGCGTCCTGACAATACGGACGTGGCCGCCAATATCAAGAGCCGGCTTTCAAGCCGCGGATTCAAAGAAATGGGAAAAGGCTGGTACCGGCTGCACCTCACTCCCGATGAAACCTGGAAAAACAAGCGCATTGTGCTGGATTTCGGAGGTATCATGTATGTAGGTGAAGTGTATCTCAACGGCAATCGCATCGGCGGTACAGACTACGGCTACGTGGACTTTGGTATTGATATTACCAACGAATTGAAATGGGGACAGGACAATGTCATCGCCGTGATGGCAGATACCCGTGAACCCAACAATTCACGCTGGTACACAGGCGGTGGACTTTTCCGCAGCGTGAAGCTCGTCACTTCTGACAAGACACTCTATTTTGAGCGCCATCCGCTGAATATCTCTACGCGCGACAACCGTTTTGTAAATATCCAGGCGGAGTTTACCAACCGTGGCAAGGAAAAGGAAACGACGGTCGGTGTGAAAATCTATGCCCCCGACGGAACGCTTGTCGCAGAAGGAACTTCCATGCAGAAACGCATTACAATGTCGCGTACCATGGAAGCCAAACTTCCGGAAATGGAAGTGAAGAACGCCCAACTCTGGGACTGTGAGCATCCGAATCTCTACAAGGCTATGGTAACCTTACAGAACGAAAAGGGAGAAGTGGTGGACGAGACCTCTTCAAACTTCGGTATCCGTACGGTGGAGATGATACCGAATAAGGGTTTATTGCTCAATGGTAAAAAGGTGCTGCTGAAAGGCTTTGCCAACCACCACTCTCTAGGAGCTCTCGGTGCAGCTGCCTATCCACGGGCTATAGAAAAACGCATCCAGATGGTGAAAGAATGGGGCATCAACCATATCCGAACCAGTCATAATCCCTACAGCCGTGAGTTTATTGAGCTCTGCGACAAATATGGTATCCTTGTGGTGGATGAACTCTACGACAAATGGACGCGTCAGCACACGGGCGGGAAGGTTCCTTTTGAACAGTTGTGGCAACAAGACATTCCCGAATGGGTGAAGCGTGACCGTAACTCTCCTTCGGTGGTGATGTGGAGTCTTGGCAATGAACTGCAGCAGGATCCCAACCAGCCGTTCAACGACTTCGGTGTGACCATGTACAAACTGATGAAGACACTCATCAACCGCTACGACAGCACCCGACTGGTGACCGTGGCCATGCATCCCCGCTACCGTAACTGGGAAACCGATTCCTTGCCTGCAGATTTGGCGATGATTACCGATGTGCAGTCGTATAATTACCGCTATATGTATTTCCCTGGGGACGGACGACGCTTCCCGTGGATGAAATTCTACCAGAGTGAGGCTTCCGTGTCAGCCATGGGCGAAAACTATTTTGCCATGGATTTGGACAAGGTTATCGGAATGGCTTATTGGGGAATGATTGACTATCTCGGAGAAAGTCAGGGATGGCCTGCCAAAGGATGGATGCAGGGCGTATTCGACATTACCCTGGAGCCCAAGCCCAAGGCCTACTATATGAAGAGTTTCTTCAAACCGGAGGAACCTTTGGTGCATATCGCCGTCATTGACAAGAAGGGTGACATGATGTGGAACGGCGTGCAAACAGGCAACGACGGCATGAGTGACCATTGGAACCGTCAACAAGGTTCGAAAGTGAGTCTCATCACCTATACCAATGCTGACGAAGTGGAACTCTTTGTGAACGGCAAGAGCATGGGCGTGAAACAGAATGACAAGAAAAACGCCAAGATGCGCAACCAGATTCGCTGGGACAATATTCCCTATGCAAACGGCTATTGTGAAGCCGTAGCCAAGAACAACGGCAAAATTATGGCCCGCCACAAGATTGAGACGACGGGAGACGCAGTGAAACTCATAGCTATCCCTGACAACGACAACTGGAAGGCTGATGGCATGGACTTGCAGCATGTACGCGTGTATGCTGTTGACAAGAAAGGCCGCCGTGTCTATCATGCACAGCAACAGCTCACGTTCAGCGTCAGTGATGGAGCAGAAATTGTGGCCGTTTCGAATGGTGACCAGAACAGCAAGGAACTGAACGTAACGAATCAGCGGCGTCTCTATAACGGTTCAGCTCTCGTTATCCTGCGTTCAAACAGAGAAGCCGCCAACCCTGTGCTCACCATCTCTGGCGAAGGATTCAAGACGGTAAAATCAAAACTTATAACCAAATAAATGATTAATCTCCTTTTTAAGCAAATACAAAGACGCAAAGACACAAAGTTTTTTACAGGCATATTTTGCGCAGTCCTTTGTGTCTTAGTGTCTTTGTGTTCCATTGAAACAAACGCAAAAGGGAACTTGCAGAAAGGCAACCGCTATCTATACTGTCATATGAACGATGCGGGTCCTGCCTGGACAGCCTATGCCCTGAGCAAAGACGGCATTCACTGGCATGACCTCTTAGATGGTGATTCCATCTTCAGCGATGCCGTGATGGCACCCATTGAGAAACGCTCACGCGATGCCTTCATCTGCAGGAAACACGATGGCAGCGGCTATCTGATGGTCTTCACAGACATGGATGCCTCCAATGCATCGAGAGACAGACTGGGAAAGGTGCAGACATGGGATAACTACGGCATCTGTCTGCTCACTTCCGATGACCTGATTCACTGGAAATCAAAAGGCTACGACTTCCGTAAGGGTCCTGACATCTTCTGCGATGCAAATGATTCTTCACCTTATAAGGACTGGAAAACAATCAACCGCGTTTGGGCTCCGCAAATAGTTTGGGACGAGGATTTCGTATGGCCTAATGGCAAAAAAGGCGGATATATGATTTACTACTCCATGTGGAACCGTGCCGAAGAGAAATACGACCGTATGTATTACAGTCATGCTGATGAAAGTTTTACCCAACTCACACAGCCCAAGCTGCTCTTCGATTGGGGATATGCCACCATTGATGCCGACATCAACTGGGTGGAAGCCGATCAGCGCTGGCACATGATGATAAAGAAGGAAGGCGGCAAGCCCGGACTTTTCACGGCTACGGCTCCTTCGCTGACGGGTCCCTGGAGTGAGCCTGTGGAGGATGATTATGTGAACTTCGAAGGCAACAAGAAGTGCGAGGGTGTTTCGGCCTTCCAACTGGCCGATAAGGACACTTGGATGATTGGTTACATTGAGTATTCCTCAAAACCCAAAAACTATCGTATCTGTGAGGCTGACCGCTACATGCGCAACTTCAAGAATCCGAAAAATATTGAGGGTGTGGCTCGTCCGCAGCACGGTTCTTTCATGCGCATTACAAAGAAAGAGTACAAACGTCTGGAGCGATGGGGGATGAAAGGTAAAAAAGTAAAAAGGTAAGAAAGGTAAAAAAGTAAAAGCGATATTTTGCCATGCTGCAAAAATATTTTGTTTTTGCGATTCTCGCGAAGTTAGGCTGCTTTCGGGAAAAAAACAAAACAAGTTTTGGTTTTTCCACTCATTTGCACTAATTTTGCAGCATGGTTTTAAATTATATATGGATTGCATTCTTTGTCATTGCATTTCTGATTGCACTGGTAAAGCTTATTTTCTTTGGTGACGTGGAAGTGTTCCCCGCCATGATGAACTCCACGTTCGATAATTCCAAGACTGCTTTTGAGATATCACTTGGACTGACAGGTGTTCTCTCCCTTTGGCTGGGAATTATGAAAATAGGTGAGAAAGGCGGTGTCATCAATTTCTTTGCAAGGATTCTTTCGCCGGTATTTACCAAACTCTTTCCCGATATCCCCAAAGGACATCCCGTCACGGGCAGCATTTTCATGAACATTGCCGCCAATATGCTGGGACTCGACAATGCCGCCACTCCTTTAGGACTGAAGGCTATGGAACAACTGCAGGAAATCAATCCGAAGAAAGACACGGCCAGCAATCCGATGATTATGTTCCTGGTGCTGAACACCTCGGGACTGACACTGATACCTATTTCCATCATGGTCTATCGTGCACAGATGGGAGCCTCACAACCTACGGATATCTTTATCCCCATCCTGCTTGCCACCTTCTTTTCGACCATGGCGGGTATCATCGTCACATCCATTTTTCAGAAAATCAATCTCTTCAACCGGACACTGATTCTTGGCATCGGCTGTTTGTGCCTTTTGGTGGCAGGTATCATTTGGGGGTTCTCACAACTTGATAAGGACCAGATGAACGTGGTTTCCACGTTGGTATCCAACATCCTGCTCATGACGGTCATCGTAGGATTCATCCTGTCTGGCGTGCGGAAGAAAATCAATGTGTATGATGCCTTCATAGAAGGAGCCAAGGATGGTTTCAAAACCGCCATCGTCATCATTCCCTACCTAGTGGCTATCCTCGTTGGAATTGGTGTTTTCCGTGCCTCGGGCGCTATGGACATGCTCATCGACGGTATTGCCTGGTGCGTCAGTGCTCTCGGAATCGATACACAGTTTATCGGTGCCTTGCCCACGGCTTTGATGAAGCCCTTGAGCGGTGGTGGAGCCCGCGGACTGATGGTTGATGCTATGACCACTTACGGAGCAGATTCCTTTGTGGGACGTCTGGCATGTATCTTCCAGGGAAGTACCGACACCACCTTTTATATCCTCGCAGTTTACTTTGGTTCGGTAAGCATCCGCTATACGCGTCATGCCGTTGCTTGCGGACTATTGGCAGATCTGGCGGGTATCATAGCAGCCATCTTCATCGCATATCTCTTCTTTAACTAACCGGCTATACGGGTATCCGGTTATACGGCTAAAAATTTACATTATGGCGAACCTGAAATCATTAGTCAAAGACACGGCCATCTACGGACTTTCGAGCATTGTAGCCCGTTTCATCAACTACTTTCTCGTCCCTATTCAAACGGCAAGGTTCAGTGCTTCAGGCGGACAATATGGCGTCATCACCAATGTCTATGCCTATATCTCGCTGCTCATCATCCTGCTCACCTACGGCATGGAGACCACGTTCTTCCGCTTTATGAGTAAGGAAGGCGAGAATCCTAGACGCGTCTATTCCACGACGTTGCGAATGGTGGCTGCCACCTCTTTGGTGTTTGCCGTCATCATCTTCCTTTTCCTGCAACCCATTGCTTCGGCCATGGGCTATGCCGACCATCCGGAGTATGTGGGGGTGATGTTCATCACGGTTGCCATCGATGCCTTCACAGCCATTCCTTTTGCCTATCTGCGCTATGCCCACAGACCTATAAAGTTTGCTTCTTTGAAGATTTTCAACATCTCACTGAACATCATTCTGAATATCCTGTACCTTATCGTCTTCCCTGCTCTGAAGTTTAATCCCTTCGGTATTTATGAGGACGGGTTCCGCTTAGAGGTTGTCTGGGTGTTCTATATCAACCTATGCTGTACGGTAGTAACACTGTTCATGCTCTGGAAAGAACTAAAAGGTTTCCGCTTTGGCTTTGACAAAGCCACCTGCCTCAGAATGCTCTCTTACACCTGGCCACTGTTAGTGATGGGACTGGCAGGACAGTTGAACCAGGCTGCTTCGCAGATTCTCTTTCCTTACTTCTATGCTGGTGATGATTGGAGGGCACAGTTAGGCATCTATGGAGCCTGTATCAAGATAGCAATGATTATGGTGATGATCACACAGGCCTTCCGCTATGCTTACGAACCCTTCGTTTTCAGTAAGTCGAGGGACAGCGACCAGAAGGAGACCTATGCCATAGCCATGAAGTATTACATCATCTTCACCCTGCTGGCTTTCCTGGCAGTTATTGGCTATATGGATATTCTGCGCTATTTGGTGGGCAAGAGTTACTGGGAGGGACTGAAGGTTGTTCCCATCGTGATGGTCGCGGAAATTATGTTCGGCGTGTTCTTCAACCTCTCTTTCTGGTACAAACTCACCGACCGCACTATCTGGGGAGCCTGGTTCTCGGGCATCGGAGCCGTGGTACTGATTATCATCGACATCCTTCTCATCCCCCGCTTTAGTTATATGGCTTGTGCCTGGGCTGGTTTTGCGGCCTACGCCGTATCAATGGTTATCAGTTATTTCCTTGGTCAGCGTTACTTCCCCATCTGTTATCCGCTACGAGACATAGCTGTCTATGCTGGTGTCACACTGGTATTATTCGTGGGAATGCAGACAGCCAATAATCAGTTGCCCTCATGGGCAGCGCTGTTGGTGAATACCATACTGCTTTTACTTTTTGTCGCCTTTATCGTCAAGCGCGACTTCCCTTTGGGTAATCTGCCTGTAATCGGCAAATACTTCCGCAAATAACTTGAAACAATAGAAATCAACAATATGAAAAAGAACATTTTCGCCTTGTGCATTACTCTCTCCTCACTCCTCTCTCCACTCTCCTCTTTAAAGATAAATGCCGATGAAGGAATGTGGACACTCTACAACCTGCCCTCACAAGTATTTGCACAGATGCAGCAGGAAGGATTCTCACTACCCAGTACAGCGCTTTACAGCGATGCCAACGCCATCAAGAACTGCGTGGTAAACTTTTCGGGCTATTGTTCGGGAGTGGTGGTGAGTCCCGATGGATTGGTTTTCACCAACCATCACTGTGGTTTTGAGGCCATCCGCAGCCATTCCACCGTGGAACACGACTATATGCTGAATGGTTTCTACGCCAAAAGCTATGAGGAAGAACTGCCCAATGAGAATATGTTCGTGTCCTTTATGCGCTCACAGGAGGACATCACTGACAAACTTTGGGCTGAAGCCAAGAAGAGAAATATTGCTGACAGTGAATGGACACCGCTCATCGACTCTCTGCAGCAAGCCATGAACGACTCCGTGAAACTCATCGACAAATCGCTTCATGTGGAGATAGATCCCTTCTATGAGGGTAACAGCTACTTCGCAACGGTCTATCAGATGTTCCGCGACCTCCGTCTGGTCTTCACTATCCCCAAGTCGATGGGTAAGTTTGGTGGTGATACCGACAACTGGATGTGGCCTCGCCAGACCTGCGACTTCTCCGTTTTCCGTATCTATGCAGACCCCAAGACCAATGGTCCCGCTGAATATTCCAAGGACAATGTGCCCTATCATCCCGCTTCCTGGGCACCTGTCAGCACCGAAGGCTATAAGGAAGGCGACTTCTCCATGACTGTGGGTTATCCTGGCAGCACCAGCCGCTATCTTTCCAGTTATGGAATCCGCGAAATGCGCGATGCTGAGAATGCCACTCGTGTGCAGGTCCGTGGCCTTAAACAGGAAATCATGAAGCGTCATATGGATGCCTCAGAGGCCGTACGCATTAAGTATGATTCCAAATATGCCCAAAGTGCCAACTACTGGAAGAATTCCATGGGTATGAACAAATGTATCGATTCCATCGGAATTATCCAGCAGAAACAGGCTTACGAAAACCGCATCCGTGCCTATCAGGATTCTACCGGCTACCTGAAAGGCCAGCTTGACTTCGCCCTGTTGGAGAAACTCTACCAAAAACGTTTCGAACTGATGCGCGCGTACTATTATTATAGGGAGACCTTCGGCCGTACCAACGAACTGGTTACCCGTGCCATGCGCGCCAATAATGGTGGTTTGGAACTGAAAGGTCCAAAGGAGAAGCCCCGCAAGCAGTATTTCATCTTTGATGACAACAGTACCGAATGGGATGAGGCTTTGGACAAAGAAGTGCTCATTGCCCTGATGAAAAACTATCGGGAGAAGATTCCTTCCAAATACTGGCCCGACTTCTATACAAAGACCGTTGACCGCAAGTTCCGCGGTGACTTCAAAAAATATGTGGACTGGCTCTATGATAAGAGCATCCTCATGAAGAAAGGTAAGAAGATTTATCCCAATAAGAAGAAATACCTGAAGGATCCCGGTATTCAGATGGGTATCGACCTCGGTGCCTTGTCTTTGGGAACTTATATGGATGAATTGACAGAAGTCAGCGATAGCATCAATGCCCAGGAGAAAATGCTTTGCGCTGCCAAACTCCGTATGGAGGAAGACCAGCCCCACTACTCGGATGCCAACTTCACCATGCGTCTCTCCTACGGACAAGTGGGCGAATATCTGCTCAATGGACAGCCCTCAGGCTATTACACCACGGCTGAAAGTCTGGTTGATAAGATGAAAAAGGGCGATTTCATCGAGGACTACAAGGCGGAACCCATTATGCATGAATTGCTCTCTGCCAAGGATTTCAGTCCCTATACCGATCAGACTACAGGAAAGATGCAGCTCTGTTTCCTCACCAATAATGATATTACCGGCGGTAATTCAGGTTCGCCGATGTTCGACGGTAAAGGACGTCTCATTGGTCTTGCCTTTGACGGTAACTGGGATTCACTTTCCAGCGACATCTTCTTCGATTCCAAACTTGCACGCTGCATCGGTGTTGATATCCGTTTCGTTCTCTTCATGATGGATCGTTGGGGACATGCAGACCGTCTGCTTCATGAGATATTAAAAAAGTAAAAGGGTAAAAAAGTAAAAAGGTAAAAGACAATTAATCGTAAAAATGATGGAGATGAAAAGGAACAATTTTTATAGAGCAAAAAAGGTGAAGGTCTGTGCCGTTTTACTTTTTTACCTTTTTACCTTTTTACCTTTATATTCTCAGAACTATCGCCAGTATATGAATCTGGCTGGTACTTGGACAACGGAACTGGGTAATATAACCCTTCCTGGTACTACCGACACCAACCGTAAAGGAAATGCACTCGAAAAGAAGGACGAGACTACCCATCTGTCACGTCTTTATAGTTATGTGGGCGAGCTTGCCTATTCCCGTGAAATCACTATTCCTGAGTCATGGAATAAGAAAAGCATACTCCTCCATATGGAGCGCACCAAAGCTACAAAAGTTTTCGTGGATGGTAAATTGGTGGGAAACAGCAATGACATCTCCACAGAACAGGTTTACAACCTCACGGAGTTTCTGAAACCAGGGCCACACCAACTGACAATCAAGGTGGACAACACGGACAAGACCGTTCCCCCCCAGTTGCTCAGCAACAGTCATGCCTACACCGAAGACACGCAAACCAACTGGAACGGCATCATTGGCAATTTTTTCTTGGAAGCCGTGAATCCGATCTATATCAGCCGTATTGATATAAAAACCCACTCTGCCTCCAAGGCCTTTGAGGCCGATATCCTCATTAAAGGAACATCAAAGAAAGACTTTGTTGTGTCTGCCGTATTGGCTCCTTTGGGAAGTGACTTTGGCACCGTCCTCATGGAGAACGTCATCAAAAAGGACAAGAAGAGCAGTCATCATTTGGTTTTAAAATACCAGAATGACAGCTTGAAACTTTGGGACGAACAGCATCCTAATATCTATCGGCTCTTGGTTAATATTGAAGGTTATGACTTTCAGGAAGTGGTTTTCGGCATTTGTGATTTCCAAAAAGCCGGCACTCAGTTCACTGTCAACGGCCATAAGACTTTTCTTCGTGGCAAACACGATGCATGTGTATTCCCCTACACAGGCCATGTTCCGATGGATTTGGCATCTTGGCGGCGTTATTTGCAGATATGCAAAGGCTACGGCATCAACCATCTCCGTTTCCATTCCTGGTGTCCGCCAGAAGCTGCCTTTATGGCTGCAGACATCGAGGGTGTCTATATGCAACCCGAACTCCCGTTTTGGGGAGACTTCAAGCGGGATGATAACAACCTGATGACTTTCCTCCATAAGGAAGGTACCAATATCCTTTTCAAATATGGCCATCATCCTTCATTCGTCATGTTTGCCTTGGGTAACGAACTCAGAGGAGATATTCCCACGATGAAGAAGTTTACGGACGACTTCCGCCGTATCGTCCCCGACAAGCTCTATACCTTTGGATCTAACTATTATCTGGGTTATCAGGGATGGAAAGAAGGCATGGATTTTTTCGTAACCTGTCGCAACGGCGGTGAAACTTGGGGTAATTTCAATACCCACACCCGCGGGTCTTTCTCTTTTGCCGATGCCTTCGACGGTGGAATGATTAATCATTCTTACCCTAATTCTTCGATGAATTTCGATGAAGCCGTCGATAAATGCCCGGTGCCCATCATCAGTCATGAGACAGGACAGTTCCAGACCTATCCTGATTATAACGAAATAAAGAAATACACAGGCGTGCTCTATCCTTATAATATGGAGATATTCCGTGACCGTTTGGAAAAAGCAGGCATGGCCGATCAGGCAGAAGCCTTCCATCGCGCCTCAGGTCATTGGAGCGTACAACTCTACAAGGCCGATATCGAAATGGACCTGCGTACCCGTGGCATGGCAGGTTTCCAACTGCTGGACATCCAGGATTATCCCGGACAAGGCTCTGCATACGTAGGTATACTCGATGCCTTTATGGAATCAAAGGGTATCACCACTCCCAAAGAATGGCGGCAATGGTGCAACGATGTGGTGCCCTTAGCCGTCCTGCCCAAGTTCTGCTACACGAACAATGAACAACTGAAAGCCAAAATCCAGATTGCCAACTATGGACAGGAAAGCCTCGAAGGCAAGACTCTTCACTGTTGTCTCGTTTCTTCCGACAAGGAGAAAAACAAAAATACTGTCTGTGGCACAGGCATCGTCATAGAAAAATCATTTACGCTAACAGCAGGAAATGGGCTCTTAGATGTCGGGACCTTTGACATTGACCTTTCTAAATTAGAATTTCTGAAAGACCCTGAGAAACTCACACTTTACTCTTTCATCGAAGATACTGATTACGAGAACTCTTGGCCAGTCTGGATTTATCCTGCCGGTACAAACCCCGACAGTAAGGGCATTATCGTCTGCAACCAACTCACTTCCGAGATTCAAAAGAAACTGGCCAACGGTGCCAAGGTCCTCTTCATGCCCGACAGCACTATTAACCATCAACCTTTAACCATCAACCCTCAACTGTTATTAGGTGGCCTCTTCCAGACCGACTATTGGAACTACCGTATGTTCAAGACCATCTCCGAGAATAACAACAAGCCCGTCAGCCCCGGTACCCTTGGTATTCTTACCAATCCTGAACATCCTGTATTCAAGGCATTCCCCACAGAAGAACACACGTCCTGGCAATGGTTCCCCATTGTGAAGAATGCCCGTCCGTTCATCCTTGACAACACGCCTTCGGCCTATCGCCCTATCGTGCAAGTCATTGACAACATCGAGCGCAACCACAAACTTGGTCTGCTTTTTGAGTTCCGCGTAGGTAAGGGAAGCCTTCTCATTTGCATGAGTCCCCTCCAACAGTTGCAGCAATATCCGGAAGCCCGCCAGTTCTATGCCAGCATTCTCAGCTATATGCAAAGTAAAGACTTCACTCCTAAGACAAATATCTCAACAGAAGAACTCCACCGAGTGCTCACCACTCCCGTACAAGAAGGCCAGATGAAGAAGCTCTTCAACATCACCACCTACCAAGAAGGATCTTTGTAAACAATTATCATTAATCAAGAACCGTGCCCAGAACCAGAAAAGGATCTGGGCACGGTTTGTTTGATAGTCTTTCATCCGCCCAAAGAGAATCAGAATATTCTGAAGTGTTAAAATGATTAAAAATAAGCTGACGAGAACGATAATTCAAAGAATTATTTATATCTTTACAAACTTGAAAAAACGTCTCGTATATTTATAGGATATGAAGCTAAAACAAGATACCAAGTATAGCATCATGATGGTTGTGGTTGCCGCCTTGTTGCTTCAGGGAAGTTTCACAATGGAATTCTTCTCAACAAGGCGCACTTTTAACTATCAACTCACAGAAATGGCTCAAAACGACCTGACTGACAGCTACCGTATTGCCAAGGTAAGGCAGGATGTAGAAAATGCCACAAGGTCTGTAATTGACGAAATCGAGAAGCAAGCGAACGAAATTGACATAGATACCTTGCAGATGCTTATTGGTGATCTGGTACACAATCAGAATCAGATTGTGGGCGTTTCATTCGCTTATTTGCCTGAATATGTTCCCAAGCAGTTAGAACAGAAAGAGGATCGTTTTGCTATTTATATCTTTGAAGACGAAAAAGATCAAAACAAGCTGAAAACCATTCCATTTAAGTACGAATACACAGAACGTCCGTGGTATGTCATTGATGTGGATAGTATAGGGTATTGGACTGAACCCTACGAAGGCTATTACAACTATATCCTGATGTTTAGTTTCACTCTTCCCATCAAGAATACAGAAGGAAAGACCGTGGCCTTGGTGTCAGCTGATGTGCCATTGCGCGATATCTCGCAAGTAGCTATGCAATTCTACGAGGGCCAGCGTAAGTCATTGCTGCGGAATTTACTGTTTAGTATTTTTGGTACTCTGCTATTGACCTATATTGTTTGGCGCGCTATCACCTATCTGCGTAACCTGAACCGCGCAAATGAGGAGAAGGAACACATGGCTGGGGAATTGAATTTAGCCCACAAAATTCAACAATCCATGATTCCCAAACTGTTTCCTGGCCCCCCTGAACGTAATGACGTGCAACTCTATGCCTCGCTGACACCAGCCCGACAGGTGGGAGGTGATCTTTATGACTTCATCATTCTCCATGACCGGCTCTGCTTCTGCATTGGTGATGTGAGTGGAAAAGGAATGCCTGCGGCTATGCTGATGACGGTTATCAAGACGCTGTTCAGAACAGAGGCGCGCAACATGATGCCTATTTCCGAACAGGATAGGAATGGCAGTAAAACAGCAACCATCATGGGAAGAATAAACCGAACGCTCTGCAACGATCAGACCAGCGGTTTTTTCGCTACTATGTTTGTTGGTATCCTCAACCTGAAGACAGGACTGCTCTGCTATTGCAATGCCGGACATGAGGTGCCCATTCTCATTCGCAAGACATTTGAAACAAATGCTGAGAAATTGGACGTCATACCCAACCTGCCCGTGGGCGTTTTGCCTGACTGGGCCTATCAAGGTCAGGCCACGACACTGAATCCCCACGATACTTTATTCATCTTTACCGACGGCCTCAGTGAAGCCTACAATGCCAAAGGTGAGATGCTTTCCCGTCAAAAAGTAATGCAGATAGCCCAGCAAAGCTGCGACCTCACACCCCGACAACTAGTGGAACTCATGGAGAATGAGGCCCATAAGCATACTGGCAATGCAGAACAAAGTGACGACCTCACCTTACTTGCCATCAAATGGGAAGGCACTGCCCAAACCACTAATACACAGAAAGAGAAAGTAATAACAACAAATCAGAATAATATGTCCAGTGAGGAGTATTACAAGAACATAACAAACATGGGGGAGACCGTTACGCTGATGGCTACGAGTTCCTATCTGCCGCAAATGAAAGATTTCATGCTAAACGCTACTGAGCGTGCCGGATTGAGCCAACAAGCCACCAAACGTGTACGATTAGCCGTTGAAGAAGCTGTAGCCAATGTCGTGCACCATTCAAAAGCGGAAACCGTCACGCTTGTTTCAGCTATCATCGACAATCAGTTGCAGTTCTCCATCATCGATGACGGCATTCCCTTCGACCCGACAACCGCCAAAGTGACTGATACGGCCATACCTGCCGATAAACGTCCTATCGGGGGGCTGGGTATTATCTTCATGCGCCAGATGAGTGATGGCCTGGAATATCACCGTTATAACGGATATAATATATTGACTATCAAAAAGAACATCCAATAAATTTAGACAAATGAAAATAACGATTAAAAACGAAGAAGGCCGCTTAGTGGGTGAGCTTATTGGCGACCTCGACAACACTGCCAGCAGCATGGCAGAGAAGGAACTGGCTCCATTGCTGGAGTGCGACGACCGCGACATCGTGCTCGAATGCCGCGAACTGGACTACATCTCATCTAGTGGTCTGCGCATATTGCTGAACATTTACAAGAATGCGCGCCGCAGCGGACATCGTGCTTTTATCCGGAATCTGAATGAAGACGTGACGGAAGTGTTCCGCATTGGCGGATTCCTCCAACTCTTCGAGCTAATTGACTGAACGGGTCTTTAATTACCAGTAAGAAATGGCAGACATCAAACAACTGACAGCCGACAACGAACGGCTGACAAACGAGAATAAAGAACTGAGGAAAGAGATTGACCGACTCAGAGACGAGATGATTCGTCTCGTCAGCCGCAATCTTGATCTTTCGGAAAGGTTGGAAGAAGACGTGGAAATGCGTCGTCGGACCGAAGTGGCTCGCGAACTTCTCGAAGGCAACATTCAACGCCAGCGCAATGCTGACCTGCAGGACGACAGTCAACTGATGGCCATTATCGAGATGCGCGTGGAAAAAGACCGTCCGCATCTCAGTCCGGATTTCAATTCAGACGACCTCGCCGAGATGCTCGGTGTGAGCCGTGAAAGACTGATGCGCCTTTTCCGTAAGCAGACGATTCACCGCACCCCCGATGCCTATATCGACAATCTGCGTGTGCTGGCGGCCCTGCGCCTGTTGCGTGAAAAGCCCATGTATAACATTGCCACTGTGGCTGAAGAAGCCGGCTTCAGTAATGTACGTACATTGCAGCGCCGCATTCAGGATGCTATTGGCATGACACCCATCGACTACCGACTCATGCTTACCCGCGATATGTAATTTGTTTTATATATCATGAAGACACAAGGATGGATACTGACACTCCTTTTGATGACCGTATGCCTACCGATGGCAGGACAATCGGCTCTCAATAAAAAGGAGTTTGCCAAACATTGGGTTGTAGAATCAGAATCGCCAGACTATAAGGTGACTTTCCATGGCGACACCGCTGATATCCTTGCGCCTAAAGGATTAACACTTTGGCGCAAAGAAAAGATGACTGGACGGGTATGCATCGAATATGAAGCATGTGTCGTGGTAGAGGATGGCAACAGCCTACCCACCAACCGACTGAGTGACCTGAACTGCTTCTGGATGGCCAGTGATCCGAAATATCCTCATGATATCTTCAAACGAAAAGGAGAGCGCAACGGTGTTTTCACCAACTGCTATGCGCTACAACTCTACTATATGGGTTATGGCGGCAATCATAACTCAACCACCCGTTTCCGCAGATACGACGGTAACGAAGCCGGTATCCAGGACGCCAGTCAGCGACCTGCCATTCTGAAAGAATATACTGATGAGAAACACCTGCTGCGGCCTAACCACTGGTACCACATCCAACTGGTGAGCGATGGCAATCATGTTAGTTATTACATTGACGGTCAACGGCTTGTGGACTTCCGCGATGCTGAACCTCTGCAGGAAGGCTGGTTTGGATTCCGCACCACTTTATCGCATACCCGCATCACGAACTTCAGCTACACATCTGAATCTTTACAGAAACGGGAAGCCCCTCTGCATTGGGTAGGTGAGCCGCCTGCAACAGCCAGACCTGTTGCCTTTGGCGTTCCTTTCGATGAAGGGGAAGTAAAGGAGAACACCATGATGACACTGGCGGATGCCTCAGGCAATGCTCTGACGACCGACACGTGGCCGCTGGCCTACTGGCCTGACGGTTCTGTAAAATGGATGGGTGCCGCTGCTGTGGCAAAAGGTGGCGACCTGAAACTGACGGAACTACGCGAACAGAAAAAAGGTAAAAACAAAAAACAACAGGGACTGCAAATTGAAGAAACAGTTAAAGCCATCAAGATCATTTCCGATTCACTCATAGCCTGGATTCCCAAACAAGGCAGTTTTCTGATGGATTCACTGCTTTACCAGAATCAGAAAGTCAGTGAAGGATTAAGACTGGTGTGCTCCACACAGAGTGAACCTTATACTGAGCAGACAAGTCAGATCCGCTATGCTGATTACCAGAGCGAGATTCGTTCAGCCACTGTGGAACAAAAAGGAAAAGTTCGTGCGGTGGTCAAGATAGAAGGTGTGCATCAAGCTATAGGAAAAATTTCCGAAGCAAGTCGTGAATGGCTGCCTTTTGTGGTGAGACTCTATTTTTATCAAGGCAGCCGGGAGGTAAAGATGGTACACAGTTTTATGTTCGATGGTGCTGACAAACAAGACTTCATTCATGCCTTGGGCGTAAGAATGGATATACCCCTGCGCGATGAACTCTATAACCGCCATGTTGCTTTCTCTACAGGAAAGGGAGGTGTATGGAGCGAACCCGTACAGCCCCTCGACGGAAGGCGGGAAATATTTGCAGGTGAAGGACGCCCACGCCAGCCACGGGCTGACGAAAGTTTGCCTGAAGATCATCGGGGACAACTCTCCCTGCAACAACAACAGATGCTCGGAATGCGCATACCCGCCTACGAGTCTTTCAACAAACAGAACCAGATGCTGCTCGATGAATGGGCTGCCTGGAACACCTACCGGTTATCACAGCTTTCCTCAGAAGGCTTCACTCTTCGCAAACGAGCTAACGACAACAACCCTTGGATTGGCACCTTTGACGGAAAACGGGCTGACGGTTTTGCCTTTGTGGGCGATATGAGCGGCGGTATGGCTGTGGCCATGAAAGATTTCTGGCAGTCATATCCTTCATCTCTGGAGATTACAAATGCCCGGAATGACAAAGCCACCCTGACAGCCTGGCTTTGGAGTCCTGAGGCAGAGCCTATGGACTTGCGTCATTATGACAACGTTGCCCACGGATTGCTCTCCTCTTATGAGGATGTGCAAGAGGGAATGAGTACGCCACTGGGCATTGCCCGAACCACAACACTCACACTGCTGCCTTCAGACGGTTATCACGGTAAGGAGGCCTTTGCTGCCGATGCTTGTCGGATTACTGAAGATGCCCTATTGTTGCCAGTGCCTGAGTATTTGCATCAAAAGCAAGCCTTCGGAGTGTGGAGTCTGCCCGATTTTTCAAATCCACAGCGGGCACGTATTGAGAAAACGCTTGACGACTATATCGATTATTATCAGAAACAGACAGAGCAACACGGCTGGTATGGTTTCTGGAACTATGGCGACTTTATGCATGCCTACGATGCAGAACGCCATGAATGGCGCTACGATGTAGGCGGTTTTGCGTGGGATAATACAGAACTTGCCAGCAACATGTGGTTGTGGTATAGTTTCCTGCGAACAGGAAGAGCTGACATCTGGCGCATGGCAGAAGCTATGACCCGTCATACCTCGGAGGTGGATGTCTATCACGCAGGTCCTAACGCTATGTTGGGCAGTCGCCATAATGTAAGCCACTGGGGGTGTGGCGCTAAGGAAGCCCGTATCTCACAAGCAGCTTGGAACCGTTTCTATTATTACCTGACCACCGACGAACGATGTGGTGACTTAATGACGGAAGTAAAGGATGCCGACCAGATGCTCTATACTTTGGACCCCATGCGACTGGCACAGCCCCGCGGTGAATATCCTTGCACGGCTCCTGCACGCTTGCGCATTGGTCCTGACTGGCTGGCTTATGCCGGTAATTGGATGACCCAATGGGAACGTACGCGTGACAACCATTACCGCGATAAAATCATTGCGGGTATGAAGAGTATAGCTGCCCTTCCTCATCAGTTGTTTACTGGCCCTTTAGCCTTAGGTTATGACCCGGCCACCGGCATTATCACGACAGAATGCGACACCTCACTCCTTTCCACTAACCATCTGATGACGATTATGGGCGGTTTTGAAATCATGAATGAGATGACACGTATGATCAATATACCGGAATGGAATGCCGCTTGGCTCGATCATGCTGCCCGTGACAAGGAAATGGCTTTAAAAGTAAGGAACAACCGCTTCCGCATTTCCCGTCTGCTTGCCTATGCCGCCTACCACAACCGTGACCCACGGAAAGCCGATGAAGCTTGGGACGACCTGCTGAAAGCCATGGGACGCGAAGGCGACCCACGCTTTAAAAACCAGAAACTGTTACCGCCAGAGGTTCCCATTCCACAGGATGAGACACAAATGATAAGCACCAATGGTGTTTCCACCTGGAGTCTCGATGCCATCTATATGCAGGAGGTCTGCCCGATGGGCGAATAAGCCGTTTACCGATACTTGAAACTGGAACCGCCCACAAATTCTCGCATGATGCTTGTGGGGGGTATTTCTTTGTCATCAACCGGAATGAAATAATGGATGAACTTCAGCAGTCGGTGGGCCTCGCTGTATTCCGGACAGTTCTTGGGCACACTCGAGAGAATGATCTCAGCATGTGTGCGCAGCACGGCGAACTCAATATTGAGTGCTGAATTAAACATGGCATCGGCCGTCTCCTGGAAGGGGAAAATCCATTTGTCTTCGGCTTCGCACACATTCTTCCACTGGCTGATGGTCTGCTGTGCAGTGAAAGCGCCCTTGTTGTAGTCGCGGATGATACGGCGAAGCAGGCGGTTGTCACGCACGGGAATCCAGTTGTGGTCATCGAGAGAGATGCTGGTAAGCGCAGAGATGTAAATCTTGAACTTCATAGAGTCGGCAATCTTTTGCGTCAGCAAAGGATTGAGCGCATGGATACCTTCGATGATAAGTACACTGTCGGACGAGAGTTTCACCTTCTTGCCGTTATATTCACGTTTGCCCGTAACGAAATTATATTCGGGAACTTCCACCCGCTCACCTTTCATCAAACGGGTGAGGTGGTCCTCCAACAGATGGTACTCCACGGCTTCGATGTTGTCGAAGTCGTAGTCGCCATTGGGCAGCTTGGGCGTATCCACGCGGTTCACGAAATAATCGTCGGTGGAAATGGAATAAGGACGCAGTCCACAAGCCAGCAACTGAATGCAGAGTCGTTTGCAGAAAGTGGTCTTTCCAGATGACGAGGGGCCCGTAATCAGCACGAGTCTGACGGGATTCTCCTCGGCTCTGAAGCGACGGTCTATCTCCTCCGCAATCTGTACGATTTTTTTCTCCTGCAAGGCCTCGCTGACCTGAATCAGCTCGGAAGCATGACCTTTCATGATGGCTTTGTTTACGTCGCCTGCATTGGAAAGTCGCATGATGATATCCCAACGCGTTTTCTCGGCAAACATCTCGTAGGTCTTCGGCATATCCACCTTTTCAGCAAGTACGAGCGGATTGTTCCAATCGGGAACGCGCAGCAGCATACCGTCGTGATATGGCTCCACGTCCCACACTTTCAGATAGCCAGCCGAAGGCACCAGCGGACCGTAGTAGTAGTCCACCGTGTCACCCAACATATAGTAGTCGCTGTAGATTTGTCCGCTGGTCTCCAGAAGTTTCACCTTATCGGTAAAGCCCCGCTCTGCAAACACGCGGATAGCCTCTTCGTTGGTGGCTTCACTACGACGGAACGGCATATCGAGGGCTATAATCTCCTCCATACGTTTGTGGATGAGCTCCACGTCACCCTCAGCCAGCGGCTCACCCCCTTTCTTCTTGAAGTTGCAATAGTATCCGCGTGAGATGGTATGCTCGATGAAGAGTTTGGAACCCGGGAAGACATCGCTGGTAGCCTTGTAGAGTACAAAACAAAGAGAGCGCACATAGACCCGATGGCCCGATCCCTGACGGGCATCCAGGAATTCCACGTCGCGGTTTTGATAAAGTCGGAACTTCAGTCCCTGTGAAGCGTTATTCACTTTGGCAGAAACCACGGGGTAAGGCATCTGCAACTCATCGGCAAACTCATGATAGACGTCGAGGAGTGAGGTTCCCTCTGGGAAACTCTTGGTCTTGTTATTGTTCTTACAACGGATCTGTAACATATATGTTGGCGTTATTTTTTCTTTGGTCGGCGGCGTGCCCATCCTTCTTCGCTGAAGTCGGGTTCTTCGCCGCGGAAATCATTCTTCTTCGCTTTCATACCACCGGGATTGAGGAACTGCATCCAGTCCTCCTTCTTGAACTTATGCTGTGGGGGCTGTTCCTGGGAAGGGGCTGTACGAGCCTTTCCACGACGGAAATCACGCACCCTTCCGCCTGAAGCGCCATGTGTTGCCGACGCTCCACTGCCTCCCCGTAGCCTTTCACCCGGTGTAGAATCGGCCTCATTGCAACGTACTTCGCGGCTCTTGTACCACGCTCCGTTCAGCGCATTCATTACCTTGCGGGCTTCGCGCTCGGGCACTTCAAAGTAGGAAATGGTGTTCTGCAAATCAATATGTCCCACTGGCACCCTTCCACCAACATGGCGGTTGATGAACTGCATGGCCTCACCGGGATAGAAACCGTCTTTCTTACCGAGATTGATAAAGAGGCGCTTGTAGCCCTTTTCGGGCTTGCGGGGACCGCGTTCCGAGGATCTTCCTTTCCGCTCTCCTTTATCCTCTTTCCTCTTCTTCTCTTCAACGTACTCTATCTCAGGTGCGTCAGCATAATAAGAGAGGAACTTACCGAACTCCATCGAGACAATCTTCTTAATGATGTCGTCCTTGTCGATATACTCGAAATAGCGGCTGATGTCCTGCATGAACGGGCCTATCTGTTCTTCGTCCACATCAGTCTTCACAATCTGGTCCATCACCTTGTAGAGCTGCTTCTTGCAAATCTCCTGTGGTGAAGGTATCTCACCACGCACGAATTCCTTCTGGATTTCCTTCTCAATGGCGCGGATCTTACCCTTCTCTTTCGTGTGGACAATACTGATACTGGTACCTTTCTTACCGGCACGGCCCGTACGGCCTGAACGGTGGGTATAGCTCTCGATATCATTGGGCAGTCCGTAGTTGATGACATGCGTCAGGTCGTCCACGTCGAGACCACGTGCTGCCACATCGGTAGCTACGAGCAACTGCACCGTATGCTGGCGGAATTTGGCCATGGTGAGGTCACGCTGCTGTTGAGAAAGATCACCATGAAGTGCCTCCGCATTGTAGCCGTCGCGTATCAGTTTGTCGGCCACCTCCTGCGTCTCCAGTTTCGTACGGCAGAAGATGATGGCAAAGATGCGCGGATTATAGTCCACGATCTTTGCATTCACCATATAATAGATATGGTTGACATGTTCAGCTCCTTCATTACGTGAGCCCACCACAATCTCTTTGGGGTTATTGAGGTAGTTCTTGGCAATCTTTTCGATTTCCTTACTCATGGTAGCCGAAAAGAGCAGTGTGTTACGGTCCTTAGGCACTCCTGCCAGAATCTTATCGATATCTTCGGAAAATCCCATGTTGAGCATCTCGTCGGCTTCGTCGAGCACTACATTGAACACCGCATTCAGCTGTGCCACCTCGCGTTCCATCAGGTCAATCAGACGTCCGGGCGTAGCCACGATGATATGCACGCCTTTCTTCAGGGCGCGAATCTGCGGGACGATGTCCGTGCCGCCATAGACGGGCACCACACGGATACCTTCGATATATTTCGAAAAATCATTCAAGTCATCTGCAATCTGCAGACAAAGTTCACGCGTCGGACAGAGCACGATGGCCTGTGTCTGATGAGAACGCACGTCCACGCGCTGTAAGAGGGGAATGCCAAAAGCAGCCGTTTTTCCGGTTCCCGTCTGGGCCAATGCTATCACATCGTTTCTGGTGCCCAACAGGTAAGGAATTACTTCTTCCTGTACAGGCATAGGTTGTTCAAATCCTAATTCTTCAATGGCGTGGCGAATCTGTTCGCTGACGCCCAATTCTTCAAATGTCTTCAAATGTTGTTTCCTTTTTTTTAGCCAGCTAGCCGGCTAGCCGTTAATTAATTAAATATTTCTTTCCGTTACGGATATAGATACCACGCTGCGGCTTCTGGATGCGCTGTCCCTGCAGATTGTAGAGCGGGCTTGAGGTTGTGGCATCATTGCGAACAACAGTACTGATGCCTGTTAATACCTGAACCTCGATATTGCAGCCGTGGAAATTCCCTATTTTGCCTTCTACTTCCGTTCCGTCGGCCTTAATCAGATAAGCGCCTTTGATGCCGATGGTGTAATTGCCGGTCTGCATGAATTGAAGTGTAATGCGGCGGATGCTATTACCCACTTTTGTTTTGTTGAAAGTGAAGGTCTGCTCCGCTTCCGACATGCCCTCATACTGTTCTTTCCCGTCAGACTCACCATATACCTTCAGGCTGAGCTTTTGGTCCTCCGGCTTTTCAGTCAGCACTACCCTGATGCCCTTAAAGTCGCTTACCCGCAAGGCATCTCCGCTATAGAGACTCATTTCCGACCACTGATAAGTGTAGGTGGCCCGATAGCCCAATTCCCGTCCTACGGGATCGGCGGGAATCACGTAGTCATCGCCATACCAGCCTTTAAGGATGGCATTCTTGATTTCGGGCATTGACCATTTCAGTTTTAATCGGTCCATGCCGTCGATAAGTCCCATCCAATAAAAAGTGCCAATGCCGGCTGCCTTGGTCTTCTGTACAAAGAACTTGGCAAACTCCGCCATGTTGCTTCGGTAGTTGGTGTAGGCACCTTCGGTGGAAGTGCCCCACTCACCAAAGATGACGGGGGCTCCTTTGGCCACCAGATGAGTCTTCAGTTTCGCAATAATGTCATCAACCGATTTCCTGGTGTCTGTGAGATTGGTCACCGTGGGATAGGAATGGACTTCGAAAATAAGGTGATTCTCCACCTGGTCGGCAGGCAGTTTCATCTCCTGTAGCGGATCAGTCAGATGTACGTTCCAAGTGCCTTCTCCACAGCAAGCCGCATAGGTGTTCACAATCAGGTTGCGGTTTGCATTGTTGCCACCCGTGGCGCGAACCGTATTCACGAAGTTCTGCGCATAGTCGTTGATAGCCTTATAGGCATTGGCGGCTACCGTGGCATTATATCTTGAAGAAGTAGCAAACGAGGCAAAACACCATGAGTCATACTCATCGAGCATCTCGTTGTACGACTCGAAGAGCAGATGCTCGTCATAGTTCTTGAACCTTTCGGCAACTTGCTGCCATATTTTCACGAAGCGTGCATTCATCGTGGAGAAATTGGTGGTGGTGGCCATCAGCCACCCTTCGGTTCCCGTGTCGTGATGCACATTGATGATGCAATACATGCCTTGGTCCAGCACATAGTTCACCACTTCTTCCACACGGGACATCCAGGCCTCGTCGATATTGTTGTTGCCGTCAAGATGCTGATACCAGGTAACGGGGATACGCATCGCATTGAAACCTGCATCCTTGAGCACCTTAAAGAGTTCCGGTGGTGTTACCGGCTGTCCCCAGCAAGTCTCGTATTGAGAAGTTTCCGGTCCTGAAAGGTTGGGGTTATTTGCATCGAGCGTGTTACCCAGATTCCATCCTACTTTCATGTTCTTAACAGCCTGCGTGGCGGTCTCGAAATCAGCTGCCGTGACTGTCAAAAGACAAAAAAGGAGCAGGTACACGGATATCGTTAATTTTCTCACAATCAATGGATTTTGCGGCAAAGATACGAAATAATTAATAAATATTCGTATCTTTGCACTCAAAAGTTGAAAAGATAATGAATATAGGAATCTTTTGTAGTGCCAACAATAACATTGATCGCGACTTCTTCGATTCAACTGCAGAACTTGGACAATGGGCTGCACGCAACGGTCATACCATTGTGTTCGGAGGCTGTAATATGGGACTCATGGAATGCGTAGCAAAAGCGGCCCACGAAGCTGGCGGACGCACCATCGGGGTGATTCCCAAAATGATTGAAAAACATGGAAAGGTAAGCGACTATGTGGACATAGGCATCTACTGCGAGAACCTTTCTGACCGCAAAGACCTGCTGTTGCTGAAGAGCGATGTGCTTGTCGCCTTGCCTGGCGGTATCGGAACACTCGATGAGGTGTTCACTGTAGCAGCCGCTTCCACAATCGGTTACCATGATAAAAAGGTGATACTGTATAATATGAAAGGCTTTTGGGATTCACTCATTGCCTGTCTGAAAGACCTGGACAGTAAAGGGGTTATCCGTGGAAGCATAAAAGATCAGATTCTCGTAGCCAGTTCGCTGGAGGAGTTAGTAGCCCTTCTAAACTCCTAAGCAGTACCCACCCTAGGGTGGGTTATCTATATATTAAGGTTGTGAGCCGGTCTTCAGCCATCAGTTCCTGTGCCACTTGCTGGATTTGAGCAGCTGTCACTTCATCTATTTGTGAATAGAGGCTGGTGATATCTTTCTCCCAGCCATAGTGAAGGAAACTCTTGCCGAAATCGAGGGCAAATTGCTCCCGGTTGTCACAGGCAATACCGATCTGTCCCTTTAGCTGACGTTTGGCGGCTTTTAATTGTGAATCGGTCAGAGGCTTCTCTATGATTTTGTCAAGTTCATGTCGTACCAAACGGAGACAGTGCTTCACGTCATGCGGGTCACATCCGAAATAAACGGCCCACAGCCCTGTGTCGCTATAACTTACCATCGATGAATCCACTGTATAAACCAATCCGTTGCGTTCACGGAGGGAAATGTTCAGTCGGGCATTCATTCCTGGTCCTCCAAGGATATTATTAAGCAGATAAAGCGGAATACGCAAAGGGTGATGAATATCGTAGGCACGGTTTCCAATCATCACATGGGCTTGATGGGTTTGCTTCTCCCTTATTATAAAGTTAGAAGCCGAGTCCGAAAGCACATTAGACTTCCCTCCTCTCGGGAGGGATTGAGGGTGGGTTGTTCCCATCTGGAGAGGCTGGGGGAGGGCCTGCTTTTCTAACAGTTTTACCAAATTCCCGAAATCTACGTCTCCATACGCAAAAAACACCGAATTCATCGGGGTATAATACTTACGGGTAAAACGTAAAGCGTCGGCAGTCTTGAACTGGCGCACACGGTCAGCACTTCCTAAAATATTATGACCTAAGGGATGACCTTCGAAGAGAATATTCTCGAAATCATCGTAGATCAGTTCCGCAGGTGTATCGTTATAGCTCTCTATCTCGTCGCAGATCACCTCCACCTCTTTATCAATCTCCGTTTGGGGATAAGTGCTATGAAAGACAATATCGGTCAGCACGTCAACAGCCTTTGCCAAATGCTCTTTCAGAATAGCAGCATAATAAACCGTGTCTTCTTTCACCGTAAAGGCATTGAGGTCACCGCCCACACGCTCCAGCGTATTCAGAATCTGCAAGGAACTGCGGCGCTCCGTTCCCTTGAAGGTGGCGTGTTCCACGAAATGCGCCAGACCTTCATCGCCAGGCATTTCATGGCGAGTTCCCGCCGCTATCTCATAACCGCAATACACCACCGGCGAAGCCGACGGCAGGTGGATGACACGTAGTCCGTTAGACAGAGTAAAAGTATTGTACTTCATAAATCGTCGCTAAATGATTGGCAAAAGTACAAAATTTTCTCACGTCGGGCAAAACAAATGCAAATTATTTGCTATGACCTCCACATAGGGAACGTTATACTTTTTGTTATCGTTATCGTTAACGTTATCGTTACCTCCTCTTTGCCTTCATCTTCTGTTTAACCCGTTCCAAGGCTGTATTTGCTCCATACACACCATTCTTTTTAGCCATTTTATAATCATTCTTCGCATACTTAAAATAGCCCAGCGACTCGTAGGCAAACCCTCTGAAGAAATAGAGACTGTCATTATAGAAACCGGTATTCAGCGCACGATTCACACTCTTAATTACGTCAATCCATCTGTCATCGTGGTAGGCTTCATAAGCCTGCTCACAAAAGGACTCAAACGCCTTATGCCGTCTTGGAGCTGTTTCTGGTGAAGCCCTCAAAACCTTCTCCATTGGCGAGTCATCATACAGATTCCCCACCACTATGCAAATCAGTGCCATCAGCATAACCACCTTTCTCATATCGCACCTTTTTAAATAATTGATGCTGCAAAGATAGAACTTCTGCCCAAATCCTCCAAACAAAAAAACAATCACAAGGCTTGTGAAAAAGTTATTTTTGCCCTTGAATGCACATGTTTTCAAAAAAAAATGTATATTTGCAGAGTGTTTCAAATCTAAACTTCTAGTCACATTAAATCTTGAGATCCATGACGGATAGAAAAATCGCAAAATACAATTTTGAAATGGCGGAACATGCAAATGGAGCTGCTCAGTATTTGGGTGCTTTATTAGGTGGTAGATATGTTACAAAGGAACAGACTCGCGATTTGATTGACTTTCTTTTTGCAGGAACAAAGAAGAACATCGAAAACTGTCCTTTTGCGACCCAAGAACAGAAGGATGCCGAGATACATCGTAGAGAATATTTGTTGAATACGTTGAAATCGTTGATGGGATTATAAAAGAAAATGGCGTCTTGCAAAAACAAAAAGATATGGATTGTTGGAATAATGATGTTTATGACATGATTCACAGATTATGGATATTATAACTTGGTTGCTCAAAAAAACTAATGGAATAGATATCAACAGTCTATTATGTGAGAACAAAAGACTGAAAGAAGAGAACGGTAAGAATCTTTCTCAAATTAAATTATTGCAGAAAGACAAAGAAATAGCTAATCATACCATTGAGCAGATAAAGGAGCAATTGAATACTTTTGAATCAGAATTTGCTTGTGAAAAAGCGAATTCTGAGAGGTTAATGAAATTAACAAAAAAACAAGATGAAGAATTGCAAACCATACATAACTCCGAGACTGAGATTAAAAAGGAGAATCTGGTTTTAAAAACAGAAGCAGAAAGGCTTAATAACAATTTAAGAGAAAAAGATAATATAATTGCTAATTTAAAAGATCAAGTTGCCGAATCAATCAAATCACTTGAAAACGAACGAATTAAAATAAAAGAGTTAGAAACAGATATCAAAGAAAAAGAAAAGGAATTAGAACATAACTCTCAGCGAACTTCCAACTTAGAAGTAATTAGTGAGCCCACTGTCAATAATGGAGAAATACTGCCATTTTTTTCACCTAACGCCAGTGAAGACAATGAAATCTTGGACCAAATCGACCTCTTGAAACATTCCAATGAACAGCTTCTCAAAAAGAATGCTCGCCTCAAAAAAGAGACAGACGAGTTAAGAGGCAAGTTGGCCAATAAAGAAAACACTATTGTTATTTTAAATGAAAGGATCAAAGACTTGGAAGCGAAAGAAGGAATTAAGCCTATTGACATAATAGAGGATTCTACCAACAAATTTCAAGTAACAAATCTTTCAAAGCACAATGGCTACATTGATACGACAAAGCGAACAATTGATACCGTCGTAGATTTAGAAACAGGCAAGGAAATATTTGCTAAGGAATTCTTTAGCCAGCCAGAAAGAGTCATATTTAGCATGCGCAACGAATTGCAAAAGGCGATATATCTAAGACAGCCGAGATTTATCTGCAAATATTGCGGACAGATGGTTAAGATTTCAGGAAGAAAGACAGAAAGAGGAACCCCATCATTCTTTTCACATCTCCGTGATAGCGAAGACTGTGATTACAAAACCACAACGGGAAGGACAAAGAGAGAGATTGAACGGGAAAAATATTCAAAATGCAACGAAGGAGAGCGTCATAAGATAATAAAAAATCTTCTCGCCATCTGTTTGCTTAAAACAAGAGGTGTTACAAATGTTAGGACGGAAAAAACCATGCTTGGAAATCATCCCATCTTAAATTGGAGAAGGCCCGATGTAGCAATCTCTTATAGAGGACAGGAGATTATTTTTGAGTTGCAGCTGAGTTCGACATTTGTAAGTGTTATTACAGAACGTGACCTGTTTTATAGGTTGAACAAAAAGTTCATAATATGGGTATTTAACTTTGACGATCAGTCGGAGCATGTTAACTTGACCAATATGGTCGTAAAAGATGTATATTACAATCACAAGCTAAACATTTTCATTTTTGATAAAGCAGCTTACGAAGAAAGTTTAAAACGAGGTGAGTTAATATTAAAATGTAATTGGATAAAGCCTGATGGAAGTTGGGCATACACTAATAAAAATGCCTCAAACGAAATTGGAGGTGAGTATGTTTCATTAAATGACCTTACCTATAGTGATGAATATAAGCCATATTATAAAGATGCAGAAACAGAATTCTTTAAAGAAAATCCAAATTTTGCACAGCGTATCATAAGTATAGAAGAAGAAAACAAACAGATATTAGCAGATCTGGATAAAAGGGTGAAAGAGGAAGAAGAAACTTTGCAGAATTTTAATAAGCGACTAGACGAATTAAAAGAAGCCTTTGAAATAGAATCTGAAATCAAACATTCTCAAAAGTATTTGATTGGTCGACAATATGGGAAAGCCGGTCTTATTACTTTTGATGGAGAAATCAAGATTCCGTTTGAATACAACTCTATAGGTGCACATAGATATTGGATTGAAGCAAAGAATAATAAAACGGTTGCATTATACAATAAGAACAACTACGAAATAATCAATGAAGGGCTTAAATGTGAATCTATTGGTGAAGGTGTTTATCGTATTGCTAAATATGTGGGAGAAGACATATTATGGGGAATACTGGATAAACGCGGTGAGAACCTAGTCGATGTTCAATTCTCACGACTTGAGGTATGGAATGCAGAAAAACAGTACCTGTTAGTTGTAAAGAATGGCAAGTATGGTGTAATGAACCAACATGGCGCATATCTTTTGAAATGCAAATATGATTATATTGATTACATCGACAGTGAAGGATTTGCTGCCGTCACATTAGAAGGTAAAACAGGAAAAATAGACAGTGAATGTCATTTTGTTACAGAAAATTCTATAGCAATAGAAGATAAGTACAAAAAAATATGCATCATGGGTAAGTGGGGTATAGAAAATGTCGTGGATTGTAAATATGACGAATTGGGATCTTATCGTGGCAATTTACTTGGTATTATAGGCGATTCCATGAAACTAATTGAGGTATCATTTGAAGAAGATTGTCCTGTAAAAGTAAAATTCATAGGAAAGAATGAAAGAGGAATGCTCATATTCAAAGTTGGAAGCAAGGAAGCATTAATGAATGTCCGTCAACAGCAGAAAGCGAGGAAAATAAAAGTGATTCCAAAGGAGGCGACAGAAATGTACATTTCGTTTACTATCATAGAAAGAAACTTGTTGTATTTGAGCGCGACTCCCGTTAAAGGACCTGTTTCTAAGAAATCAGTAGAAACCAAAGATACAGACTTTGCTTTAGGAACAGTTATTGAAGGCTCTATTGTTCGTGTGGATAGAAACTATATAATCATCAAATCTGACTATGAGCAGGCTGCATACATTCATCGATTCACATGGGGTGATTACTCTATGGACCAATTCAATAAAGGCCAAATGGTGAAAGTTGAGAAGATTGGATTCGATGGTAGGCATAAGAAACACATCTGGAAAATACTGTCTGTTTCCTAACCAATGAAGTATTCTTTCCAAATAATGAATATAATAATTACAAAGATATGCAAGATAGAGTAACACTTCCACATTGGTTAGACCATCTAATCTTTGAACAATTAGGGGCAAGGTATTGTCGTGCTAATGCCGATATGACTGTTATTGATTGGGATAAGAGTGATGTACTAAACTATTTAGGAACATACTTTCCACGCAGTTATGCAGAATCTTATTGTATCTTTAGTGAATTTTTTCGCTCGCATCCAAACGTATTTGAAGGCAAGACAGAAGTATCTATTTTCGATTTTGGATGCGGAACAGGTGGAGAAATTATTGGATTGCTTACTGTAATATCTGAGAAAATTCCTAGCATCTGCAAAGTGAACATTTCTGCACTTGACGGAAACTTTCATTCATTAAGACTGTTTGAGAAAGTTTTTAACACTTACAAAAGAAGATGTAGAATAGAAATAGAACTTAAATTGATTCCGATTAAAATTGAAGATTTTTACGATCTTTCCATTCTGGACACAATCATACCTTGCGGACTTGACATTTTCATGTCATTTAAAGCTATATGTGAGTTTGTGACAAAAGAGAGGTTTGAACAACAAAATGCTTATACCCATATAATCAAGACGTTTATTCCGAAACTTGACGAATATGGACTAATGGTTCTTGCTGATTTGACTTCACATAATAAGGTATCTCAAGAATGGCTACCACGAATGATGGATGCTGGATACTCCCAAACAGATTGCCAACTATTGATGAAGAACAATGGCTACAACCAAACATTCACTGTAACGCATAAAAGAAAAACAAATGATATTAGTAAAATTTCATGGAGAATTTTAAAACGATAGACTTATGAAAAAAGACTGGATGATTAAAGAGTCCGAATTGGACGATGACCAAATTAAAGTCCTCATGGAAACACTTGACAAGTCTTGCATCGTTGCTGGATGTGCAGGAAGTGGCAAGTCCGTATTGGCATTAATAAAAGCTCAGCGTGTTCAAAAAGAGTACGGCAACAACTACAAAGTTATAGTCTTCACAAAAGCCCTTTGCAATTACATGAACTCTGGCAAACAAGAGTTAGGGCTTACTAATGACTTCTACTATCACCAAGAGTGGAAATACCAACGAGAAAGAAGAGGTAGGTACATGGTATATAGTCGGGATGAAAATGGAAATATGATTCCCTATATGCCATCTGCCGATTATATTATTGTAGATGAAATTCAAGATTTTAGTGATGAAGAAATCAAAGAATTCTTGAATGCAACACATAAAAATTTCTTCTTCTTTGGTGATACAGCTCAGTCTATATATGAAGGTCTAAAAACAACTCTTCCTGTCGATAGAATCAGTTCAATAGTCCCCCTTAACATGAAAGTTAAGAATTGGGAATTATACCGAAATTATCGCCTTCCTTTGCCTGTAGCAAGAATTGTGCAGCCTGTTGGCGTTGATCTTCCTCCATTCATAGAGAGTACATATAAAAGCAAGGAAACTGCAATCCCAAGATTCTTGAAATATAATGACGAAGAAACACAGATAAAAGCTATTCATGATATTATCGTCAAGAATAATATGACTGATGTTGCTATTCTCTTGCCTGATAATGATTATGTCAAGAGTGTTTATGACCAGTTGAAGGCTTTGGGTGGCAACTATGAACTTCGTTACAATGATCGAGAAAACTTTAGGAATAGCCAAGATAGTCTGAACTTTGGTTCAACTAATCCCAAAGTAATGACTTATCATAGTGCTAAAGGATTACAATTTGAAACAGTATTTCTTCCATATATAGAGAACTTCTCTGGAGACGAATCTGACAGAAAGGCATTGTATGTGGCTATGACTCGTACATACAGAAACCTTTATGTAATGTATTCTTCTATCCTGCCATCGCCACTCAATAAGATAGACAATAGTCTTTACAAAACAACAGAAATTGACGAAATCGAAGACTTGTAATTATGAAATATTATATTCCAACTAGTTCATTGAACTTTAATAATATTCTCTCAACGGAATCATTATCGCCAAAGTCTTTTTATGAAAGAAGGGGATTCGGGTATTCTCGTTGGTTCTCTGTTGAAGAGAATTCCATAGAGCATTTGACGTTACTCTATGACAAACCACATATGTTTGAACGTCCGCAATCTGACATTGAGGATCATCCAATGCTGATAGAAATTGATGTAGATGATGAGTTCCCCAAAATTGCTGATGGCGTATTCTATACAGATAGAACTATTTATCTTAATCCTTGGCAGACAAAGTTTATCTTTTTCACACCAAAGGACAAAACAACAGCATTGTCGTTATCAGATAGCAGCTTAGAAACAAAACTAGTTAGATTGTACCAGCGAAAGATTGATGTTAAGCAATTTGAAGGAAGATTTCCTATAATTCAAAACGATAGTATTGCCCCTATCGGTGACATAGACAGCTTGGTAGAAGATGATTATGTTATCAATAAGATGAAAGGTCTCTTATATGGATATTATATAGGAGCCAACTTGTCATCAACGAAGGAAAATGTTCAGAAACTAGACACTTTGCGTGAGATACAAAACATTTTCTCTTCTGTAATGTCTAGTTATGATAAAACTCCATCAAGTGCCCAACGCTCACGATTAAATGAACTCTTCGACTACCTCGATAGCCAGCAACCAATCTATGCAGACTTAGAAAAAGAAGTCGGTAATAGGCTTTTGGTTGACAGAATATTTGCAATATTCAAGCGTCATGGCTATGTATTTACATCCATTGACCGAAGGAAATTAATATATGATCTACAAGTTGACGGCGAGAATAACCAGTCAATAACATGGATTAATCGTGAGATTGCCCGTGCTAAGTCTTTAATGGAATCGTCAAAAGTGAAATTGAATCCTGATGTTGCTGAAATAATCGTATCATCGAAGGATAAAGTTGCAGCTCCCAAAACAATAGAAGACAAACTTATGGCAAACTTATTTGTTTGCTGGGTTAATGAAGTTCTTTGTTCTAAATCTTTTAATGGAAATATTAACTCCATCAAAGAAGGACTTTCTGATGAGATCACAAAATCGGCAAAAAAAGTAATAGGTTCGGATTGGGAAAATAGTCCAGTTAGAACATATCTCAACCAACTTCGCCGTCATCTACGAGGTGAAGAATTTAACCAATCATGGGATAATGGTGTTTTGTCTTCTATATCAGCTGTTTTGATAAAAGGAAACGAATGGGAACAGCTTTTAAACTTTATGCAGAGTAAAGGCATGTATGATTATCGTATTGCTTTCGCTTTATATGGGGTTCTCAATGGCTTTGCAAACATGACACGTGATTTTACGGATTTGCTCCTTACAACAGAGTCTAATTATCTATCTAAGGTTTATCGTGAAATGTACGGCCAGCTTTTAGAGAAGGACATTCCTGAGACCACCAACACATCTTCAGCAATTGAGACAAAGAAACTTGAAAAAGGAACATTCGAAGAGGGAATGCGGACTATTGTTCTTCAAAATCCAGAAGAAAAGGCTCTTAAAGATTGGCAAAATGGTATAAGAGTATTTGCGGCATCTGTAATTAAAAGAGATAAGCAAAAACTTCTTAATTCACTTGAAGAGGCCTTTGCTCAAAACGGTGATAATCAAGACTTTTTCGCTTTCATAACAATGCTTGACAATTTCGAAGGTTGGAAGCCTGGCAAGAATGGCCCAAGTACAGCATGGACAAGATTGCAGGAACACTATGTTCCTGACTATAACCAACGTATAGGCATACCAGCAAAGAAACAAAGCCAAAGCAAGAAACCTACTCAACAAGAAAAAGGTTTGTTTGATGGTTTTGTTGATGGATTGCAAAATGTTACTCAAACCGTAATAAACGCATTCACAGGTGACGAAGATATAATTAATAAAGAAGAACAAAAACAAGAATCTTCCTCTCCTGAAAAAGCAATGCAGGCAGTTTCTCGGGTGGGAAAATCTATACTTGATGACAAAGCGTGGATATATGAATGTTCTACTTTTATTTCTGATTCTCGTGCCAACAGGCAATTTATTGAGGATATGGAATGGTTTGTAGGAAATCATAATGATACCTATAATGACAAAAAGAAAGGAATAGTTCCTGGTTATTATGCTGGGCATGATCGAACTAACGAACGTGTTCTTGAAAGAATTAGAGCATATATGGATAATAAGCTTAAACCTCGTAGTGCAAAAATGCAATGGCTTGCCGAGATATACGCTAATATCCCTATTAATAAAATATTAGATTATATTTCAAAAATATATGGTTTCTGAAAAAGTTTCAATTCGTACGGACTCTGGTGAGATTGTAGAAGCAACGGCTCCTGTAATCATATCTGCAAGCCGTTCTACTGACATCCCCGCCTTTTATGCCAAGTGGTTTTTTAACCGCTTAGCTAAAGGGTATTGTGTGTGGTACAATCCGTTTAACCAACAGCCGATGTATATCTCGTTCAAAAATTGCAAGGTGATAGTCTTTTGGACGAAGAATCCAGAACCAATCATTCAATACTTGCCAGAACTTAACAAGCGAGGGATACATTATTATTTCCAAGTAACATTAAATGACTATATGCAGGAGGGCTTCGAACCGAATGTGCCACCAGTGGCTAAGCGTATAGAAACATTCAAGAAGTTGTCGCAAATGATAGGCAAAGAAAGGGTTATATGGCGCTTTGATCCCCTAATCGTGACACCACAACTTACACCTCGTATGCTATTGACTCGTATCTGGCATATAGGAAATGAGTTGAAAGGTTTCACAGATAAACTTGTGTTCAGTTTCGTTGATGTGAAAGCATATCGGAAGGTACAGAACAACTTAATCAAAGAAACCTCATATTTCACGAAAGAAGATGTAGAAAGAGCTGAAATGTCTGATACCCAACGGATGGAAATCGTTGACGGTCTTGTGAAACTGCGTGAAATATGGAAGCAAGATGGATGGAATCTGCAAATGGCCACATGCGCAGAAGATATGGAACTTTCGCAGTATGGGATAGAGCATAATTGCTGTATTGACGGCGAACTAATGAAACGCATCTTTGCCGATGATAAGGAATTGGCCTATTATCTCCATACAGGAAAGTTGCCGGAACGCGATATGTTTGGCGAAATCCCCCCAATTCCGGATAAACCAAAGAATCTGAAAGACAAAGGTCAGCGAAAAATTTGTGGTTGCATGATAAGTAAAGACATTGGTATGTATAATACCTGTCGCCATTTCTGTGTATATTGCTATGCCAACACCAGTAAGGGGGCCGTACTAAAGAACAAAGACAAGCATAATGATGAGAGTGAGAGTATAATTGGGTAAAGAATCATGAGAGCGACAATTTTCTAAGAATACGGATCTTATTTTTCTTTATTAAGCCCTATACTATGGCTGTAATATTGGGAAAGAAATTTGATAATTGCTATGAAAAAAAAGAAAATCTTTCAAGCCTTGGGCTATGTATATTTGATATGGCTTGCTATTAATCTGTATGCTTTATCGCACGGATTAGTTCATCCAACTCGTTTTTCTTCATTTGAAAGGCGATTAGGGTATAGAGAGGGTAATAATAATAGTCCACTATTTCCTCTAGAATCTTCTGACTTGGGAACATATGACTTTTCAGAGTTTTGTCTTTACGCAATAGCCATTCCTTTGATTCTATTTGCTTTATACAAACTGTTCGAAACATTTCGAAAATCAACGTAAGCTTTATTATGTTGCGAATACTCATATACCTACTTCTTGCAGTTCTTTTCGCCCCAATGCCTTACGGCTATTACCAACTAGTGGGGTTTGTTTCCATGGTTGTTCTCACCATCATGGCTTTCCTGTTTTTTAATGAAAAAAGGAAGGATGGACGGTATACTTTGGTACACTGGTCATTGCAGTTCCAACCTTTCATAAAGATTGCATTGGAACGCATGATTAAGGACACCGTTGATGTGATTGCGGGCAATAGATAAACGAACAAAAGAGTTTCGTGGAATTATGATTGGGAAATTGCTTGATTTCAAAGATTATCTTAAGGATGTGGTAAAAGACATAGGTGGTATTAAAGTATTTATAATAGCACTTGTGATTACTATTGTGGCATTTCCATTTATGATGTTATATTATCTTATTATAGAACCTCTGTACAAAATGATTCGTATATTAACAGATGCCCCAAAACTTGGGATAAAAAGAGCTTATATGAAGTACTTTAATTCTGAGCAATTTGATAAAGAGCGGAGGAAAATGGAAGAAGAAGAGAAGAAGGCTTTGGATAGCCGTCTTTTACCAGACAGCAGGCAAAAGAGATTCAAGGATTGGGAAGACTGGCCTAATGCATATGTGGTTGACAAGGTCGCTGTATATGCTGCCGGTGGCCGGACTTTGCTATATGTAGATGAGAGAGTAGAAGAATTTGATGTGCCAGAAGGCGTGAAGAATATTTATCACCGTTGCTTCGCCTGTTGCGATGTTATGAAACGGGTCAGTATTCCTTCAACGGTAAAGAGAATAGGGGAAAGGGCTTTCTTTAATTGCGTATCACTTAAAGAAATTATTGTACCTGAGTCTGTTACTATCATAGGCGAAGAAGTGTTTATGAACTGTTCTTCTCTGGAAAAAGTTGAACTGCCGTCTCACATAACGGAAATTCCCAAACGGATGTTTGGTAATTGCAGAAGTTTGAAATCTTTTAAGTTACCCGAAAAACTCCGAGTCATTGATACAGAGGCTTTTCGGCGTTGCTTTCATTTGGAACGAATAGATACTAATGAAAAACTTGAAGTGATTGAGGAGAGGGCTTTTGAAGACTGTTATTCTCTGAAAGAGTTTATCATGCCAGAACCAGTGAAGTCCTGCACAGTAGGAATGTTTAACGGATGTCACTCGTTGCAGCATATACATTTGTCATCTAATATCAAGGACTTTGGCGGCAGTTGCTGTCGTGATTGCTGGAGCATTAATCAAATAACCATGCCCATAAATGAAAAATTAATCACTTACGCCAAAAAGCGATGGAAAGAATACGCCGAAAAGGTAGATATTACAACATCCGAGAAACCTGTTCCAGAAAGCATGTTCTGGACTATGGAAGATGCTTTGTTCTTTGGGATACCTCGTCTCACCACCGTCTGCTTAATGTTTTGCTTTTCAAAAGACACTGAATATACTATTCCTATTTTTGTAACCAACATTAAACGCGATGCTTTTACTTCTTGCAAAAATCTGCGCACATTGAGACTCAGCCCCTTTATAAAGGCAAGTGACGACCCATGGGAACCTAATAATATCTCCTACGACTTTATCTATGAGTATTGGCCGCAAATAGAGAATATTGTCTTTGATGAGACGCTAAAGAAAACAAAGTATGCATTTGGATTAAGAGCCTAATATGATAGATTGTAAAGAAATAAAATTGCGAGGAAGTTCTTGTTCTGTTTACTTCATGAATTTTCCTGATGTAGATCATTATGGAGCCATATACATTGAAAATGAATACCATAAGAAATTCAACCGCTATCTGAAGACGTGGGGATGGTGGCTATGGAAGCATACATTCAACAAGTACAAATACGGTTCTTTCGACCTTATATACATGCCCAAACTTTCAAAAAGGATTAAACAAGAACATCTCTTATATAAATACCCCTTTTTGTCTCAAGATATTGTTCAGAAGATACCTGACATCAAAACAACCGACTTGTTGGACTATCTGGAAGATCCTGATGATGCACGCTTTCTAAAGCCTGGTTTTTTGTTTTATAGAACAAAAAAGGGCAATGGACTTACTGTTTTTGACTATTATCCTCTGGTGGGGTTGGATAATAAGGCTCTTTCTTATAAAGAGCAGATAGCAGAAATATTAAAAAGCCATAAGGAAGACGCTGAAGCGTATCGATACAAGAGAGGTAACTACGGAGTAGGAAGTGCCGGTTTGTACAGTTCAGGTTTTGAAAAGAATGAGAACTATGCAGACAATATGTTCAATTCCTTGGATCAACAGGTAAAGACTCGATTACTCTTATTCAGTAAACAAGTAAAGGAATTGCGAGAGTTAGGTGTACCAATGGCATTAATGGAAAAAATTCTACACCAGAATGACAAACTGAGCAAACTTGTAATTACGAAGCAATATGAAATACTGTTGCCTGATTACAATAATATGGTTATTAAAATGGAACCACTTGTAAAAGCCATATTCTTTTTATTTCTAAAACATCCTGAAGGCATCATATTCAAGCACTTACCAGACTACAGACAGGAGTTAATTGACATTTACAAAGAACTGCGACCATTTGGAATGAACAACCGCTCATTGCAAAGCATAGAGGATGTCACTAATCCTTTCTTAAATTCAATAAATGAGAAATGTGCGCGAATACGAGCATCCTTTATTAATAAATTCGACGATCATCTGGCAAAGAACTATTATATAACAGGAGAACGCGGTGAAGCCAAGAAAATAACGCTACCCAGAGATTTGGTTGTCTGGGAATAAAATCACGATTTCACAAGGCTTGTGAGGCGGAATTGCTTGGAGGCAAAGGTGCAAGTTTGTATCTTTGCCTTCAAATCTATTTCTATTATGACAGACTACGAGTTCATTTTGAAGCAATGCCGGAAGTTTCATTTCACGAAATGGGATGAGAATGAGTTGAGGAGATGCCTGGAGGTGCTACCTAACCTGACGAGGGAACAACTGATAAATGTTTATCGAAACAGGCTATTAGACGAAAAGCATCCGCTGAAGCAGACGGCATTCAAGGTGCTGTTTGCCGACAAGGTGGGGAAACGCGAGGAACGTATCAAGAACCTTGACATTGACGCACTGATTGAGGAGTTTAAGGATAAAAAGAGTGGAAATGTGGCTCTTATCCGTAAAGAACTGCGCGAACGTTACAAGGCTGGAATAGACAGGCAGAAGATTACTGCCATCCTTAACGTTTCTACCAAAAGTGATCAGCAATGGGTGAAGTCCCAAATACGAAAAGAACGGTATGGTGACTCGAACGGCAATAATTATCAGTGGAAGAAACCGTCGTGGAAATAGTATATTGGTATGGAATACGAGAAAAGAAAACATAATACTCCTATCTCAACAGTTATCAAGAGTTTTCTTGATAAAAAAGGTGGTAAGGTAAAGGTGTCGCGCTATGAAATCGATAGGCGATTTAATGCCTTGGATTGGAGATACCAAAAGCAAATTCTGTTCGCTTTCTTGGAATCGGGAAAATCAGACAGGGACTGGGCATACAGGAAACTGTTTGTCTTTTGGGATGATTGCTTCATTCCTGTTCTTCAAGGACTGTGGGAGAGGTATCATGAAGAGACACTTACCGGGCTAATCATCCGATACTTTCCTATTGACTTTATAAAGAAAAACTATGATAAACTGAATGAGAGGCGTAATTACTATGATATATGTGCCCGTATGTCTGACATTGAGGGCTTTGTAGTTGATAAAACGCGATTGAGTGAATATGATTTGCTCAGAATTAAGCGTATCTTGGGGGAACCCATAACCTTGAGAGATGCGAAAGATTTGTTTTTTATGCTTTGCTACAAATTTTGCAAAGGAGCATATAAGTTAAGGCATGGAGAACTGTAGAGAATTACAAAAATGCTGAATTATCTCTGCTCGCAATTCTTAATCGCCCGATAATAAATAAGATGCTTTTAGAAATTGAAAATTTAAGGCCAAAGGGGATTTGGCTATCAATGGAGTTAAGACACTGGAGAGAAACTGTTACAAAAGATTTTATAGCGAAATATGGGGTATCGGATGACACGTATTGGGGTGATGAAGCAGAAGAATTACTACGTAATACGCAGAAAGAACATTGTTACGGATATATTGACAAGGAATACACAATCATTTGGGATACTTTCGACATCAACAACCAGCAACAGTTTCTTGATTATCTTGAGAAGAGGCATCATGAGCATATTATACAGGAAGAAACGGGAAAAAAGACAACGGCTGAAACGTTGGAGTATCTTGATGACAATCCTTCTGTCCGAGAACTCTTTGAGTACTTTGACTTAGAGGTAGTTAATAACCCGCCGTTCTAACGACGATGAGTATAGAGGCTTATAGAACAGACATAGGTGAAGACAGGACATTCAAGGTAAGTAGAATCCTAAGTATAAACTGCCACAGCCTCTCACGATTATTTTGGCGACAAATTGGTGATGACTTTAAACGGATAAATTGAAATATGGAGCATATATTGGTAATTATTGCACTTCTCGGATTATACTATTTCTATCGCTACTATTACAGGGATGACAGCAACGACTATAGCCCCGTCATGAATACCGATCAAGAAGGTTATCAAGAAAAAGAGTCGAATATGGAAGAAACTTTCAGTACAAGGCAATTGGCACTAACAACGATTAAGAAGATTGGAAGTGAGCCCAAATGCACAGAGGATGAACGCATACAGTTTGAGTACCAGGGAGTAATCTTCTTGATGGAGGCTGTAGATGATTGTAAGTTCGTGAATCTGATAGGACCCTGGTGCCATAACTTCTCGAAGTTCGACATTGATGAGTTCTCAAGAGTACGGCAAGTGTTGAACGACATCAATGCTAGGGGAATGGTATCTGTCTTTTATAGTATCACGGATTCTGACGAGGTGGTCGTTCATATTAAGAAGCATTTCTTGTTTGTGCAGCAGATACCTAACATTGAAGACTATCTGAAACTGATGTTGGATATCTTTTTCAGAACGGCCAGAACGTTACATGTGGAGATTGAGAAGTGTAGGGTGCAGGAATGTAAATAATTATAAAACATGATAAGTATGAAAGAAACTAAGGGTGAAATTGGATGCTCCAGCATGCGTGAGATGTTGAAGGACTGCCTTCATGAGATAGAGGTAAAAATAGCAAATGAGAGTAGGTTGGGAATATCATCTGGATTCCGACCACTGGATGATTTGACGGACGGCTTTGAGAACGGAAAGGTGTACGTCATTGGCGGAAGAGCCTGCATGGGAAAAGAGGAGTTTATGCTGTCGATGATAGATAATATCGTGCAGAAGAGCGAGTTTCCCGTGTTGTTGTTCTCGACAAAAAAGCTGAAGTCAGAATATTTTTCCAGATTTCTGTCCATCCACTGCGACATTCCCACGCTTGATTTGCATACAGGTTGTTTGGAACCGCATCAGTGGAAAGAACTTGATAAGGGCATACAAACTTTAGACGATGACTCATTGTTTATACATGACAGTCTGGGGCTACCCCTTGATGAATTGATTGAAACCACACGAAAATGCATCAAAGAAAAGGACATCAGTATCATCTTCATAGACTGTCTGCAAATGATTGATTTAGGAAATGAAAACGGAAGTCCTTCAGAGAGAACAGCAAACGTGATGCGTTCGCTGAAACAATTGGCCATCCAGGAAAACCTGCCAATTATTGTAGGGACAATGTTGAACAAATTTTCAGGCTATGATGATGATTACGATTTAAGGCGACCTGAACTGACGAATTTGCCAGATCCCTGTTATATTGAGGAACTTGCAGATGTTGTAATGTTTGTACATCGTCCTGAATATTATCATATCTACATGGATGAGCATGGCGAAGACCTACGTGGAATGATGCAAATAATTGTGAGAAAGAATAGTTTTAAGCCATTGGGCGAGTTTGTTCTTAATTATAAGAAGGAAACGGGTGCTGTGATAATGAGGAATGAGACAAGCGCATCTACTTATAAGCCAACCAGAATGGAGGATTTAATGGAAAATAAGGCTGTTAGAAATCTAATTAAAAAATTTGACCTTGAAGAGTTTTCCTATTTAAGCGAGTAATTAAAATGGCCACTCCAAAAGTTGTAAGGAAGTATGCAATGGTTGCACTGATGATGGTCTTCATGGTCAGCGCATGCCATCAGAAAGAGGTCGTGAAGAGGGAAGTAGTTCATGACACGGTTTTTGTGGATAACTCCTTGAAGAAGGTTGACACGGTATTCTATGACAGCAAGTGGTTGCGAAATCGCTTTGAAACGGCCAAATGGAAGAAATGGAGAAACTATAAGGATAGCATTGCGGTGGAATATCCTGAATTTATGAAATATATGTCTGATTCGAGGGAGCGGAAACTGCACGTTGAATATCATGGGGTCACGCTATTGGCTGTGGCCTACGATGATGAAAGCGAGAAGTCGGTACAGGAGAAATACGAGGATCTTAACATGGGGGCTGTGACAAAATCGGTGAGTCAGAACTCGTTCCTCTTGGCAGGGAATGTGGGTGACCGGAGACTTTTCTTCGAAAAAGACATCAAACTGAAAAACAATACGTGGATGTATCTACGGGTGGGGTTCCCTTCGGAACTGACTTGGGCCGTTGATCCCCTCTTGCAGTATGTGAAGGGCTATCAAGTGAATTTCCTGCTGTTTGCCGGGGATTCATGATAGAGCCTCAACCTGAGAGTTAACCGCTACACCCCATTCCTGCCCCTAACCCATCCCCTCCAAAAGAGGGGATTTCCTTTTTGTAATTTTAGTTTTGAGGATAGAGAAAACAAATTTCTGATAAAAACCGTCTTATTTGTTGGTATCTGAAAAAGTTTTTGTATTTTTGCACTTAACTAAAGATAATAGAATGAGAAAAGTAATAGGAATCGGAGAGACGGTGCTCGACATCATCTTCAAAGACAATCAGCCCATCGGCGCAGTGCCTGGGGGCAGCACTTACAATGCCATGATTTCATTGGGACGCGCTGGCGTTCCGACACAGTTTATCAGCGAGACGGGCAACGACCGCGTGGGGCAGATGATTATCTCATTCCTCAAGGAAAACGGAGTTGATGCAGAATATATCAATGTGTTTCCTGATTCAAAGTCACCGCTCTCACTGGCTTTTCTCAACGAGCAGAACGATGCAGAATATCTTTTCTACAAGGACCATCCCAATGACCAACTGGATTTCGTTACGCCCGATGTGCAACCGAACGATATCGTAATGTTTGGTTCCTATTACGCCATTAATCCTGTCATTCGTCCGCAGGTACAGGGCTTCTTAGAATATGCACGTCAGAAAGGAGCCATTCTCTATTACGATGTGAATTTCCGACCCTCCCATAAAAACGAGGTGATGAAGCTGACTCCCAACATTCTGGAGAATCTGGAAATGGCCGACATCGTGCGCGGTTCAAAAGAGGACTTCCAAGTCATGTACAAGAAGGACGATGCCGATAAGGTGTATAATGCGGAGATTTCCTTCTATTGCAAGAAATTCATCTACACACAGGGTTCCCAGCCGATTGAGCTTCGCGCTGATGGAGGTATCCGAAAGAGTTACCCCATTGTTGTAACTGATAATATTGTCAGTACCATCGGAGCAGGTGACAATTTTAATGCAGGACTGGTTTATGGCATGATGAAATACAACATTACCCGTGGAAACATTGAACGCGGACTCAGCGAGGAACAATGGGATCAGCTTATTGCCTGTGGTCAGACATTCAGTGCCGAGTGTTGCAAAAGCCTGAATAATTATATCAGTAAGGAGTTCGGACTCAAAGTGAAGAGTGAAAAGTGAAGAGTGAAGAATCTTGAAACCTGAAACCCCATAAATAATGATTACAAAAGCCTTTTCATTGCGTCTTAAAAGTAATTAAAGACGTCGATATGAAAAGGCTTTTTCTATTACTTTTAACAACACTTTTATTATCTATTTCGAACTCGCTGGCAAAGGACATCTATGTCAGCACGTCATTTCATGAACCAGCCAACGAGGGGTTACGATTCATCTATAGTTATGATGGTATAACCTGGGACAGCATTCAAGGAACTTTCCTGCGACCGATGGTAGGTGTGCAGAAAGTAATGCGCGACCCAAGTATTGTAAAAGGTCCCGACGGTACTTTCCATCTGGTATGGACGAGCAGCTGGCGTGGCGACCGCGGCTTTGGCTACAGTTCCTCTAAAGACCTCATTCACTGGACTTCCCAGCGCTTTATTGAGACGGGCATGGACACCACGACCGTAAACACTTGGGCACCGGAGTTGTTTTATGATGACGTGAAACGGCAATATCTCATCATCTGGGCCTCGTGTGTGCCGGGCCGTTTCCCCGACGGACAGGAGGAGCACAAGAACAACCACCGTCTGTATTATATGACGACCAAGGACTTCCATACCTTCTCCAAGACGCAGTTGTTCTATGAACCGGGTTTCTCTGCCATCGATGCTACGCTGGTGAAACGTGGAAACAATGACTATGTGATGGTTGTGAAGGACAACACCCGCCCGATGCGCAACATCAAGGTTGCTTTTGCCAAGAGTCCTTACGGCCCATGGTCGGCAGCTTCAGAGCCTTTTACCGAACAATTTACGGAGGGTCCTTCCACCGCGAAAGTCGGTGACTGGTATTACATCTACTATGATTCTTACAGCCATAAGATTTACGGAGCCCACCGCACAAAAGACTTCAAGACCTTCCAGGACCAGACGGGCAGTGTGAAGTTCCCCGTTGGACATAAGCATGGAACGGTGTTTATGGCTGACGAAAAACTAGTGGAAGGCCTCGTCAAATATAACAGAGACTGTGTACATTATACGGGAACAGCCATCTCACGGCCAGAACGTCATGACGGCGGACTGCAGCCCACCATCGGCGTGCACAACATTCAGACCATGCGCGGCGAGAAGCCGTGGACCTATAACCACCAGCCGATGATGGCTTATTGGAACGGAAAGTTCTATATGCATTATCTCACCGACCCTCGTCATGAGCACGAAGCACCGGGAAAGACCATGCTACAGACTTCTGAGGATGGCTATTCCTGGACGCAACCTGTGGATCTCTTTCCGGAATATAATGTTCCTGAAGGTTTCTGCAAGGAAGGTTCCACCCTGCCGCCAGCTCATAACCTAAAAGCGGTGATGCACCAACGGGTAGGCTGGTATGTGGCTCCCAACGGCAAGCTGATAGCCATTGGTTACTATGGTATTTGCCAGACGATGAAGGATGACCCCAACGATGGAAACGGCATCGGACGCGTGGTTCGTGAAATCAAGAAGGACGGAACGTTCGGTCCCATCTATTTCATCCATTACAACCACGGTTTCAACGAAAAGAATACAGACTATCCTTTCTACAAAAAAGCCAAGGACAAAAATTTCGTAAAGGCCGTGGATGCCCTGATAGCCGACCCGATGCAGCGCATGCAATGGGCGGAAGAGAGTGACCGCGGTGACGATATTCTGCCATTCAAGTCGCCATTGAAGGCTTTCAGCGGCTATACCTTACCCGACGGACGTAAGGTAGGCTTGTGGAAACACGCCCTAATGTCTATCTCTGCCGACGGCGGAAACACCTGGCGTGAGCCTGCCTACCGTGCTCCCGGACTGGTGAACAGCAACGCCAAGATATGGGGACAGCGACTGAGCGACGGTTCCTATGCCACGGTTTATAACCCGGCAGAATACCGCTGGCCGCTGGCCATCAGCCTCAGCAGTGACGGTTTGGATTACAATACGCTCTCGCTGGTTCACGGCGACGTGATGCCCCTGCGCCACGGCGGACAGTTCAAGAGTTACGGTCCGCAGTATGTGCGTGGCATCCAGGAGGGCAACGGCACACCGAAAGACGGTCATCTGTGGGTAACCTACAGCACGAACAAGGAAGACATGTGGGTGTCGAGGATTGCCGTGCCCGTCAGACT